>JAPOQG010000302.1 GCA_026710865.1 Acidimicrobiaceae bacterium
CCCGATGCCCATCTCCGAGTCTCCCCGGTTCCTCGAGACTGCCGCTCGGACGTCCAAGCCGCGCCGTGACGGGATCACCCACGTCATCGACAAGGGCACGCCCCTGGCCGCCGTCAATGAGCTGCTCGAAGCCCACGGCCCGCTGATCGACGTCTGGAAGTTCGGCTTCGGCACGGCCTACGTCGACGGCACGGTCGGTGCCAAGGTAGAGCTCCTGCGGGGTCACGAGGTGAGGGCCTGCCCGGGCGGGACCCTGCTGGAGGCAGCTTGGTGGCAAGGCCGGAGCGAGGAGTTCTTCGAGTGGGCCGGATGGGTCGGTTTCGACTGCGTGGAGGTGTCGCGGGGTGCCACCGGCCTGCCGGCCTCCTCCAAGAGCGGTCTCATCGCTACGGCCTGCGACCACGGGTTCGAGGTGTTCGCCGAAGTGGGCAGCAAGGATCCCGACGAGCCCGCCCTGCCCTCGGAATGGCTGGAGGAGGCCAGGAGCGACCTGGACTGCGGTGCTCGCTGGCTGGTCGCCGAGGGCCGCGAGAGCGGGACCGTGGGCCTCTACGCCGCCGACGGGTCGGTCCGGGCCGACCTCGTGGAGGCTCTGGCACGTCTCGGCGAGGAAGCGCCCGTCGTCTACGAGGCGCCGCTGCGCCAGCAGCAGGCCTGGCTCGTCAACCACCTGGGCGCGAACGTGAACCTCGCCAACATCGCACCGGCTGAGGTGCTCGGGGTGGAGGCCCTCCGGCAAGGGCTGCGCTCCGACACCCTCCGAACCAGCCTTCCGTCCCGCGCCCCGGATGCGATCCCGGACCCGGAGCCCCTCGGAGGCCGAGCGAGCAGGCACGCGAATCCGGCCCGTACGGGCGAGGCCGTGGGCAGTGTCGACTTGACTCGGGCGGCCCGTGAGCGCAGCGAACGAGAGCGGGAGACACCCCGTCCCGACACGGCGGTCGGGCCCCGCGGGGCCGCGGGCGCACCGACTACGTCTGCGGGGGCTGCGGCTACACACACGACGAGCTTGCACCGGCCGGCGCCCGTTGCTGATGCGTCCGAGCCGGTCCCGGGCGCGGGCTCGCCGCGGCCCGGCCCCTAGAGCCGTGTTCGATCTCGATCCGGCCGCGCCCAACGTGATGCCGGCCCGTTACCGGCAGGTGTCGGTGGCATCGGTTCCCAGCCTGTCGCCCGACGATCTGGTGGCCCGCTTCACCGGACGCGAGGCGTACCACAGGACCAGATTCGTGATCGCCCGGCTGGACGGCGGTCCCGAGCGCGGCGCGCTGGTGGAACTGGCCCGAGACGGCAGCGACGACCTGTTCTCCGAGGCGATGGCCGCCCGTGTGCTGGCCTCGGCCGACGAGTGCGCCTACGTCCGCGACGACAGCCTCGACCCGGGCGTCGGATCCCACCTGGCTCGGGCCGCGGCCCGGTGCCCCGACCACCGATGCGTGGTGGTGGAGGGCCGGTACCGCCACGTGAGCTTCCTGCTCAACGCCGACCCGATCCGGGTGACGGTTCTGGATGTCGTGCCACCGGAGCCCTCCAAGCTGTCGGACCAGGTGGCCAGGGTCCTGGACACGGCCGAGGACCTGCCCCCCATCACGGTGAGCGAACGGATCGTCGACAGCCGCTCGCTGGTGGCCGAGGCCGGCTCGCAGCCGTCCGAGGGGCTGATCGTTCCCTGCCGCGGCGGGGGGATCGAGATCGAGGGAGTGTCGGTGTCGCATCTCGACGAGCGGCCGTCCTTCGCCGGCTCGACCCTGCTCGGCTGCGAGCGCTCCCAGCAGATTCACCGCTGGTTCTACGGGACCGACCCGCCCCGCACCATCGACTGGTGCCCCCGCCGGCTCATGGACGCAGCCGGCGGCTCCGGCGACGGCTCGGGGCTTGTGCTGAGCCGCTGCTGCATGCTGGAGGAGGGACTGGAGCGGCACGGCGACACCGCCATGGTGCCGTGGGGCGCGACCCTCGACGAGGTGCGCAACGCCCTCCATTCACTGGCGGGATCCGGGGACGGCACGTGGACGCCCACCTGATCGACTCGGCCGTCTACGGCCACGGGTGGTCCACCCCGGAGTCGCTGGCCCTGTTCTCCGAGCGCGCCCGCCTGTCCCGCTGGGTGCGGGTGCTCAAGGCTCTCGCCGGGGCGCAGGCCGACCTCGACATCATCCCGGCCGCCTCCGCCGCGGCGATCGAGGGACTCGATGCGGACCGGCTGGATCCGGCCGCGGTGGGCGCCGAGACCCGGCGGACATCGCACTCCACCATCGGGCTGGTGCGCGAGCTGCAGGCCCACCTGCCCGCCGAGGCTCGGGAGCACGTCTACCACGGCGCCACCGTGCAGGACATCACCGACACCGCCGCGGCGTTGGAGATGCGCGACGTCGGCGCGATCGTGTGGCGCGACGTGCGGGCTGTGGAGGGCTCTCTGCTGGAGCTCGCTGAGCGCCACCGCGACACCCCCATGCTGGGCCGCACCCACGGCCAGCCCGGCGCTCCGGTGACCTTCGGGCTCAAGGCGGCCTCCTGGGCCGACGAGACGGCCCGCCACCTGGAGCGGTGGCGCCAGAGCCGTCCCCGCCTGGTGGTGGGACAGCTGGCCGGGGCGGTGGGGGCTCTGGGCTTCTACGGGGACCTCGGCCCCGAGCTGCGCGGTCGCTTCTGCCGGCGCCTCGAACTGGGCGAGCCCGCCATCTCGTGGCTCACGGCCCGGGACCGCATCGCCGAGTTCGCCAACAACTCAGCGCTGTTGTCGGCGACCATGGCCCGCATGGCCAACGAGGTGTACAACCTCCAGCGACGCGAGATCGGCGAGGTCGCGGAGGCAGCGTCGGAGGCCACGATGGGCAGCATCACGATGCCCCACAAGCGCAACCCGGAGCGCAGCGAGCAGGTGGTGACCCTGGCCCGGCTGGTGCGCTCGGCCGCGGGCGTGCTCACCGAGACCATGGTCGGCGACCACGAGCGCGACGGCCGCACGTGGAAGACCGAGTGGGTGCTGCTGCCCGAGATGTGCCACTACCTGCTGGCCCAGCTCAGCCTGGCCCGTGACCTGGCGGCCGGCATCGAGGTGGACGCCGCCGCGATGGCCGCCAACCTGGAGACCATGGGCGACTTCGGATCCCAGGAGCTGCTGAGGCGCCTGTCGGCGAGGCTCGGCAAGCACCGGGCCAACGACGAGCTGCAGGCGGCCTACCGGCAGGCCCGCGTCAGCGGCCGCCCGCTGATCGAGGCACTCGGCAGCATCGCCACACCCGCCGAGCTCGAAGGCCTGGACCGGCCCGCAACCGGTGCGGCCGGGCCGATGGTAGACACCGTGATCGCCGAGGCAACCAAGCGCCGCGCCACCGAGACCGATGACTGGGTGTAGCTCGGGAACTGGCAGCGTTTTGCACGTTATGCGAGCATCTTGCTGCCAGTTCGCCGGGAGACTCTACGTGACTCGGGAACTGGCAGCGTTTTGCACGTTATGCGAGCATCTTGCTGCCAGTTCGCGGCTGGAGACGGCATGAGTTCAGCCCAGCGGAACCACGGTTTGGCAGCGGCCGGCTCACCGCGGCTGGCGGGGCCGTCGGCGGAGGCGCCCGCGCCGGAACTGATCGACGCGGGGTTCGCGTGGGAGATCGCCGACGCTCCGCTGCTGCACCACGGGCTCAACCTCGCCGATCTCGGCCATGTGCTGGACCTGCGGGAACGGGGACTCATTCCCCAGCCGGCCGCGGCCGACCTGCTGAGGGTGCTGCTCGAGGCCTACGGCACCGGCCCGGCTGACTTCCCCTACGACTCCGCCTCCGGGGAGGTCTACAACTCGCGTGAGCGCCACTTCGTGGAGCGGATCGGCGATTCGGCCGGATGGCTGCACGCCGGCCGTCCCCGCCGGGAGGCGGCCCGGGTGGCGCTGCGGCTGCTGCTGCGGTCCCAGACGGCCCGGCTCATCGAGGTCGGGGCCGACTTCGCATCGACGGCGGCCGCGGTGGCCTCCGATCACGCCGAGACGTTCATGGGCGACCAGACCTACCTCCAGCAGGCCCAGCCGTCGACCTTCGGCCACTACCTGCTGGCCTTCGTGCCGCCCGCCCTGCGCGACGGCGAGCGGTTCTCGGCGGCCCTCGACCAGGTGAACACCAGCCCGGGCGGCGCGGGCTGCGTCAACGGCAGCCGGCTGCTCGACGACAGGAACGCCATCGCCGACATCCTCGGGTTCGACGGCGTCATCGCCCACACCCGCGACGCCATGTGGCAGACCGACGTGTTCATCGATCTGCTGGCCACGTCGGCGAGCATGATCGCCAACCAGGCCAAGCTGGCCGAGGACCTCGAGATCTGGTCGAGCCAGGAGTTCGACTTCGTGGACCTGGCCGGCCCGTTCACCCGGGCGTCGGTGCTGATGCCCCAGAAGCGCAACCCCTACTCGCTGTCGATCATCCGGGGGGCCAGCGGGGTGCTGATCGGCCGGATGAGCGGGTTCCTCGCCGTCGTGAAGAGCCCGTCGGCCCGCAGCGACAACCTGATCTTCGCCTACGGCGAGATCCCCCGGGCGCTCGACTTCACCATCCGGGTGAGCGCCCTGACGTCGGGGGTTGTGAGAACGCTGACGGTGAACGCCGAGCGGATGTGGTCCGAGCTCGAGCGGGGCTTCGCCCAGGCCACCGACCTGGCCGAGTACGTGATGGTGGCCGCCGGAGTCGACTACCGCACCGCCTACCACGTCGTGGGACAGGCTGTCCGGGCCGCCAGCGGACGCGGGCTGCGGGGGCTGGACATCACTGCGGACCTGCTGGACGACGCCGCGCAGGAGGTGTGCGGGCGGCGCTTCGGGCTCGACCCGGCCGCGCTGGCCGAGGCCTTGGACCCGCGCCGTATCGTGGCCACCCGCAGGGCGACGGGTGGAGCGTCCCCCGGCGAGGTGAGGTCGATGGCCGAGGAGTTCTCCGACCACGCGGCCAGCCTGCGGGCCGGCGCGGTCGAGGCCCTCAAGGGATACGCCGAGGCCGAGGAGAGGCTGGTGTCGCGGGCCCGCGAGCTGGCGAGCCCGTCCTGAGCCTGCCGGTCCGGTTCTCCGGCGCCGGCCGGGATCGGAGCCGGGCCGTCCTGCATTTCCCTTGCGACCGGCGGCTGTCTTATAGTTGACGCACGGACCACGGCCGAGGGATCCGCTGACTGGGAGGCTCCGATGGACGGCATCCACGACATGGGAGGAATGCAGGGCTGGGGCAGCGTTGCCATCGCCCCCGACGAGCCGGTGTTCCGCGAGCATTGGCACGGCCGCGCCTTCGCCATGGGCGCGATGTCCATGGGCCTGTCGGGCACCAACCTCGACGCCTTCCGCCACGGCCTCGAGCGGCTGCACCCCTACGACTACCTGGCCGACGGCTACTACGGCCGCTGGCTGGCGTGCGCCGAGACGCTGCTGGTCGACAGCGGCGTGCTGGCGCCCGGCGCGGTGGAGGCCCGGGCCCGGAACCTGGCAGGGGAGTCGGTCGCCGAGCCGGAGGATGTGGAGGAGAACAAGCCCGTCTACGAGCGCGGCGGCGCCGGATCGCTGCGCGAGATCGACGACCCTCCCGCCTTCTCGGTAGGGGACCGGGTGAGGGCGAAGGAGATCCGGACCGACGGTCACACCCGCATGCCCGGCTACGTCCGGGGCCGCACCGGCACGATCCACGCCCTGCGCCCCGCCGCGCTGCTGCCCGACACCAACGCCCACTTCGAGGGCGAGAACCCCCAGCACGTCTACACCGTCGAGTTCGACTCGACCGAGCTGTGGGGCCCGGACGCGGAGGCGTCCAAGCTGCGGATCGATCTGTTCGAGAGCTACCTGGAGGCGACCTAGATGGCTGACCACTCCCACACCACAGACCGTCCCCCGCCCGCGGTCCGGGCCGAGGCGCTGGAGTCGCTGCTGGCCGAGCGCGGCCTCGTCAAGTCCGAGGTGCTCGACGGTTTCATCAACCGCTTCGTCAACGACGTGGGCCCCATGAACGGGGCCAAGGTGGTGGCCAAGGCCTGGACCGACGACGACTACCGGGCGCAGCTGCTCGCCGACGGCACCGGCGCCATCAAGGAGCTGGGCTTCGCCGGACCCCAGGGCGAGCACATCGTGGTGGTCGAGAACTCCGACGACGTGCACAACGTGGTGGTGTGCACGCTGTGCTCCTGCTACCCGTGGCCGGTTCTCGGCCTGCCGCCGGAGTGGTACAAGGACCCGGCCTACCGCAGCCGCATGGTGCGCGAGCCCCGCACCCTGCTGAGCGAGATGGGCCTCGACCTCGACGACGGCGTGGAGGTGCGGGTCTGGGACTCCAGCGCCGAGAACCGGTATCTGGTGCTGCCCCAGCGGCCCGACGGCACCGATGGTCTCGCCGAGGACGAGCTGGCCGCGCTCGTGACCCGCGACGCCATGGTGGGGGTGGCCAAGGTCAGCGCAGGCTGAACGGGCGCCGGTGGCTCTCACTCTCGACATCGAAGGCCCGGCCGCTCCGCCGCGGCTCAACGGCGAGCTGGTCTTCGACGCGCCCTGGGAGGGGCGCAGCTTCGCCATGGCCATGGCCCTGGTCGAGGGCGGCCATTTCACCTGGGACGACTTCCGCGACCACCTGATCGCCGCGGTGCAGCGCTGGGAGTCGGACCCAGTCGGCGAGTACCGGTACTACGAACGCTGGCAGGAGGCCCTCGAGTCGATCGTCCAGGATCGGGCGATCGTCACCGAGCCCGAGGTGGACGCGCTGGCCGCGGCCTACGCGGCCCGCCCCGCCGGCCACGACCACGGCGACCACGACCACCACTAGCACCGCGACCGCGGCGACCAGGCCGCGGCGGCCACGGCCACGGCGCCGGTGCGCGCTCTAGGGCCTCGATTCGGAGCCGGCCGAGTTTGACGACCGCCCGCCTGCGGTTTAGGTTGCGAAATAACTATGTCTCATCCGAAATGCCGGACGGGGCAGGAAAGGCGTGTCATGCCCCCTATCACTATCGTGTTCATTGCGACTGGTTTAGTCGTATGGCTCAACGCCCTCTACTTCCTCGGCGTGGGCGCCGATCAGAAGGAAGGGGGATCGAACCCGCTCGTCGGCATCGGCCACGCCTCCTTCCTCGTCGGCGTGCTCAACCTGGTCCAGGCCGTCTACATCATGTGGGCCCGGCCGCTTGACGACGCGTCAGTCGTCGTCGCCGGACTCGTCACGTTCTACGGGCTGTTCTTCGTGGTTCTGGGCAAGACCGAGATGAACGGATGGGATCTGCGCGTGGTGGGCAACCTGGCCATCCCGACGGCCATCCTTCCCCTCTTCTGGTGGGACGCCGTGCCGGGTGAGTGGATGATGCGGTCGATCCTGATCGTGTGGCTGGTCGCGTTCGGGTCGGTCGCCCTCACCACCTACGGAAAGCTCGAGGCCAAGCTGCTGGGCGTGATCCTGGCCGGAACCGCCATCTACACCTTCTGGGTGCCGGCTCTGATCCTTGCTACGGGCAACGACATTCCCTAACCCCGACAGCAGCCGGGTCCTCCCGGCTCCAGATCGCGACAACGGTCCGGTGAGGCGCGCCGGACACGACGTGGACGCCTGTCCGGTGGTAGGAATGGCTTAGTGTCCCTGGCCGAGCTCATCATCGACCTCCAGTTCAAGGGTCTGCGGATAAACGCCCCCTTCGAGCGGCGTCCGGGCGGTGCCGGGCCGTCGGACGCGGGCATGGTCTGGATAGAGGGCACCGCGGTGACGGTGCCGGTGGACGCCTCGTTCGTGGCCGACTCGCCGTACTCGCTGGAACCCGAGGACGTCGGGTTCGGGATCTACGCCGGCGGCGTCCGGCTGGCCGGCGCGGCTCCCGCCGACCGGCCCCGCTTCTACGGCCTGACCACGGCCGACGGCGTCCCGTACTGGCAGCTTGCGCTCATGCACCTCGACTCGCTGGCCAGCACCGTGCTGCAGACCTGCGCCTACTGGGGCAACGAGGACCAGTGCCGCTTCTGCGGGATCGGCGTGTCGCTGGACTCGGGCAGCACCGTGCTGGTGAAGCGCCCCGCCCAGCTGGCCGAGGTGGCGGTGGCGGCCAAGGAGCTCGACGGCGCGGTGGACATCACCTTGACCACCGGCTCCACCTACGGCCGCGACAAGGGCGCCCTCTATGTGGCCAAGTGCGGGGAGGCCATGAAGGCGTCGTCGGGCCTTCCCGTCGAAGTCCAGTTCGAGCCGCCCGACGACCTCGGCGTGATCGACCAGGTGGCCGACCGGGGCATCGACTCGGTGGGCATCCACGTCGAGACCTTCGACCCGGAGGTGCTGCGCCGGGTGGCTCCCCCGAAGTACCGCACCGGCATCGAACGCTACTTCGAGGCCTGGGAGCACGCGGTGGAGCGCTTCGGCGAGGGCCAGGTGTCCACCTATGTGATCCTGGGCATGGGGGAGGACCCGGACCTGATCGTGGAGGGCTGCCGCCGGGCCGCCGACATCGGCGTCTACCCGTTCGTGGTGCCCCTGCGGCCGGTTCCGGGCTCGCTGATGGGCGACTGGACGCCCCCCACCGCCCCCTACGTCGAGCAGGTCGCCCGCAAGGTCGCGCCGTACCTGGTGGAGCGGGGACTGACCGCGGACAAGGTCGCGGCCGGCTGCGCCCGCTGCCAGGCCTGCTCGCCGGTGGGGGCGATGGAGCGGGAGCTGCAGGGGTCGAACGGGCGCAAGCTGATCCCCGTTCAGGCCCTAGAGGCCGAGCGGATAGGGAGCGGCCTGTGAGAATCTTGGCGAGGAGCGGAGCGAGGCCGTGGCCCGAGCGGCCCGTGAGCGCAGCGAACAAGAGCGGGAAAGGCACCGCTGCGACGCGACCGCCTTCCACCCGTTCGCGCCCGCTCCGGGGCTGACGGCGGAGGCGGCGGTGGAGCGGATCGAGTGCTGGCGGGCCGCCACCCCGGAGGCCCGAGGCTGGCACATGCGCATCAGGCACCGGGTGTTCGTCGAGGAGCAGCGGGTCATTCCGCTCACCGACGTCGACGACTGGGACGCAGACCCCGACACCGTCCATGTGGTCGCGGGCCGGGGCTCCGAGGTGATCGGCACGGTGCGCCTCTACCGCACCGACGGCGCAGGCCGCTGGAAGGGCGACCGGCTGGCGGTGCTGCCCGGATACCGGGCGGGAATCGTGGGGATCAAGCTCGTCCGCTTCGCGGTGTCGACCGCCGCCGAGGCCGGAGGCGACGTGATGGACGCCTTCGTGCAGCTCCAGAACGTGGTCTTCTTCGAACGCATCGGATGGGAGCACGACGGGCCGCCCGTGCCGTACTACGGCCTGCCGCACCAGCCGATGATCTTCCGGCTGGCCGAGGCCCGGAGGCTGGTCGAGGCCGACATACCAGTGGATGCCCACCTGCGGCTGCCCGCCGCCCGCGACGAGCCGAGCGCCCTGCTCGTCACGATGTCGTAGGCCGTCGGCGGCACGGACAGGCACAGCCGCGATGGGCGTCATTGACCTGCCCTCCAGGGTGGAGGTCGTCAACGTCGGATTGGAGCGGTTCGAGACCGCGGTGCGGGACCAGGGCGCGCCCGCGGTCGGCGTGGAGTGGCGCATCCCCGCCGGCGGCGACCTCGACGCGGTCGCGGCGCTGGCCCGGCTGCTGGGCCCGGCGTCGGACCGGGTGGACGCGGCCAACGCCGAGGTGGTCAGCCGGCTGGACCGCGGCGTGCCGATGCTGCTGGGCGTGGAGACCGCGGGCTCGGTGATCGGCGGCCTGGACGAAGGCACGATCCTGCACTGCGGGCCGCGGATCGCGTGGGCCGACATGTGCGACCCGCTCCGGCGCTCGGTGCGGGCCGCGGTCGTGGCCGAGGGTTGGGCTCCCCACACCGATGCTGTCGACGGCATGGCCCAGGCCGGCGAGATCCGGCTGGAGCCTGCCAACGAGCACGGCGCGGTGGTGCCGATGGCCACCGCGATCGGTCCCACTGCGCCCGTCTACGTGGTGTCAGTCGATGCGGGCGGGACCACCGCCTATGCCAGCCTGAACCAGGGCTCGGGGGCGGCGGCCTGGTTCGGGGTCGACTCCGACGCGGCCATCGAGCGCCTCCGGTTCCTGCGCGACGCGCTCGGTCCGGCCCTGGCCCAGGCTCTCGACGGGGCCGGACCCGTCGACGTGTTCTCGCTGTCCGCCCAGGGCATCAACATGGGCGACGACGTGCACATGCGGGTCCAGGCCACCACCAACCTGCTGTTGCGCGACCTGCTTCCCCGCCTGGTCCGCTCCAGCAGCGCCCGGATCGGCGAGGTGGCCGACTTCCTGAGCACCAACCACCTGATGTTCCTCAACGTCGCCATGGCCGGCGCCCGCGCCCTGGCCGAGTGGGCCTCCCAGGTGCCCGACTCGAGCATCGTCACCACCATGTGCCGGAACGGCACCACCTACGGCATCCGCCTTCCCGGCCGGCCCGAGCACTGGTTCCTGGCGGACGCGCCGCCCGTGCAGGACGCCCTCTACTACCCGGACCAGGGCCCCGACACCAGCGCCGCGGACATCGGCGACAGCGCCGTGCTGGAGCTGGTGGGGCTCGGTGGGCCGGCCGCCGCCAACTCTCCGGCGGTCGCGGGCTTTCTGGGAGGCCGCATGGCCGACGCCATGGCTGTCACCGCGGCCATGGGCCGCATCTGCGCCGGCACCAGCAGCCGGTTCCGGCTGCCTGTGCTCGACAACGCCGGAACCCCACTGGGGGTCGATGTACGCCGGGTGGTCGAGACCTCCATCACCCCGGCGGTCAACACCGGGATCCTGCACATCTCCGACGGGTCCGGCCAGGTGGGCGCCGGGGTGGCCCGCGCCCCCGTCGAGTGTTTCGTGCAAGCCCTGCTCGACCTCGACCAGCGCCTGGGCCACTCGTAGCCGGCGCGGAGCTCACGAGACCAGGACCGCTGCCCCGTACTCTCTGATCTTGGCGTCGCGGGTCACGAGCAAGAAGTCGTGCAGTTGTGCCTGGGCGACGAGCATCCGGTCGAACGGGTCGCGATGATGGCGTGGCAGTTGGCCGGCGAGCCTGGCGTGGGCGAGGCTGATCGGCAGCTGTTCGAAGTCCTCGTCCACTGCGGCGTCGAAGTCGCCGCGCACGGTCAGCTTTCCGATGGCCTGCTTGATGCTGATCTCCCAGGCGCTGGCTGCGCTGACCCAGACCACGTTGTCCGGGTCCGATATGGCTTCAGTGGCCTCGGCCGAGACCGGGCTGCCATTGACCCACCACAACAGTGTGCAGGTGTCGAGCAGCAGGTTCACCCGTTCGCCTCGAAGGCGTCGATCAGCCACTCGGGCGTGTCGGAGAAGTCCGGCGCCATCTCGATCATGCCCGCGAGCCGCCCCGGCACCCGAGGCGACCGCCTCGGCCGGTAGGCGACGATCCTCGCTACGGGACGCCCCGCGCGTCCGAGCACGATCTCCTCGCCCTTCTCGACCCGGTCCAGCAGCTTCGAGAGGTTGGTCTTGGCCTCGTAGACGTTCACCACGGCTTCCATGTCGACTGTTGCCCTTCCCTAATGGACCTCGGGAGAGTCATGATCTAGTCAGACTAGACTAGTACACGCCCAGTGTGGTGCCCGGGTTCGAATCCGGCTCAGCTCAGGTGGGCCTCAGGGCGGTCCACACCGCGCGTGCCGTGTGCCGGTACGGGTTGTGCCAGCGGTGCTCCTGGTCGGTGCGGAAATGGATCGAGTCGCCCCGGCGCAGCTGGAACGACTGGTCGCCGACATCGACGTCGA
>JAPOQG010000290.1 GCA_026710865.1 Acidimicrobiaceae bacterium
CTTCAGCGACGGCGGGGCCGCGGTCGACGAGATCGCCGAGAAAGACGGCGCGGCGGCCCTGCGGATGCGCGATGGGGTCGGCAGCGGTGTCGTAGCCCAACCGGTCGAGCAGGCTCAGCAGCTCGGCATGGCAGCCGTGGATGTCGCCGATGATGTCGAACGGGCCGGTGTCGTCGCGGCGATCGCTCCAGATCCTGGTCCGAGCCACCTCGACCGAGTCGAGTTCCTCCGTCGAGCCGAGCGTGTAGACCCTGGTGAAGCGTTCCTTGCGCAGCCGCTTGGCGCTGCGGCGCAGCGTGTCGTGCTGACGCTTGATGGCGTGCGGCGGTGTGCGGCGATCCTGTCTCTGCTCGTTGTGTTCCAGGCACGCAGCCAGCGAGAGGTCGAACACGATGGCGGTCGCGAGCACGTCCCATCGGCGTGCGAGCTCGACGATGGACTTGCGGTCCTCGGGCTTGGCGTTGGTTGCGTCGACCACGGTGAGGCGGCCGATCTCGAGGCGCTTGCCGACGATGGAGTGGAGCAGCTCGAAGGCGGCCGCGGTGACGGACTGGTCGGTCTCGTCGTCGCTGACGAGGGCCCGGCACTGGTCGCTGGACACGACTTCGGTGGGGGCGAAGTGCCGGCGGGCGAACGTCGACTTGCCTGAGCCGGATGCGCCGCAGAGCACTACGAGCCCGACCTCGGGAACCTCGATGCGGGAGATCGAGCGTCTCACGCCGGCCGTCTCACCGGCGGAACACCGCCATCTGCGTCGGCGGCCCGTGGACCGGGTCGACGGGGCCGACCGCGCTGATCTCGACGCCGTAGCCGAAGCGCTCGGAGATGCCGCGGGCCCACGCCTCGAACTCGCCGCGAGTCCATTCGAAGCGATGATCGTCGTGGCGCAAGCCCCTGGCGTCGAGGCGTTCGAAGTTCGCGTTGTACTCGCGGTTCGGAGTGGTCAGCACCACCGACGCGGCGGAGACGTGACCGAAGACGACCTCGGCGAACACGTCGAGTCGTTCGCTGTCGAGATGCTCGACGACCTCCACGACCGTCGCCACATCGAAGCCCCGCAATCGCGAGTCGGTGTAGGTCAGCGCGCCCTGCAACAGCTGGACCCGCTCCCGGCGACGCTCGGACATCTGATCGAGCCTCAGGCGCTTCCCGGCTCGCTTGAGCGCTCCCATCGACGCGTCGACTCCCACCGCCGATGTGACTGCCGGCTCGACGATCAGCCGCTCCAGCAGCCGGCCTTCGCCGCATCCGAGATCGACGACCCTTCCCGCCCCGACGTTCCGCACCGCTTCGAGCACCGCTTCGAGCCGCTGCTCGCCCAGGCGGATCGGCAGTTCGGCCGCCTGCTCGGCTGCGTCGCGTTGCGAGTCGAGGAGGTCGGCGTCCTCGCCGGCCTCGGCGAGGCGCGCCAGAGCCTCCCGCGTGAATGTGGGAAGACGCAGGTACCGGCGAGCGATCAGGTCGGACTCGGGATGAGAGGAGAGCCAGTCGCCGCCCCGGCGCAGGAGCTTGTCCACCTCGTCGGGACCGATCCAGTAGTGCTTGGCGTCGTCGAGCACCGGGAGCAGCACATAGAGATGCTCCAGGACCGAACGCACGGTCTGGCGGCCGGCCAGGCGAGCCGACACGTATGGGCTGTCTCCCCACGCCGGAAAGACGGAGTCGAGCGCGATGGGCGAGCACTCCACCTCGTAACCCAGTGGATCGAGCAGGCGCCGCAGCATCTCCGGCCCGCCCCGCAGCGGCACGACCGGCAGGTCGACCTCCAGATCGAGCGGCTGCGCGACCAGTTCGGGCCGAGCCTCGCATGTGCCGCTCATGGCCGTGCCGAACAGCCGGCCCAGAGCGACGCTCAACATCGACGACGCCGCGTACGGCCGATCGTTGACGTATGGCTCCAGACCTTGGGCTCGGCGCTCCTTGCGATGGCGCGTCGGGCCGGAGGAGTCGACCTCGACATACGTGGTCGCCGTGCAGCGCTGCGCGGTGGCCTCCGGGTAGAAGACATGGGCGCGCCCGAACCCGACATCGACCGAGCGCACACGATCGGGGTGCTTGTGCAGCAAGTACCCCAAGTCGGTCGCGACAGGCGTCGTCGAAGTCAACGAGACGAGCATGGATTCAACCTAACGGCACGCTCCGGGCGCAAGGCTCCACCCGCCGGATGTGACGGCCCGATTCGCCATTGCACGGGCGTCGCCGAGCACTATTGCCGTGTCGCATGGGAGGAAACTCGGGATCCAGACTTCCCACTCACTCAATACAGTGGTTGGCTGGTGGCTGGCGAGACATCCAAGGAGTCGGGCAGAGCCGCCCAGAAGGCTGTTGCCGGGCGGGCCGGCGACAAGCCGGTGCTCCTCGCGGGTGGCAACCCGCAGATCGCGAAGGCCGACGGCGACGCCCCCGTGCAGGCGTACATCGCGGCCATGCCGGGCTGGAAGAGCGGTGTCGGGCACCGGCTCGATGATCTGATCGAACGCACCGTGCCCGACGTGCGCAAGGCCGTGAGGTGGAACTCTCCCTTCTACGGCATCGAGGGCCAGGGGTGGTTCTTGAGCACCCACGTCTTCACCCGCTATGTGAAGGTCACGTTCCTGAATGGAGCGTCGCTGCAACCGCCCCCACCCGGCTCGGGCAAGGACAAGGATGCACGCTGGATCGATGTCCACGAAGGCGAATTCGACGCGGAGCAGATGGAGGCCTGGGTCCGGCAGGCGGCCGCCCTGCCCGGCTGGAAAGGGTTCTGACGACCAGCGAAGCTGGAGACCTGCCAGACGCTCGAGGCCGCCACGGGCTGCTAGCAGCTCGCCGACGCCTGGACCCCGAGCGTCGTACACCCACCACGAGGAGGCAAACCAATGCCGACGGCAATCGTTACCGGAGCTGCGAGAGAACTGGGTCGGGTGTACGCGGTGGCGCTGGCCGGCGCCGGGTTCGACATTGTTGTGGCCGACCTGCTCGACGGGCAGGAGACCGTCGACGAGGTCGAGGCCGCTGGAGGCCGGGCGATCAGTTGCCGCACCGACATCAGCTCGGCGGCGGACAACGACGCTCTCGCCGCGGCGGCAGCCGACGCGTTCGGCACGATCGACGTCCTGATCAACAACGCCGCGTACTTCTCGCAGATCGTCCGGCGCCCGTTCAACGAGGTCCCGCTACAGGAGTGGGACCGGACCTTCGAGGTCAATGTGCGAGGCGTCTGGCTGACCTGCTGCGCGGTCTACCCCTACATGCGCGACCAGGGATCGGGGAAGATCATCAACATCTCCTCCACCACCTGCTTCAAGGGCACCCCCGGCTTCCCTCACTACGTGGCCAGCAAGAGCGCGGTCATCGGCTTGTCACGCTGCCTCTCCCAGGAGCTCGGCTCCGACGGCATAACGGTCAACACCGTGACCCCCGACCTGATCCCCAACCCGTCGCTTCGTCCCTCGGACGCCCCCAGCGATCAGTTCGTGGTTGCTGCCCGGCCCATCAAGCGCAGCCAGGTGCCACAGGACATGGTCGGAACCATCCTGTATCTCGCCGGCAGCGGCTCCGACTTCGTCACCGGCCAGAACATCGTCGTCAACGGGGGCGCCTTCTGCCAGTAGCTGCCTGAGAGTGGGACAGGTGGAGGCCTTCGTCGGGCTCGACCTCGGTACGACGGGGGTCAAGGCGGTCGCCTTCGATGGTTCGTCTACCGAGGCCACCTCCCTGGGCGCGGCACACCTCGCCCGCCGGGACGCGGAGGGCGGCATTGAGGGCTTGACAGGGCCTCGCCGACAATCGCTTCATGTCGACCCACAACAGCGAGCATCCCACCGAGTTCGGCGCGCTGCTCTCGGTGGAGTCAGTGGACGACCTCTATGGCAACGCTCCTCGCTGACCGCGTCACCGGCCTCTACAGGACCGAGCCGATCCTCGGCCCCCGCTAGGAGACTGCTGAGCAATGGACGGCTGGGCGGGCGCAGCGTAGCTATCAGCCGATCTGGATTGAGGGCCGGGCGGAGTTGGCCGCGGCTCTTACGGGGTGCCGAGGCGGCGGCGTGCCGCTAGGAGCGCGCGGGCGGGTAGCGGTACGCTGATCGCGTGTACGAGCGGATCCACATCGACAACTACAAGTGCCTCGTCAACTTCGATTTGCATTTGAGCGAGACATCATTGCTCGTGGGCTCGAACGGCTCCGGCAAGACGGCCGTTCTCGATGTGGTCTTCGGACTCCGGAGGCTGCTCGCCGGTGAGGCCAAGGTCAACGACCGGATCGCGTTTCATCCCTCCACCCTGACGCGCTGGCAGCCCGGTCGCGAGCAGTTGTTCGAGATGGACGTAAGCGCCTACGGCGAGAAGTATCGCTACCGTCTCAAGGTCGAGCACACGCTCGACGAGCGGCAGTCGCGCGTGGTTGAGGAGAGCCTGGTATCGCATGGCGACACACTGTTCCGGTGCGACTTGGGCGAGGTAAGGCTCTACCGGGACGACGGCTCCGAAGGCCCGGCCTACCGGGCCGACTGGAGCGAATCGGCACTTGCCCGCGTTGCGCCCCAGCCCGCCAATACTCGGCTGACGACCTTTATGGAACTGGTGCAATCGACGGTGGTGTGCTCGATTAGGCCCGCGCTGCTCGGCGCTGAGTCGGAACGCGAAGCGAAGTACCTCGGCCGTCACGCCGAGAACTTCGTGGACTGGTACCGCCACGCGGTCCAGGAGAATCCTGGCTCGGTCCGATCCCATGTGGAGGCGTTGCGACCCGTCGTCGAAGGGTTCGACAACGTGCACCTCCAACAGGCTGGTCTCGATAAGCGCGCGTTGATGCTGGACTTCCGCGCCAAAGGGGCCGCGCCGGACGGCAGTGCAAGGCGGTTCAAACTCCGTTTCGACGAGTTGTCCGACGGGCAGCGGGCGCTTGTCGTCCTATACGCGCTGCTGCATCTACGCGACGAGGAGCGTGGAGCCGTGCTGTTCCTTGACGAGCCCGACAACTTTGTGGCTCTCGCCGAGCTACAGCCCTGGCTCCTCGCCTTGGTCGAACTGTGTGAGGAAACGTCCTCACAAGCCGTCTTGTGCTCGCACCATCCAGAATTGATCGACTACTTGGGACCTGACAGCGGGCTGCTGCTACACCGAGAAACATCTGCGGTGACCGTAGCTCCGCTCAGATCGCCTGACTTACCCGATTGCGGCCTCAAGCTGTCCGAACTGATGGCGCGAGGCTGGGAGCGGTGAGCCGCAGTGTCCGCATCGTGCTGCTCTGCGAAGACCGTCAGCACGAGACATTCGTGAAGCAATTCCTCTTGAGAGACGGATGGAACGTGCGCAACATCCGCCCCGTAATCTCCCCGCATGGCCGGGGATCGGCTGAGCAGTTCGTCCGCGAGCGGTTTCCGATCGAACTTCAGGCCGTTCGCGCCAAGCGCGGGGAGCGCGTATGGCTGATCGTGATGATCGACGGCGACGACCAGGGTGTTCTTGCTCGCCGCGCCTCCCTCGATGACGCCTGCACGGCTCGGGGGATCGTACCCGTAGGCCGCAGCGAAAATGTGCTCATCGGTGTGCCGACATGGAGCATCGAGACGTGGTTCGCCTTCCTCGACGGAGAGGACGTCGACGAAACTCGACGTGACTATCCGCGCCTGCCCCGGGTCAGGCACTGCCAGCGCCACGTTGATGAGCTGTCCGAGAGATGCCGACAGGACCGCCAGAGCACACCGCTACCACCGTCACTAGAAGATGCCTGCGTTCAGTACCGGCGCCTGCCGTTGCGGTAGTAGCCATGGCCGCGAGATTGCCTGATCCGATCTCTCCGCCTCCATTGCGCTTGTCGCCTTCGAGTTCCACGAGGCGTCATGGAGGCTTCGTATGAGAGACGACTGAGCCTTCGCGAATTCGTGGGGGGCGGGGTGGTTGAGGGTCCCTGAGTAGGTGTCGAGGCCCTGCTCGGATCGGTGATGTTCAACGTCAACGATCCAGGAGGGCCTCGATGGCTTCCGATGTTATGTCGGTGCGGCTTCATCTGTCGCAGATGCGGGTGCCGGGGGTGGTCGAGGACACTCCGAGCGCTCTGGTGGCGAGCGTGGAGTCGGCGCTGAGGCGGCTGCGCTGTCGCCTGTGCAGGTTTCGGCTGTCACAGGGTCCATGACCGCCGCAGCAAGAGGGTGAGGGACTTGGAGGTGTCGGGTCGGCCGACGACGCTGGTGTGGATGCGGCGGCGCATGAGCTGCGACAACTGCGGTGAGCGGTTGTTGGAGGACCATCACGCCTTCGAGATCGTCGACACGTTCATCGCCTGGTCGGACGAGATCCTCGCCTGGCACCACACCGGCCGGCCCTCCAACGGCAGAATCGAGGGCAACAAGCCAACAACCTGCTCCAAGTCCTGCGACGCACCGCTCACGGCTTCACCAACCCCACCAACTTCAAGGCCCGAGACCTGCTGATAACGTGACCAGCCGACCGGTCCTAGCGACCTCTCATCCCACGCTCACACGAAGGGCCAGCAAGTCAGCTGACCGGGCGCGGCTCTAGTCGATCACTTCGATGCAGCACCACGGGGATCGGCACTCATGGCTGCGTGTCGTCGCGGGGCGGGCTCGCCGGTGCGTCTTCGAGGATCAGCTGGCCGACCGCGGTGTTGCTGGCGGGCACGTGGTACAGCCGGTGGACCTCGGTGGGTGCGCCGCCACCGGCGAGGTCGGCCATGGCGCCCCGGGCCACGAGCCACATCACGAGCTCGATCCCCTCAGACCCGGCCTCGCGCACGTACTCCACGTGCTCGACCGAGGCCTGGCCCTCGGGGTCGTTGATGATCCGCTCCAGGAACTGGCGGTCCCACGGCTGGTTGATCAGGCCGGCGCGGGGCCCCTGGAGCTGGTGGCTCATGCCGCCGGTGCCCCAGACCTGCACGTCGAGGTCCTCGTCGTAGCTCTCGACGGCACGACGCAGCGCCCTGCCCAGCTCCAGGCAGCGGCGCCCCGACGGGACCGGGTACTGCACGACGTTGACGACCAGCGGGACGACCGCGCACGGCCACGCGCCGGGCTGCCCGAACATGATCGACAGCGGCACGGTGCAGCCGTGGTCGACGGGCATGTCGTGGACGAGGGTCAGGTCGAAGTCCTCGCGGATGACCGAGTGCGCGATGTGCGCCGACAGCGCCGGATGCCCGACCACCGGCGGCACCGGCCGGGCGCCCCAGCCCTCGTCGGCCGGCTCGTACTGTGCCGACATGCCGAGCGCGAAGGTCGGCACCATCTCGAGGCTGAAGGCGTTGGCGTGATCGTTGAAGACCAGCACCACGACGTCGGGCGTGTTGGCCGCCATCCACTCGCGTGCGGGCTCATAGCCGGCGAACAGCGGCGCGTAGTAGGGCTCGGAGGTCTTGTCGAGGTCCATGGCCACGCCGATGGCGGGCACGTGGCTCGTGTAGACGCTTGCGGTGATCTGAGCCATGGTCAGCGGTGGCCCTCCCACTCGTGCAGGTAGCGGTTGCCGTCGGGCGAGCGGCCGCCACCGATCATCATCTCGGTGTGCGCGGCGGCGTCGTTGGTGGTCATCGAGCTCACGATCTGCACGTAGTTGAGCCCGTCGGTCGCGCCGATCTTGGCCAGGAAGTAGATGTTGCCGCCCAGTTCGATCATGCGGTTGTAGTCCCGTTCCCGCACGGCCCGCTTCTGCTCGCCGGTCATGGGCCACTCGTCGAGGTAGGCGTCCTCGTCGGCGGTGAACCGTTCCCGGTTGGCGGCCTTCATCAACGACATGGCGAACTGGTTGAGGTGGTAGCCCTTCGCGGCCTGGTCGGTGTCGAAGACGGTCGTCCCCGGAATGTCGAGGTACGGCTTGTCGAGTGCCATGGTGCTCCCGCGTGTTGGTCGTGGGGCGGGCCGACATACTGCCTGGCGAGCGCCCGCTGAGCGTGCTCAGAGGATGCCAGAGTTCTGGGGGCGCGGCGGAATTGCGCCGCCGGGATCGCAGGAACCGAAGGAGTGATGCGAGATGGTCAAGGTGGCGATGGTCGGCGTGGGCGCATTCGGGAACAAGCACCTCGACGGCCTGGCGTCGATACCCGAGGCGCAGGTGGTCGCGGTCGTGGATCCGGTGGAGGCCGCGGCCCGCAAGGCGGCAGGCGCCCGCGGCATCGAGCGGGTCGAGACGAGCCTGGACGCCGTGCTGGCCGACGACAGCATCGACGCCGTGATCCTGGCGACACCCACCCCGGTGCACGCCGAACAGGCCGTCGCCTGCCTGGAGGCGGGCAAGCACGTCGAGGTCGAGATACCGCTGTGCGACAACCTCGCCGACGGCCGGGCCGTGGTCGAGGCCCAGCGGCGCTCGGGCAAGGTGGCGGCCTGCGGGCACACCCGCCGGTTCAACCCCAGCCACCAGTGGGTGCGCAACCGCATCGGGGCCGGCGACTTCTCGATCCAGCACATGGACGTGCAGACCTTCTTCTTCCGCCGCGCCAACACCAACGCACTCGGCGAGCCCCGCAGCTGGACCGACCATCTCCTGTGGCATCACGCCGCCCACACCGTGGACCTGTTCCAGTACCAGACCGGCAGCCCCGTCGTGGCAGCCCAGGCCATGCAGGGACCGGTCCACCCCGAACTCGGCATCGCCATGGACATGTCGATCCAGCTGCTCACCGAGGCCGGCCAGCTGTGCACGCTGGCGCTGTCGTTCAACAACGACGGGCCCTTCGGGACGTTCTTCCGCTACATCGGCGACACCGGCACCTACGTCGCCCGCTACGACGACCTCGTCGACGGCAACGACGAACCCATAGACGTCTCC
>JAPOQG010000292.1 GCA_026710865.1 Acidimicrobiaceae bacterium
GAGAGTTCGCCCATCTCGCGCGGGAGTGGGTCGTGCGGGCCTTCGCGGACCTGACCACTTCAGAGATGCACGCCAAGTGGGAACGCGAAGACCGGGAGTCCAATGAGGGAGCTGAACCGTGACGATCACAGAGTCGAGTACTGGAGGCCATCTGCTGAGTGCGAGTCGGCCCGACACGGTGGCCTACGGGCCGATATCGGAGTTCTTGGCCGACGAGGCCCTGCATGTCGCGCCCGGCCCGGCCCTCGCTCGGGTCGCCGCGGCCCCGCGGCGACCGCAGCCGCACGGGCTGTCGGCCGACTGGGCATACAGCAAGCTGCGGCCCCTGCGGATGCTGGACGACGATTGGGACGGTCATGGCGCCGTCATGCCTGCTGGCGAGGCATTGGATCGCGCCCACGAGTTCCTCGTCACCCTGGAGACTTGGCCCCGTCACGCGCCGCGCCCGGACGTAATGGCCTCGACGGAGGGTGGGGTTCTGGTCGAGTGGGACGCGGGCGGCGTGGAGATCATCATCGAGTTCCCTGCCCGGGGCTGCGTGAACGCGTACCTCAAGACTCCGCGGACCGAGGCAGAGGGACCGGTCAAAGATCACCTCGACGACTTGTCGGACGCGCTGTCCCATCTTGTCCGCCTGACCTGATGCATCTGTTCGCGTGCTGCGGGATCCCTGTGATGTCTTCGAGGACGATCCGACCGTTCTCGACTCCGACGTCCTGTACCGGATGGTTCGCTACGACACCGTCCAATGGGATGGCGAGAACGCGGTGCGGGCACGGACGAATGCCTTTCAGGATCAGCCCCCTCAACGCGCACAGAAAATGGGATATCCGGCCGTAGCGCTCTCGGTGTATCTCGGGTCGATCCTCCAACGCGACGGAATCGATCCGGCCAACCTGGTGGAGGACAGCCGCTGGCGGGGTGGGTACGGCGTTGCGAGCATCACCGCAGGGCAGGCCCGTCTGGAGGGCCAGGGTGTGGCACGAGATCCGCTGCCGGACAGCGCTGCCCACTGCCTGGTGTTCGCACGATCAGGCCGCAAGAAGACGAAGGGTCAGAGCAAGGCACTCGCCCGCCATGCGATCATAGTCGTGCCGCCTCCCCGACCAGCGAGCGCACAGTGACTTGGCGCGGCTGCGGTGTGGGTGGATGGAACGACCCGCCGCGGGGAACTCGACGTGGCTCCGGAACGGACGGAGACGTCTCGTGACCACCAGAATGATTGAACGGTGGTTCCCCTGCGCCGAGGTCTCTCACTACTCCGCCAGCGGCTGGGGAACGGGGTTTGCTGAGAAGAGCCTGTTCACCTGGTTCGCTTCCCGACCCCTCGCCCAAGCGAAAGCAGCCGTGATCTGCTCCCTGCTACCCTGGCCTGACGACAAGGACAAGAGCGAGCAGGAGCGTCTCAAGAAGATGGTCCGCGACGCGATGGCGGACTACGACGCCGAGAACGGCGCACTCCGCAAGGAGTTGGCGAAGCACTACCCCGACGGGGCCAAGATGTGCGACCCGTTCTCGGGGCGAGCGATGATTCCCCTTGAAGCCGCCCGGCTCGGCATCCAATCATGGGGCATCGACTATTCCCCCGTCGCGACCCTCGCAGGAAAACTCTTGGCCGAATATCCACTTCGCGACTGGGACCACGAGCCAGACCTGCCATTCGACGGCTACCAGGAGCACAAGACCGAGCACTTCGCTGAGCCGAGACTCCTGCGGGATGTGCGGTTCGTGCTTGAATTCGTAGGCGAGCGCTACATCGCTGAGATGGGAGAGTTCTACCCCGTCGTCAACGGCAAGCGCCCGTGGGGATATGTCTGGGCCGTAACCCTTCCCTGCACCAACTGTGGCAACCGGTTCCCGCTCACCGGCAGCCTTGCTCTGAGGAACCCCAGGCCCGCAACGACAGGCCGGCGAGCGAGGCCGGCGGACAGAGGGCAGTCCTACCGGATCGTCCCGGACAGAGCGTCGGGGACATTCCATACCGAGGTACACGATGGTCCTCCGTCCAGCCAGCCGACGCTGGTCAAGGTGCCGGGCAGGCGGGGCAAGACAGCGAAGTGCTGCTTCTGCGGGCATCCCCATCCGCTGGACACGCTGAAGCGGATGATGCGCGACGGCCTGAAGGAAGACGCCATGCTCGTCGTGGCTGACACTGATGAGACGGCCGGCAAACGCTACCGCGCTCCAACGACCCGGGGGGGGGGGGGGGGGGATCTAGATGTATTTTTTGAGGTTCGGTCTGCTCTAGAACTCGAGTCCCCGTTCGGGCCCGGGGTGCCCCCCCTTCCCAATGGGCGACTCGCCCCCGCGTGGTGGGGGTGGACAGGGTGGGGAGGCCGGGAAACCGCACCCGCCGCCAACGGCCCGGGGGGGGGGGGGTAGGTGATCTAGATGTATTTGATGAGGTTCGGTCTGCTCTAGAACTCGAGTCCGCGTTCGGGCCCGGGTTGCCCGCCCTTCCAGATGAGCGACTCGACTCCGGGTTGTCGGCGTTCATCGGCCCCGCGGGTTACGGCTACCGGAGTTGGGGTGACCTGTGCAACGACCGCCAGACTCTCGGATTCGTTCGCCTTGCCCGAATAATCGACAACCTGTGCGCCGAGATGCTAGCGGCCGCGGTCAGCAACGAATACGCCGCAGCCCTCACGGGCTACGCCGCGTCCAACTTCGTGCGTCGTATGAACTACAGCACCCGAAGTGTCACACTTCAAGCGTATGGACAGAAGCCGACTCACATCTACTTCAACGATTCAGGAATATCGCATAGCTTCGATTACTTCGAGACAGGTTGCGGGACAGGCCCAGCCACTTGGGGATCGCTGGCAGTACACACACTGAGGAACCTCAAGAAGCAACTTGACAGGGATCGAGGCAACCCAGCCCTGGTTCAACGCGGGTCGGCCATGGAACTGCCATTACCGAACGGTTTCTTGGACGCGGTCGTGACCGACCCTCCTTACGACGCGATGATCAACTATTGCGACTCATCGGACCTGATGTATGTCTGGCTGAAGCGAGCGCTATTGACGGCGCATCCATGGCTTGGAGTGACCACCGATCCAGATGGGCTGCAAGAGAAGACCAACGAAGCGGTCATCAAGTTCGGTTCCATCGGTGGCGATCACCGCACCGAGGCCCACTACAAGTCGTGCATCACCAAGGCCTTCGACCAGGCCCGGCTGAAAGTTGGGCCGGAAGGTGTGGTGAGCATCGTGTTCGGGCATGGCGACCCGGATGCTTGGGCCAGGGTGCTGACAGCTATCTCGGACGCCGGTCTGGTTCTAACGGGATCATGGCCGTGCAGCACGGAGAAGGGCGGCAAGCAGACGGGCGAGTACATCGACAACACCATCATGATGGCGTGCCGGGCAGCAGAGCCCGGCCGCTCAGTGGGTGATGTGCGGGTTGTGGATGAGTTGGTGCGCGCCGAGATTGCCCGGAGGGTGCCGGACTGGACCGCTGACGGACTGGCGGATTCGGACCAGCGGATGGCGGCGATTGCTCCAGCGATGGAGGTGGTGGGCAAGTACGCCGAGGTGCGGGACTTCACCGGTGTCGAAGTGCCGATTCAGCACTTCTTGGGGTTGGCGCACAAGGCGGTGGAGGAAGCCGCCGATGTGCGTATCGACAAGTTCCGGCTCGCTGACTTCGATGAGCGCACCCGGTTCGCACTCTCGTGGGCACGCCAGCACGGCAGGGGTGTGGCCGCGGGTTCTGAGGCCCGTTGGCTGCGGCTGTCATATGACCTTTCGGAGAAGGACGTGGCGGGCATCATCAAGAAGGTCAAGGGCGGGCCGAGACTGGCCTTTGGGGATGAGGCCGCTGACACGCTTGACCTGCATCCCAACAGCGCAGTCATAGACATCGCGCTGGCCGTGGCTGCTGAGGGCCGGGCTCTGGCTGAGATTGCCGAGGCCTTGCATGTGTTGGACCGCGAGAGCGACGAGATGCTGTGGGCGGCAATGGCGGAGTTGGCCCGCGCCGTTGGTGAGAGCGACCGCGACGGGCAGACCTGGACCTGGGCGGTGCGGCAACGCAACCTCATCTGTGACCGTGCTCTGCGTGCCCGCGATGTGCGGGAGCGAGAACGTGAGCGCATGGCCGCACAAGAGGGCCAGGGCCGGTTCTTCTAGGTGAGAAGGGACGAGTCTTCATGACCAGCGCTAGCGCACCGTGGTGGGAAGTCATCGGGCTGCGCGATGAGGTCAGGGCCAGCGACGGCGCTATTGACGATGTGCAGATGTCGCTTCACGACGCCGCGTTCGGCAAAGAGGGAGTTGGAGCGGGCCGTACTCCGTATGCCGATGCCAGCTACTACGGCGACATAACCCATCCGACGGGGAGCCTCGTCGAGTTGATGGCGCGGGTCGCGGTGCGCCTCGGGGTGCCGGATTCGACTCAGACCAGCGCTCTGTGGCGGCTGGACCAGGCGATGGGCGGCGGAAAGTCGCACGGCCTCATCGGCTTGTGGCACCTCGCGGCGCGTCCCGAGGCGCTGTCGCGGTCTGACCTGGGCAAGAAGGTGATGTCTTCAGCGGAGAACATCGCCGGGCGAGGACAGGTCCGCGACGACCTCGGCAACCCGATTTGTGTGGTTCTGGACTGTGACAACACCACCGCCGCGGAGGAGGACTTCGGCCCGGCCAACCGGCTCGGGGAGCGGTTCTTGTGGCGGCTCTTCGACAAGGACGGCCACCGCTACGACGAGTTCAAGGCGCACATCACCAACAAGGCCAAGATGGCCGAGGCGCTCAGAAGCGTCGGCCGTCCCGTGCTCGTTCTGATTGACGAAATCATGGACTACGTCAGGGTCACCGCGGCAGCAGACCCCGACGGTGCGGTGCTGGACATGGCCTTCCTGCGGGTGCTGCTCGATGTGGTCAACGATGTGCCGAACTGTGTCGCGGTGGTGGTGATGATTGCGTCGGACAAAGACGACATGGCCATGAACCGCGAAGGCGAGAAGCACCGCGCCGAGATGGAGGCTCTGCTGACTCGCAACGCTCGCACCACCGCGGTCACCGGCGGCGGGGACTTCGCGGAGATAATCCAGCGGCGTCTGTTCAGCAGCCGAGTGCCGGTGGATGCCGCGCATGCGACCGCGGAGCGGTTCCTCACCGGCATGAGCGGCGCATGGCAGACCAAGGTGTTCAAGAAACTCGGCGGCTACACCGGCTCAGAGTTCCGCCGACGCGTCGAGCGCTGCTACCCGTTCCATCCCGACCTCATTGCGTTGGCCGAGGATGAGTGGGCACAGCACGCCGGGTTCCAGCGGGTGCGTTCCATCATCAGGGTCTTCGCGTCGGCGGCGCACGAGCAGGCAAGCCGCGCCGCCGCGGGCGAGTGGGCTCCCGAACTCATCGACAGCGGCGACCTGCCGTTGCAGTCCAACCTGTTGCGGGAGTCGCTGCTCAGTTCCGGCCTCGTCGCGGACGACAAGACGCAGGCGAATCTGCGCGAGGTCGCCAGCGTGGACATCATCGACCAGCACAACCCCGAACGTGGCGCGGCCCGCCACCTCGACACAGTCCGGGACGAGGGCTGGATACGGCACAACCCGCGGGCGGCAGAACGCATCGCCACAGCGCTGTTCCTGCGGTCGCTGTGTCCCCGCGCCAACGGTGCCCGCGGAGCCACCGAGCCAGAACTGCTCGCCGCATCGTTCGTGCCCGGAGGCGGCTACGGCACCGGAGACGCCGAGGCAGTAGCCGCACAGCTTCTTGAGACCGACGACGGAGTGGCCTCTGTCGATGTGCTCCCCGGACGGGGTAGCGCTCCGAAGCGGTGGGTGTTCGAGACCCGCAAGACCCTCGCAATGCTCACCCGCGCCGAGAAGAAGACCGTCAGTGACGCCGACCGCGATGAGGCTGTCACCGACCGGGCCTTTGAAATCGCCACGTCGGGGCCGTTCGACAAGATTGTGAAAGTGGACGGCGGCGCAATCCCCGCCGAAGGGGTGACCACACAAGACTGCCGCGGGGTGCTGGAGCAGGCAGGCATCGACGACAAGCATCAGACCAGGCTGGTGGTGCTGGACTCCCGCTGGTTCTCGCTGTTCAACGGCAACGACTCCGCCACACGCGAGTCTCTCCCGTCGGCGATGGGCGTCGGCTCGGACCCGATGAGCGTGCAGTGGGCATCATCAGCGGTCTTCGCATGCTCCCACACCGCTGTGCGCCAACAGGCCCGAGGCCTCGCAGCCGAATGGCTGGCACGCGAACGGGTCGCTTCTCTTCCTGCGGTGCAAGCCGACGACGACATGAAGAAGCGAGCCCGAGACGACGCTGCCGAGGCCAAGAAGCGTCTCGACAACATGGTGCGCCAGTGCTACAAGCACATCGTCTACCTCGCGCCCCAGGGCGAGTTTCACCGCGACATCGCCTTCGTGCGAATCCGCAAGGACACCCAGAGCGCCCTCAGTGGAGCAGACGTCTGGGGCGAGCTGCGCGAGGAGCGCAAGGCGTTCCGCCAGGGCGAGTTCGACCGCAGCGTGCTGCTCCACAACCTCAGAGACAACGACTACGGCCGACCCCTGTCGGAGATACGCGACAGCTTCTGGTCCAACCCCCACAAGCCGCTGCTGTTCTCAGGGGCCGGTGAACTGCGCGACGCCCTCTTCGCCGCCATCGCAAGCGACGACATCGAACTGGTCGGACCGAGCGGTGAGGTCTACCAAGTCCACATCAGCGGCGACATCAACCTCTCATCGGACAACATCCGAGTCCAGCGGGCCACCTGCCCCACCTGCGGCAAACCATCACGAGAATGCGAAGGCCATCCCACCTGCCAGTGGTGCAACAAGCCCGTCGACGACTGCATCTGTTCCGAGCCAGGGCCAGAACCGCCGCCGCCCGGCCCCGAACCTGGCCCGGCCGAGAAGCACTGGCAAATCACTCTCAACATCAACACGGCGCTTCAACCCGACGTCCCGGTCGAAGAGCTGGTGCATCTCCTGCGCGAAATCACCAACCGCATCGATGACGGCATCGTCCGCCACCTCAATCAAACCACCCAAGTCACCGTCACCTGCGAACAGGACGACGCCGACGAAATCGAGTCTCTAGCCAGAGAAGCAAACGCGGGCATCAACATCATCCCGCTGTAGGACGCCACTCGCATCCAGCGCGGCCACGAGCCCGCGGCTAGCTAACCTTGGCGCTGGCCAAGGCCTGGCTCGACTCGACCATGGCTAGGCATGGCTGCGCAAGGCACCACAAAGCGAGACAGCCCCGACCGGAGTCGGGGCCGTCGGGCCCAAGGTGACTCACCCTGGGGGGTTGCACTCCACAATATCAATCCCATGTGACAGAACGTCAAGTACCTTCTCCAGTCCATGCCAATCGAACGAGTGATCGCCTACATCGATGGCTACAACCTCTACTTCGGCCTGACCGCTTCGACATGGCAATGGAACAAGTGGATACTGGGAAAAATAATGAAACATACTGAAACATGGTTACAGTTCGGGTGTGATCGAGATGCGGGTATTCGCCGACAGCCGTGGCCGTCAGCCGTTCCGCCGGTGGCACAGCACTAGATCCAGCCGCGGCCAACAGGGTCAACGATGTCCTTGCTCGTATCGAGGCCGGGAACTTCTCGAATGTCAAGGGGCTTGGCGGCGGGCTGTTGGAGTGTCGCCTACACTTCGGGCCCGGCTACAGGATCTACCTCGGTCGAGACGGCGACGCTTTGGTCATCCTGCTTGCGGGGGGCACCAAGGCCCACCAGCATCGAGACATCGAGAAGGCCCGTGAACTGTGGCGAGAGTACAGGCGCCGCAAGCGCGAGGAGGCATGACATGGCGCTCACCAGCGACTACCACGACATTGTGCAGGCCCGAATCCGTCGCGACCCAGAGTTTCGGGAGTGCCTATTGAACGGAACGGTCGAGCGCCTGCTCGCAGGCGAGGTCGTGGTCGCCAGGATCAAACTGCGCGACTACATCATCGCCACCGTCGGCTTCGAGCAGCTAGGTGCCATGACAGGCGAGTCGCCGGAGAGTCTGATAGAGATGTTCGGCCCGGAGGGCGACCCCGGTTCCGGCAGCCTGTTCGAGGTCATCGCCTGCATTCTGCGCCATGAGGGCCTAGTCCTGCAGATCAGCACGGTTCCTGGGGAGTTCGGGGTCGACGATCCCGCGACGACCGAATCGGCCGCTGCGAGGTGAGCAGCGGCAAGGCCCAGGCTGAGACTCGAGCGCTCATTGGCTGCTCGCAATCCGTTCCGGGTCGCAGAACGCCATGCCGTAGCGGTCGAGCATCATCGCGTCCAGCAGTCCGTCCATCGGGAACACCAAGTCCTCGAAGGAATCGAGCAATTCGCAGCGGCGGGCGTGGCCCCGATCGGTGGGGTCGCTGGTGGTAGCGGCGATGAGCATCTGCTTGGTGACTGTCGATCCCGGGGTGCGTCCCTCGACGCTGGCTAGCCGCAATTGAAGAACAGGGTCACTACAAGGCACGCTCCGAGGACGGCGACGATCGCCTCACCCGCAGTCCGCCGTGCTTGCCGGGACCGGAGCCGGTGAACGACCACCACCGCTACGGCGAAGATCAGCAGCGACCAGCCGAACTGCACGAGAACGGCGTCGCGCCAGGGCTGACCCACGCTGAGGCCCCGCCGCTGGTTGAATCTCGCCAGGCTGACCAGCACAGCGGCCAGCACCGCGGAGGCTCCGCCAACCATCAGCAGCGCTGCGCCCAGACGCTCCCAAGGGGGGCATCGGCCGCCGAACCGTTGCTCTCGGGCTCCTGGGAGGTCCTGCTCGCCACCACGGCAATCCAGCCGATCGCGGCCAGCAGCAGGAGGGCCATCAGGGCGTTGCCCCCCAGGGCGGCCAGTTCGAACTGCATGCCGGGCCGGCCCAGGTCCGAGTTGTGGTGCCAACCGACCGGCGGCGCCCCGGTGAGCAGCCGACCCGGCACCAGCTCGAGAGCGTCGACGGAGGCGTTGACGTTGGTCGCCTCGTAGCAGACTGCCCGGCTGCAGCTCAGGGGCCGAGCAGCGATGCCGGGATCACGCCGATCCCGTCGCGCCGCCGGTATGCCTCCCGTCCTGTCGTGACCACGGCGGCGTCGACCAGCCGCGGCCCCAAGCGCTCGGCCAGCCACCGCAGATGTCTGAGGTCCTCGTCGTCGACGGTCGAGGCGAGCTTCACTTCCAAGGCCACGATCCCGCCGTCGGCCCGCTCGGCGATCAGATCAACCTCGTGGCCGCCGCCGTGGGTACGCAGGTGAGACACCCGAGCCCCGCTGGCCTGCGCGTACACCCGCACCGACAGCGTCACCAGCGACTCGAACAATGCTCCTAGCAGCGGCCCGTCTCCGCCCCAGCCGCTGCGGCCCGAGAGCAGCCCGTCCGCGGTGGCGCCGAGCAGCCGAGCGGCGATAGCGGGGTCGGCCATCTGATGAACAGGCGCCGACGCCAGTCCCCGGAGGCGATTGCGGGTCGGCGACCAGGCCGGCACCTCCTCGATCATCCAGAGCCGTTCGAGTGCGGCTCGGTAGGGGATCGCGGTAGCGCGCGCCGGCTTGTCGGCCTCGCCCGCGGACGCCGCGTCGCGGATCTTCTCGAACGAGGCGGCCGTCGAACTTGCTGCTGCATACGCGGCCATCCAGCTGCGCAGCCCGCCTCTGTCACGGAACGTCCGCCCGAAGGTGTGGATGTCATGCTCGACGATGCGGTCGATGTAACCGTCGAGCAAGCCGAGACGCACCCGGCTCGACTGGGCGCGCAACCC
>JAPOQG010000143.1 GCA_026710865.1 Acidimicrobiaceae bacterium
TGACGTGTCGGAGGGGGGACTTGAACCCCCACGCCCTATAAGGGCACTAGCCCCTCAAGCTAGCGCGTCTGCCAATTCCGCCACTCCGACGTGGGCGTCCGATGCTACCGGCGGGCCTGTCATCCACCACGGACCACGTCCTTAGCCGCAGCAGGTGTCCTCGAGGGAATCGGCCCGCCATACCGCCACCGTCTCGTAGGCGGCGAGGGAGGCGATGAACAGCCCGGCCAGCGGGTCGGCCCACCACCATCCGAGTGCCGCGTTTGCGCCCAGGCCGACTAGCAGTCCGCCCGACAGGAGAGCGCACAACACTGTCTGCTTCGCCTCGGCCTCCACAGCTCGCGATCCCATGAGCGGAGCCTGCCGGCGCTTAGCACGGGCCAACGCCGGCATGACGGCCAGCGACAGAGCGGCCAAGACGATGCCTACCAGCGACTCCTCGGGCCGGTCGGCCAGCACGAGGTCGCGCGTCGATTCGACGCCGACGTAGACGGCGAGCACCGCGAAGCTCAGCGCTATCAGGCGCTGGGCCCGGCGGTCCACCTCCTGCTTGCAGCCTGTGCGGCGCTCCTGGGCCAGCCGCCAGGCCAGGATCAGCGCGGCCGACACCTCGATGCCGGAGTCCAGTCCGAAGCCGATGAGGCTCACCGACCCCGCGGCGATCCCCGCGGCGATCGCAACGACGCCCTCGGCGGCGTTCCAGCCGATGGTGGCTCCCGTCAGCCACCTCTGGCGCGTGACGGCTTTGTCCCGGGTCGGGGGTGTCGTCAGTGCCATCGAGCCGTCACCTCCTCTGGTCCTCCGGCGTGCCGGGTAGGCGAACCGGAACCTTAGCGCCTGCTATTCCATCGCCCGTGACCGCGGGCTGGTCCGTCACGCCCCTTGGATAATTGACAACCAGCGTTGTGCATTCAATTGGGAGTGTGATACATTAAAGATCATGGCATCAGATGACATAGTCATGAATGTCACGTTCAACGACTCGGTGCCGGCCGGCGGCACCTACGCCAACGGCGCGCTCGTGTGGAACACCCCGCACGAGTTCACCATCGACTTCACCTCCCATCGCTCGCCCACCCACGACGACGACGCCCACGACGTGCTGGTGGTGGCCCGCATGAAGATCCCGACCAGCGCCATGTTCCGGATCGTTCAGGCCATGTCGGCCAACATCGACCGCTACGAGCAGCAGTACGGCCGTATCACTCCGAGACCCTCGAAGGAGACACCATGAGCAACAACGGCAGCGGCCCGGCCTTCGCCAGCGCCGGTCGCTTCGACTTCACGGTCAGGGCCGACGACGCCAACGTCACGGTCTCCCGGCCGGTCAGCCGCGAGGACGTCGACAGAGTGCGACGCCAGCTCGCGGAGTGGGAGAGCCGCCATTCCGGGCAGCGGACCTAGCCGACGCGACGGTTGGCACGGTTGAGCCCCTTGGCGTCATCGGAAACCACCCTGGAGCGGCTGGCCAGCGAGGGTCTCGTCACCCTCGCGACCAAGGATCTCGACGAGGTGCTCGAAAGGCTCGAACCGGTGAAGATCCCGCCCGGTGTGCAGCCGCCCAGTGAGCGCCTGGCCGAGCTGCGCCGCGATGAGCGGTGATCTGTGGTGCAGGTCGACACGGGACCCCTTCGGCGATCAGACCCTCGATCGGCCGAGGTAGCTTCAAGCCGTCTTCACCGTCGCCTGACCGGCTGCCAGCGGCCTACGGACCTGCCCGCCTCAGCGAGCGCGGAGGCGCTCAGGCGACCAGCGAGTAGGAGATGGACGAGAAGGCGAAGACCAGCGACGCGATGACGGTGATGCGGTCCAGGTTGCGCTCCACCACCGTGGATCCGGCGGCCTGGGCGCCGAGCCCGCCGCCGAACATGTCGGACAGGCCGCCGCCCTTGCCGCTGTGCAGCAGCACCAGGAATACCAGCGTCAGCGCGGAGATCACCTGCACCGGGGCGATGAACCAGATCACGGCGCTGAGGCTACCAGTCCCCCGAGCCCGCTCCGCGGCCGCCGCGTCCCGTCACGTCCGGCCACGGGGCGTCCGGGCTCAGGCCGCGTACAGGCGGTAGTTCACGATCCGGGCGAAGTCGGTCGCGTCCAGGCTGGCCCCGCCCACCAGTGCGCCGTCGATGTCGGGCCGCTCCATCAGATCCGGCGCGTTCGACGGCTTCACCGACCCGCCGTACTGGATCCGCAGCCCCGTCGCGGCGTCGCTCCCCCAGCCGTCCGCCACCAGCGACCGCACGTGGCTGCACATGTCCTGGGCATCGGCGGGCGTGGCCGTCTCGCCGGTGCCGATGGCCCACACCGGCTCGTAGGCCACCACCAGCTTGGCCACCACCTCAGCGTCGAGCCCGTCGAGACTGCCCGCCAGCTGGCCGGCCACCACGTCGTGGGCCTGGCCGGCCCGGCGCTGCTCGATCGTCTCGCCCACGCACACGATGGGCACCATGGCGTGGCGCAGAACGGTCCGAGCCTTGGCGTTGACCAGTTCGTCGTCCTCGCCGAACAACCCCCGGCGCTCGCTGTGCCCCACGATCACGTAGGCCACGTCCAGTTTGGCCAGCATGGAGGCCGACACCTCACCGGTGAACGCGCCGGAATCCGCGGGGTGGCAGTCCTGGGCGCCGAGCGCGATGGGGATGTCGTCGGCCTGCAGCACGGTCTGGACCGAACGCAGGTCGGTGAACGGCGGGTGCACGGACACGTCCACGTGCTGGTAGTCGTCGGCGTTCAGCGCGTAGGCCAGCTTCTGGATGGTCTGGATCGCCTCGAAGTGGTTGTGGTTCATCTTCCAGTTGCCGCTTATCAGCGGCACGCGGCCCGATGTCCTGCGTCCGGCGGCCGCGGATGCCCGCCCCGCCGCCTTGCGTCTAGGTCGCATTGGATGCTCCTCTCAGTGCCGCCAGCCCTGGCAGGTCGCCCTTCTCTATCAGCTCCAGCGACGCTCCCCCGCCGGTGGACACATGGTCCATGTCGCGGTCCACGCCGAAGCGCCGTACGGCGGCCGCGCTGTCGCCCCCGCCGACCACGGTGAAGGCCCGGGACTCGGCCATGGCCGCGGCGATGGCGCCGGTGCCTCCGCCGAAGCGGGGGTCCTCGAACACTCCCATCGGGCCGTTCCACAGCACCGTGCCGGCCTCGTGGATCACGTCGCCGAAGGCGGCCGCGCTCCCTGGTCCGATGTCCACGCCCATCCAGCCGTCGGCGACGTTGGCCCCGACCTGGCGCACCTCCCCGCCCGCGGCGGGGTCGCCGGGCACCCCGCCAGGACCGAGCGCGGTGAGGTCATAGGGAAGGTGGATCGGCGTCGCGCCCTCCAGGAGCTGCTGGCAGCGCTCCACCATCGAGTCCTCGCACAGCGAGGCGCCCACGCCGTGCCCCTGCGCCTTGAGGAATGTGAAGCACATGGCTCCGCCGATCACCAGCGAGTCCACCATGTCCAGCAGCGCGTCGATCACACCGAGCTTGTCCGACACCTTGGCCCCGCCCAGCACGGCCACGAACGGCCGCCGCGGCGATTCCCGCAGCCCGCCCAGCACCTCCACCTCCCGGGCCAGCAGCCGGCCCGCGGCCGACGGCAGCCTCTCGGGCGGGCCGACGATCGAGGCGTGGGCCCGGTGCGACGCCCCGAAGGCGTCGTTCACGTAGGCGTCGTGGCCCTCGACGAGGCCGTCGACGAAGGTCGGGGCTGCGGCGGTCTCACCGGCGTCGAAGCGCAGGTTCTCCAGCAGCTCCACGTCCGGTGCGAGCTCCGTGAGCCTGCGGCGCACCGGCTCGACCGAGAAGCGGGGGTCGGGGCTGCCCTGCGGGCGCCCCAAGTGGGTGCAGGCGGTGACCGCGGCCCCCTGCTTCCGAAGCCAGCGCAGCGTGGGCAGCGCGGCCCGGATGCGCAGGTCGTCGGCGATCTCACCGACAGCGCCCGGGCCGCCGCCGGCGAGCGGGACGTTGAAGTCGACCCGCACCAGCACGGAGCGGCCGTCCAGCGGGCCTAGGTCCTCCAGCCGGGGAACGGGCAGCACAGACAGGAGCGCCTCGGACCGTCAGCGGTTGGCCGCGCCGACGATGCCGGCCATGTCGACCAGCCGGTTCGAGTAGCCCCACTCGTTGTCGTACCAGCCGTTGACCTTCACCAGGTCGCCCATGGCCATGGTCAGCCCCGAGTCGAACACGCACGAAGCGGGCGAGCCGACGATGTCGGCCGACACCAGCGGAGCTTCGCTGTAGTCGAGCACGCCGGCCAGCGGGCCGCCGGCTGCGGCCTCGGCGAAGGCCTCGTTGATCTCCTCGACGCTGGGCTCGGCGGCCAGCTTGGCCGTGAAGTCGGTTATGGACCCGTCGGGGATCGGGACCCTCAGCGAGATGCCGTCGAGGTGTCCCTGCATGGCCTCCAGCACCAGCCCGGTGGCGCGGGCCGCTCCGGTGGAGGTGGGAACGATGTTGACGGCCGCGCCCCGGGCCCGCCGGAGATCGGAGTGGGGGCCGTCCACGAGAGCCTGGTCGCCCGTGTAGGCATGCACCGTCGTCATGAGGCCCCGCTCCACGCCGAAGGCGTCGTCGAGCACCTTGACCATGGGCACGAAACAGTTCGTGGTGCACGACGCGTTCGACACCACCGTGTGCACCGCCGGGTCGAAGTCCGAGTCGTTGACCCCCACCACGAACGTGGCGTCGGCGCCCGAACAGGGAGCCGAGACCAGCACCCGGGGCGCGCCGCCGTCGAGATGGCGGGCCGCGGCGTCGCGCTTGGTGAAGATGCCGGTGGACTCCACCACCACGTCGACTCCCAGGTCGCCCCACGGGAGTTCCTCGGGATTGCGCACCGAGAGGACCCGCAACGAGTCGTCGCCGACGCTCAGCACGTCGCCGTCCACGGAGACTTCGGTCCCGAGCCGGCCGTGGACCGAGTCGTAGCCCAGCAGATGGGCCATGGTCTCGATCGACCCGAGGTCGTTGACCGCCACAACGTCGAGAGCTGCGCCCTGATTCCGGGCGGCCCGGTAGAAGTTCCTGCCGATGCGGCCGAAGCCGTTGATGCCCACGCGAATGCTCATGGGCCAGAGGCTAGGCCCCGGCGAGCGGCGACCGGGTGGTTATCTGTCGATGTCGCGGTGCACCACCGCCGGCTCGTGGCCGATGGCTGCCAGCACCTTGGCGAAGTGCTCGGTGACCGCCACCGAGCGGTGGCGGCCGCCGGTGCAGCCGAAGGCCACCGTGAGATACGACTTGCCCTCGGCCACGTACTGGGGGACCAGCAGGGCCAGCAGCGACTCCATGCGGTCGAGGAACTCGGCGGTCACCGGCTGGTCCATCAGATAGTCGACGACCGCGGCGTCCAGGCCGCTGAGCGGCTTCAGGTCCTCTACCCAGTGGGGGTTCGGCAGGAACCGGCAGTCGATCACCATGTCGACGTCCAGCGGGATGCCGTGCGTGTAGCCGAAGGACATGACGGTGACCCTCATGGTCTGGCCCTCGCCCTCGTCGAACAGCTCCCCTATGCGGTCGTGCAGCTGGTGGACGTTGAGCTCGGTGGTGTCGATGACCACGTCGGCGGTCGCCCGCACGGGCTCCAGCGCGGCCCTCTCGGCCTCGATGGCCTCGGCCAGCGTGCCGGCCTCCGAGAACGGGTGGCGGCGCCGGGTGGACTCGTACCGGCGGACCAGCGCCTCGGTGGCGGCGTCGAGGAACAGGATCCGCAGACCCGGTATCTGGGATCGCAGGTCGTCGATCATGCCCGCGGCCTCGTCGTGGTAACGGCCGGTGCCCACCACCAGAGCCAGTTGCTCGATGCCCGCGCCGGGTGCTCCGGCCAGTTCGGCCACCTTCGGGATCAGCGACGGCGGCAGGTTGTCCATGACGAACCAGCCGAGGTCCTCGAGGTTGTTGGCGGCGCAGCTGCGGCCCGCTCCCGACATCCCCGCGATGACGACGAAGGCACTCACTCGCCCGCCATGGTAGGCCACCACCTCTTCGACCATGGCGCCCACCTGGGTGCTGTCGGACACGTCGGCCGGGGCAGCCATGGCGGTGCCTCCGGCGTCGGATATTCCCTGGGAGGTGCCGGCTGCGGAGTCGGCGTCGATGTCGTTGACCGCGACCGCTGATCCGGCCTCCCCGAAGCGCTCGGCAATGGCCCGCCCGATGCCGCGGCCGGCCCCGGTCACGAGGACGATCTTGCCCTTCAAGGAGTCGTGCACGGGGCTCCTTCCGCAGTAGCGCTCCGCAGCAGCCTATTCCTCGACCACCACGGCGCGAGTCCTCTCCGGTCGAGTGAATTGGCAGCATTATGCACGCCGTGTGCGCATGGCACTGCCAATTCCGAGGACCAGGTTCTGAGCCGCCCGAATTGGCAGCATTTTGCACGCTATGCGCGCATAGCGCTGCCAATTCTCGGGACGGGGCCAGGCTCAGGTTCCGGCGTGGAACGCGGCGTGGACGTTCTCGGCCACGGTGTCGGGCAGCCAGCCCAGCGCCTTGAGTTCGTGCAGCTCGGCTCGCTGCACGGCCCGAACGCCGCCGAGCTCCTTGGTGAGCCGGGCCTTGCGGACCGGGCCGAGGCCGGCGATGCCGTCGAGGGCCGATCCGGTCATGCGCCTGCCCCGCAGGGTGCGGTGGTAGGCGATGGCGAAGCGGTGGCTCTCGTCGCGGATGCGCTGCAGCATGTACAGGGCCTCGGACTGCCGCGGCAATCGCACCGGCTCCGTCCGGCCGGGCACGAACACCTCCTCGAACTGCTTGGCCAGAGCCGCGGCGGGGATCTCGTCGTCGAGGCCGAGCTCCTCAAGGACCTGCACGGCCACGCCAAGCTGGCCCTTGCCGCCGTCCACCAGCAGCAGCTGCGGCGGGTACGAGAACCTCCCGTCGCGCTCGGTGACCGGCCGGGCCCGCTGCTCCAAGTAGCCGCTGAGTCTCCGGGTCAGGACCTCGTGCATTGCTGCGTAGTCGTCGTTGCCCGGCACTGAGCGCAGCCGGAAGCGCCGGTAGTCGGCCTTCTTGGGCAGGCCGTCCTCGAGCACCACCATCGAGCCCACATAGTCCTGGCCCGACAGGTGGCTCATGTCGTAGCACTCGATGCGCAGCGGGGCCTCGGCCAGTCCCAGGTGCTCCTGGAGCTCGTTGAGGGCCCGGGCCCGGCTGTTGTGGTCGGTGCTGCGCTTGAGCCGGTGCCGGGTGAAGGACTCCTCCGCGTTGCGGGTCACGGTCTGTTGCAGGGACCGCTTGGGGCCGCGCTGGGGCACCCGGACCTGCACCCGGGAACCGCGCATCTCGGTGAGCCACTCGGTGTAGAGGCCGGCCGCGGCGGGCATGTCGGGCACGAGCACTGTCTTGGGCCAGCCCAGCGGGTTGTCGTCGAAGTAGAGCCGCTCGAGGGTCCGGCTCACCAGCTCGGCCCGGTCGAGCTCCTCGGCCTTGTCGATCATGAAGCCGCGGCGTCCCATCACCCGGCCCCGTCGCACGAAGAACACCTGCACGGCCGCCTCCAGGGCGTCCTCCACCAGGCCGATCACGTCGAAGTCCTCGCTGCGGGAGCCGACCATCTGCTGGGTCTCGACCGCCTTGCGGACCGATTCGAGCCGGTCCCGGAGCCGGGCCGCCCGCTCGTACTCCAGCCCGTCGGCCGCGGCGGCCATCTCGGCGTTGAGGCGGTCGATCACCGGATCGGTGTCGCCCTCCAGGAACTCCAGCAGCTCGGCCACCATCGCGGCGTAGTCGTCGGGGGTGACGTCGCCCACGCACGGTCCCGAGCACTTCTCGATGTGGTACAGCAGGCAGGGCTTGCCCAGGCTGGCGTACCGGCGGAACTTGCCGTCGGTGCAGGTGCGGATCGGGAACGTGCGCAGCAGCAGGTCGAGGGTCTCGCGGATGGCGTAGGCGTGTCCGTAGGGGCCGAAGTAGCGGTCGCCCTTGCGGCGCCGGCCCCGCATGACCATGGCCCGGGGCCA
>JAPOQG010000327.1 GCA_026710865.1 Acidimicrobiaceae bacterium
GCCCTCTGCCGCAGTGACCGTCACGTCTGCGAAGGTACCCGGCGCGAGGGCCTCGGGCACATCGACGATCCCGTCGATCTCGGGGGCCTCGCGGTGGGTCCGGCCCGCGCCGGGCTCGTCCACGAGCACCGAGACCCGGCGTCCGACCAGCAGGTCGCGGCGGCGGGCCGTGATGGCGTCCTGTAGTTCGGTGAGCTCGGCCAGGCGCTCCGAGCGCAGGCCCTCGTCGACCCTGCCGCCGAGGGTCGACGAATGGGTCCCCTCCTCCTCGGAGTAGGCGAAGAACCCGCACCAGTCGAGCTGGGCCTCCTCCACGAAGCGCAACAGCCGGTCGTGGTCGTCCTCGGTCTCGCCCGGGTAGCCGACGATGAAGTTGGTGCGGAAGGCCGCGTCGGGCTCGCGCCCGCGGATCGCTTCGATGCGGGCCAGGACCCGCCGGCCGTCGCCCCAGCGCCGCATCCGCCGCAACAGCGGCCGCGACACGTGCTGGAGCGACAGGTCGAAGTAGGGCACGCCGGTGGCGCAGATCGCGTCGATCAGGGCGTCGTCGAGGTCCGACGGATACAGGTAGAGCAGCCGGGTGCGGGCGACCCGGGCCGACACGGCCTCCACCAGCGGCACGATCCGGCGCTCGCCCCGACCCTGGTCCCTGCCGTAGGAGGCGAGGTCCTGGGCCACCAGCACGATCTCGGCCGCTTCGAGTTGCTCCACCTCGGTGAGGATCCGCTCGACCGGACGGCTCCGCTGCGGGCCGCGGAAGCTGGGGATGGCGCAGAAGCCGCAGGCCCGGTCGCAACCCTCGGCGATCTTGACGTAGGCCCACGGGCGAGGCGACCGCGGCCGGGGAAGGTTGAGAAGGTCGAAGGCCGGAACGGGTCCGGTGTCCCGGCGTCCCAGCTCCACCGGCACCGGAGCGGGCGCAGGCGCATCCTGGGCGCCGTACGCGCCGGTGAGCGCCACGCCGAACCCGGCGATCCGGTCGACCTCGGGCAACTCTGCGGCAAGCTCGTCGCCGTAGCGCTCGGCGAGGCAGCCGGTCACCACCAGCGAAGTGCCGGGCGCCTTGGTGTCCGCCAACGCCAGGATCGTGTCGATCGACTCCTGGCGGGCCTCCTCCACGAAGGCACAGGTGTTGACGACGACGAGGTCGGCCTCCGAGGCGTCGGTGGCCGGAGCCAGGCCGTCGGCGACCAGCAGCCCGGTCAACTTGTCGGAGTCGACCTGGTTCTTGGGGCACCCCAGGGTGTGCACCACGAAGGACTCGGGCCTTGCAGGCATCGGCTACGCGCCCGCTGTCCCCGTCGGCGGGGGAAGAGTCGTCGTGGTGGTCGTGGTCGTGGTGGTGGTGGTGCGCTCCGGAGGCGGAGGGTCGTGGGGAGCGCAGTTGCCCGAGATGATGTCGCGGATGCGGTCGACGCGCTCGCCGGAGTCGGCCGGCGCGGGCACGCCGTCAGCGTCGAGCAGGTGCGGGTGGAACTCCCATGTCACGACCCCGTCGCCGTCGAAGTCGATCTGGAGGACTCCGGTCTCGCCGAGGATGCCCGAGCGGACGTGCCAGATGAAGTTCCCGAGCGAGTAGGCCACCAGCTTGTTGCCGACCAACTCCACCGGCTGGAGCACGTGAGGATGGTGTCCGATGACGGCGTCGGCGCCCGCTTCGAGAAGCTGCCGGGCGAGAAGGCGCTGCTCGTTGCTGGGGCAGGTGTCGCGCTCGATGCCCCAGTGCACCGCGACGATCACCGCGTCGGCCTCGGCGGCCGCGGCCCGCACCGTGTCCAGGACCCGGGCCCGAGCCGGCGAGTGCGCCGAGGCGATTCCCGGAGTGGTGGCACCGGCCGCGAAGCTCGAGGGCACGATCATTGATGCTCCCACGAAGGCCACTCGAACGCCGTTGGCGGCCGGCAGGAGCCGGTACTGGTAGGCCTCATCGGCGTCGCGGCCCGCGCCGACGGTGGTGACGCCGGCCTCCTCGAGGAGGTCGATGGTGTCGGTCAGGGCGGCGGTGCCGTAGTCGTTGGCGTGGTTGTTGGCCAGGTTGGCCACGCTGACCCCGCCGGCCGCGATGCGCTCGGCGGCCGACGGCGGAGCCCGGAACACGAACTCCTTCCAGTGGGGCTCCCCGCGGTCGCTGATGGCCATCTCCACGTTGACCAGCGAGAAGTCCGCCGAGCCCAGCGGCGGGTCCAGCCACGCGAAGGGGTCGATGCCCGCGGGCTCCGTCCGGGTCATCAGCACATCGCCGCCGGCCAGCAGCCGCCACGACCGGTCGGGCTCGGTCGTCGTCGGCAGAGTCGTAGACGATGTCGGCGGCGGCACCCACGCCGTGGTGGAGGGAGGAGGCAGGGTCGGAGAGGCCCCGTCCGACGAGCGGACCGTGGAGCCCCCGGTGCACGCCGACGCAGCCAGCACGGCCACCGCCAAGAGCGCGCCGGTTCGCAAGCGCATCTACTGAACCTCCACGACCCGGACTCGGTAGAGCCGGGGCCAGAGCTTGCCGGTCATCCACAGGGTGGCGCTGTCCGGATCGAATGCCACCCCGTTGAGTACGTCTATATCACCTGGGGCGCTCCGGCTCACGTCGTCCACCAAGGGACCGGCATCGATGGCCGCCGCCACCAGGCCCGACTCCGGATCGATCACCAGCAGCCGATCGGTCTGCCACACATTGGCGATCACCAGGTCCCCGACGCATTCGAGCTCGTTGAGGTAGTCGAGCCGGCCGTCGTAGCCCGGCGCGGCCACGGTCACCGTGCCCAACAGCTCGAAGGTCTCCGGATCCCGGCGGGCCAGCCGGTCGGAGCCGTTCGACATGATCAGCACGTCCTCCGACAGGCACAGGCCCCAGCCCTCGCCCTCGTAACGGTGCTCCCCCACCACCTCGAGGGATGAGCGGTCATAGACGAACGCGGTCTCGCTCTGCCACGTGAGCTGGACGATGTGGTCGCCGATCACCGTGAGCCCCTCACCGAAGTGCTCGCCATCCAGATCGATCCGCTCAACGACCTCGCCGGTGGCTGCATCCACCGCCCGCAGCGACGACCGCCCTCGCAGGCCGGTGCTCTCGTACATGGTCCCAGCGGCGACTTCGAGTCCCTGGGTGAACGCCTCGGGATCGTGGGGGAACCACTCGATGATCTCGACGGTCCAACGAGCCACGTCGGCGCCCTCGCCGAGGGGCGGGAACACCGAGGCCTCCCCTGGGGCCCCGCCCCGTGCCGGCTCCGGCAGAGCCTCATCACCAGGAGACTCCCCGGCCGCCGCGGCAACCTCCTCGGGGCCTGCGGACGGCTCAGCGGACTCCGCGGGCTCGCCGGACACCGCGGGCTCAACGGACGGCTCGGAGGGTCCTGCGGGCTCAACGGACACCGCGGGCTCAACGAACACCGCGGGCTCGTCGGCGGACGGGATCTCCTGTTCCGGCAATGGCGGTGTCGTCGGCGCCAAGGTGTCCGGTTGCGGCGGCGACGACACCGGCGCCTGGTCGGGGTCCGCCGCCAAGGAGGGATCGGCGACGGCCGGCCGCTCGCTCCCGACGGGCGGGTCCTCGCCCGAATCGGACGCGCAGCCGAGACCGAGAACGCCCACGCACACCAGGACGCGCACGAGCATGCCGGACCGTTCCACCGCCGCGCCCCGTCGCGGGCGCCCTCGATGACGGCCGCGGGTGCGTGCGCGCACGAGCAGGCCGGACCGTTCCACCGCCGCGCCCCGGTGTCGGGCTCCATGCGAGTCGGACGTCTGCGCCAGCGGCACGGGTCCCGGATGTGCGATCAGGTGTGATGCCATGCGAAGCGCCGGTGGCAGCAGTCAGCCGGCCAGCAGCACGATGCTCACCACCCACAGGCCCAGCAGCACGATCCCGTCGATGCGGGTGACCCGGCGGCCGATGGCCATGGCCACCCAGCTCACCACGCAGATCACGACCATCATCACCGAGCCCAGGGTCTGGAGGGTGACATCGCCGACCGGGCCGGGTCCCACCAGGCTGATCACGCCGCCCACCGCCAGTGAGTTGAACACGTTGCTTCCCAGCAGGTTGCCCACGAGCAGCTCGGTCTCGCGCTGCCGGGCCGCGGCCACCGCCGTTACCAGCTCGGGTGCCGACGTGCCGACGGCCACCATGGTGTAGCCGACGAAGCCTCCCGAGAGGTTGAGCGCGTCGGCGACCCGCTCGGCGCCCTCCACCAGGATGTAGGCCGAGCCGGCGACCAGGGCTAGCGAGACCGCGGTCCGCACAGTCTCGATCCCGACGGCGGGAGGATCCTCGCCGACGAGCTCGGAGAGGTCGTCCATGTCCGTCTCGCGGCCGGGGGTGCGGGCCCCGCGCAGGATCAGCACGAACCAGGCGCCCAGGGCGGCCAGCAGCAGCGCCCCCTCCGGACGGCCGAGCTCGCCCTGCACGAGCAGAGCGAACATCGCCACCGCGGCCACGGACACGGCTGCATCCCTGCGGATGACGGAGCGGCCCACGGGAACGAGCGCCACGAACGACGCCGCGCCGAGCACCAGCGAGATGTTGGCGACGTTGGAGCCGATGATGTTGCCCACGCCGATGTCGATGCGCCCGTTGGCCGCGGCCACGCCCGACACGAGCATCTCGGGCGCGCTGGTGCCGAACCCCACCACGATGGCGCCCACCACGATGGGCGCCAGCCGGAGCACGACCGCCAACCGGGCCGCCCCCCGCACGAACTGGTCGGCCGCCAGCGACAGCACCGCCAGGCCGACGATCGAGTAGACGAGACCGAGCAGCATCTACTCAGACCGCAGGACCCAGCGAGCGAGCAGGCGGACAGACGGGCGCGAGGGCGGGCCGGTGGGCATGTCAGCCGGCCTGCCTGCCCTCGAACTCCTCCGGAGTGATCAGGACCTCGCGGGCCTTCGAGCCGGTGGACGGCCCGACCACGCCGCGCTGCTCGAGCAGGTCCATGATCCGCCCCGCCCTGGCGAAGCCGACCCGCAGCCTGCGCTGCAGCATCGACGTGGATCCCAGCTGGGTCTCGACCACCAGGGCCATGGCCGTGTCGAGCAGTTCGTCGCCGCCGTCGTCGTCCACCGGTGGCGCCTCGGTGATGCTCGCAGGCGTGATCGGCGCCCCGCCGGGGTCGGGCCCCGGTTGCGACACGCCCCCGGACTCGCCGCCGGTCGGTCCTTCGGTGGAGACCGAGGGATCGTCGTGGAAGTCGGGCGCCTGGTCCACCCAGTGCCTCACCACGGCGCGGACCTCGTCCTCGGTGACCCAGCATCCCTGGATCCGGTGCGGCACCGACGACGACGGTCCGAGCCACAGCATGTCGCCCTGGCCCACCAGCCGCTCGGCGCCGGGCTGGTCGAGGATCACCCGCGAGTCGGTCAGGCTCGCCACCGCGAACGCGAGCCGGGCCGGGATGTTGGCCTTGATCACCCCGGTGATGATGTTGACGGAAGGCCGCTGGGTGGCGATCACCAGATGGATGCCGACAGCGCGGGCCATCTGGGCGATCCGGGCGACCGACTCCTCGACGTCGCGGGCGGCCACCATCATCAAGTCGGCGAGCTCGTCCACGACCACCAGCACGAACGGCATGCTCTGGCAGGTCGGGGGCTCGCCGTCGGATCCCGCGACGAGGCCGCCGAGGCGATGATGCCTCCAGTCGCCCATCCGGTCGCTCTGCGCCCCCGAGCCGGCTCTCGAGAGCCGCGCCGGAGGCTGAAGGGCGCCGGCCTCGACAGCGCCGTTGTATCCGGTGATGTCCCGGAATCCCGTCTCGGAGAGCACGTCGTAGCGCCGCTCCATCTCTGCCACGGCCCAGCTCAGCGCGTTGGCGGCCTTGCGAGGGTCGGTGACCGGGGCGGTCAGCAGGTGGGGGACGCGGTCGTACTGGCCCATCTCCACCCGCTTGGGGTCGACCAGGATCATCCGGACGTCGTCGGGGGTGGTCCGCATCAGCACCGACGTGATCAGCGAGTTGAGGCATGACGACTTGCCGGCCCCGGTGGCCCCGGCGATCAGCAGGTGGGGGGTGGTCGCCAGGTTCATCATCATCGACTGGCCGTTGATGTCGCGGCCGACGGCCACCTCCAGCGGGTGCTCCGCGGCGCGTGCCGCCGGTGTTCGCAGGATGTCGCCGAGCCGCACGATCTGGCGGTCGAGGTTCGGGACCTCCACGCCGATGGCGCGCCGGCCCGGGATGGGGGCCAGGATGCGCACGTCGGGCGATGCCATGGCGTAGGCGATGTCCTTGCGCAGGCTCTCGAGCTTGGCCACCTTGACGCCCTCGCCCAGCTCGAGCACGAAGCGGGTGACGGTCGGCCCGACGACCGGCTCCAGCAGCATCGTGGGAACATCGAAACGGTCCAGGGTGGCGTGCAGGAGCTGGCCGCGTTCGGCCACGGCGGCCTTGTCGATCTGCTGCGAGGGCGTCACGGAGAGGATCTTGGCGGCCGGCAGCCTCCACTTGGACGGGCCGTCGCGCCGCTTCGGGCCCGCGCCGCCCGCGCCCGCAGCGAGGGCCCTCGCGGGATCGGCAGGCGCGGCGACCGCTTCCGCCTCGACAGGCGGCTCGGGCTCCGCCGCCGCCGGCGGCTCGTCGTCCAGCGCGGCGTCGCCCGGATCAGGGTCCGCCCGGACGGGCGCGACCTCGGGATGCTCGTATTGGGGAAGGCCGGTGGCCTCGCGCCCGGCTGGCGCCTCCTTGATGTCGCTGAAGAGCTTGACCACCGCGGCCCGCAGGACCCGCCACGTCAGCCTCGCCAGCGCCAGCACAGACTTGCGGACTGCTGCCAGCACCGCCTCGGCCGCCGCGACCACGCTGCCCCGAGTGATCACGATCACGCCGACAAGCCCGGCGAACACGAGGAGCAGGACCGCGCCCCACGTAGCGGTCCATGCGTGCAGGAGGCCGCCGACGGCCACTCCGAGCACACCGCCGGCGGCACCGATCTCCTCCACCGGGTCGCCGACGCCGGGCCGGCCGCGGGCCAGGTGCAGCAAGCCGGACGCCGCCACCACCAGCAGCAGGCCGCCGAGCATCACCCGCACCATCGAGTCGGGATCGGGTCTTGGAGCCGGGGCAGCCGGCGGTTCCGCGCCGCCGCCGCTCTCGCCGGCGCTGTCAGGGCGGAGCCGCCGCTTCGGGTCGATCCGCCGGGCGCGATGGAAGGCGACCGCGCCGAGCGCCACCAGTCCCACGGGAAGGGCGGAACGCACTAGGCCGACTCCCTGGGCGAGGATCCAGTCGATGCCCTCACCGACGGGGCCTGCGGCCGACATCCAGACGCTTCCGGCGACCAGCAGCCCGGCCACGACGGCGGCGAGGCTCCAGATGTACGGCGCGTGAGGCCGCACCGCCGAGCCCACTGAGAACGAACCCCCGCGCGAGGCGCGGTCAGCCGGCTTGGACCTGCCTGAGGCGCGGTCAGCCGGCTTGGCTCCCTTGGATGCCATGGAAGGTGACGCTACCAGTGGCGCCCCACAGCCTCGTGGAACCCAACGTGGCGTTCCGTTTAGGAACGCAACAGCTGAGCGGGCACGACTAGAGCTCCTCCCACCACCGTCGGAGGTAGCGCTCGTAGGCTTCGCTCAGCGTGTAGCTCTTCCATTCGGCGCTGGAGCCGGTGGGTGAGTTGCTCGGATCGTTGGCGTGCACGATCCGCGTTGGACTGTGGCGTGCCTCCGGCTGTGGCCTTCAGTTGCAGTTCCTCGGCCCGATGGCTCCAATAGTTGATCTCGCGGGTTAGCCGTTCCGTGACTGCGGCCTGCGTAGCGACAACCCGACTCTCGGTGCGAAGGCGGACCTCGTCGAGATGTCGAGGTATTGCCATCGTGATGGCGTGGTCGGTGGCCATCGCTTCTAGATCATCCTTGAGCCATCCGGACTCAAGAATGAGGCGAATTGATTCATACTCGCCCTCCGTGGGCACCCGATAGTCGAGATGCGGGGCGTAGCCAGCCGCGACTGCTTTGCCGGAACGGTCGATCTCGACAAACTCGAACCTCTTGCTGACGACGGTGTGAAGTTCGCTCCGGGTTGAGCGCCCGTCTGCTATCTCATGTTCGAGCATTACGAGCACGCGAGGCGAGCCACCCGCATCAGATGGGTCAACCAACACGGTCCCTTGAGCCAGTAGGCGTCGGTGTCGCTCAAGGATCACGTCGATGACGGCACTGAGGAGTGGGTGTCCTGGAGCCAGGATTTCAGCGGACGGCGCGCCGGCTCTCTGGAGCGCATTCTTGTCGAACGTGATCCGCTCGTAGCTTGCGAGCACGGGGGCTCCAGTCCCAATCTCGCGGTCTCGCTGCCGCACTGACGACGGCACGACAGCGAGACTGAAACGCTCCGACTCGCGTTCGATGAGACGTCCTCCGAGATAGCTCATCGCTTCTACGAAGAAGGACTGCAGGTCTTGCGCTTGAAGCCTCCGAGTGGCTGCCTCTCGCATCTCGCGCCGTACGCGCTCTACATCTGCGAACTCCATGGTCTCCTCAGCAAGCGGCGGATGCTCGATCGCCTCACGGATTCGCGTCTCAACAGTGCTGTCAATCACTTGGTCGATGCGATCGCGAACGGCTGGGTCGTCGCCGTACCGGATCGCGTCAATCAGAAGGCGACGTAGGGCCGCACCGCTGAGCGCCTCTCCAAGCACATCGAAGACCTGCCCTCGGTACGCGACCCGCTGCTTCTCGACCTTCTCCAGCAGGCGCAGATAGACCTGAGCTTCGCGTGTCTCAGCAGCAACGAGGTTCCACATGTGACAGACCTCGGTCTGACCGATGCGATGGACACGTCCAAATCGCTGCTCGATGCGGTTTGGGTTCCACGGTAGGTCGTAGTTGACAACAAGGTGTGCCCGTTGAAGGTTGATTCCCTCCCCTGCGGCATCCGTCGCCACCAGCACGAGGCAGCTGTCATCCTGCGTGAAGCGTGCTTGGCTTACGCGGCGGTTCTCGCGGGAGGTGCTCCCCGAGATTTGCTCCACCGCAGCGGCTGTACCAAGAAAGCGCCTCAGCCGATCAACGAGGTAGTTCAGGGTGTCGCGGTGTTCGGTGAATATGAGCAGCTTCCTCCGGGATCCATCCGGCCCGAACATCTCACTGTCGTTGGAGAGCAGGCTGGCGAGCTGCGCCCACTTGGCATCTACATCCTGGTGCCTAAGATTCCCCGCAAGTTCCTCCAGCTGCTGGAGGACGCGAATCTCGGCCTCAAGTTCGGAAACGTTCGCCGCCGCTGAAGCGGCATCAACGACTTGAGTCTCGAGTTCCTCCCGTTCCTCGCTGTCAAGTTCGTCCCACGCCTCAGGGTCCAACTCACCGTTATCGATACCTTCAGCGCCCAAGAGAGACGATAGTCGCTGCTCCTGAGGTGTCATTCCCAGGGCTGACGCTCTGGCTCGCTGACGCTCTTCGACGATCCGGTTCTCGAGTCGCTTACGACGGCGAGACAGCGACTGATAGATGGCTTCTGGAGAGGATGCAAGCCGTCTCTGTAGAACAGTGAGCGCGAATCCCACCATGTTGCCACGTCGCCCCTGACCCTCGGTTACAAGCCTGTCAGCCCTGTTCATCTGCTCTCTGACATACTCCGTTACCTCGTCATACAGTGACATCTCGTCATGGGACAGTTGGTAGTCGACGGTGTACGCACGTCTCTCAGGAAACAGCGGCTTGCCCTCAAAGGTAAGGAGCCTCTCCTTAACCATCCTGCGCATGAGGTCGCTCGGGTCGACGGAATGCACGCCGTCACGGAAACGACCCTCAAACCGATCGCTGTCTAGCAGTGCTAGGAACAACTGGAAGTCCTCTTCCTTGCCGGCGTGGGGCGTGGCTGTCATGAGCAGTAGATGGCGAGTCGTAGAACCCAAGGCCTCGCCAAGCTGATATCTCTTGGTCTTCTTGACTTCGACGCCGAAGAAGTGAGCCGACATCCGGTGAGCCTCGTCGACCACTACAAGGTCCCAGTCGGTCTGGCCTATGCGAGTCACAAGATCCTCGCGACGAGCGATCTGGTCTAGCCGACAGATCAGACGGTCACGTTCTCGGAACACGTCACCGAAGCTCGGACCGTCGATGAGGTCCTTGGTCACAATCTCGAACCGGAGGCCAAACTTGTCCAGCAACTCGTCCTGCCACTGAGTTGCGAGGCTTCCGGGGGCGACGACGAGAATCCGTTCGGCGTCGCCTCGAATGATCAACTCCTTCATGTATAGGCCGGCCATGATCGTCTTGCCCGCGCCGGGATCGTCGGCTAGCAGGAACCGCAGGGGCTGGCGAGGGAGCATCTCTCCGTAGACAGCTTCGATCTGATGAGGAAGTGCCGTGACTGAGCTTGACGTCAGCGCGACGTAGGGATCAAACAAGTGGGCCAGTTGGATGCGGCGCGCTTCGACAGCGAGTCGAAAGAGATGACCGTCTCCGTCGAAGCTCCATGAGCGGCGAGAATCCTCCCTGACGACGAATGTTGCCTCGTCGGAGCGATAGAGCAGTTGCTCCCGAGGTTGATTGGAGGCATCCCTGTAGGTGAGCGTGACGGCTTGGTCGCCGTGCCAGGCGACTGAGATCACGGTCACTGATCCGACGGGCTCGATTCCGTCCGCGATCGCGCCAGCTACGAGATCCTCAAGCTTCGACACGCCCGGAACTCTAGAGATCCGCCGCGGTCCCGATGAATCGTGACGTCGGGGCATCCATGCTGAGTCGTCGTCGTTCGAGTTCGATGATTCGCCGCTCTACCTCGACCTGCGAGGCAACCTCCCTCGTGCTGTCGATGTCGGTCACGTCGATCGCGTCGGGGGCCGCGTCCCTCATGGCGCTGGCCCTAACGTAATCGGCGAACAACGCCGATTTGCGAGCGAGAACGATGAGCATGCGCTCATCGACACTGTTCTCGGTGAGCAGCCGATGCACTTCGACAGGACGAGCCTGACCCATCCGATGACAGCGAGCGACGGCTTGTTCCTCGGTGCTCGGCTTCCATTGAGGCTCGGCCAGAATCACGACTGAAGCGGCCTGGATGTTGAGTCCGACACCACCGGCCTGGACTTGAGACACCAACACCGCAGGCTCCCGGCGCTCCGAGAAGCGGTCCACCAACACCTGCCGGTCTCGAGCCGGCACGTCGCCCGTCAAGGGGCCGACGGATCTACGACCGAGCGCGGAATCGATCCGGTCGATTACCTCACGGAAGTATGAGTAGACGACCACCTTGCGGTCATTCTCCGCAGCTTCATCGACAATCTCCAGCAGCCGGCTCAACTTGGGGGAGTCTTCTGGCGCTCTCGTGAGGAAGGCAGCCCTCCGCATTGCCATGAAGTTCCCTTGAGCAACAGCTCTCCCGTACACCTTGGCGGCTGCGCCGTCTAGTGTCAACCATTCAGCAGTCTCAATCTTCTCTGGGAGTTCGTTGAGCACGTCGGTCTGATTGCGTCGCAAGTAGACGGGCGCGACGGCCTTGCGAAAGGCGTCCGCACCGCCGATCCCATCCGTCGAGCGAATCGTCCTCGCGATATCGGGACGTACGCGGCTCACGAGGGATCGAAACTCCTCCACACTGTTCTCCATCGGCGTCCCGCTCATTAGTAACGCCAAGTCGGCTCGATCCAGCCAGGCTCGCGCGGCCCTAGTACGAATGGCATCAGGGTTCTTGACGTAGTGGGCTTCGTCGATGACCACCGCGTCTAGCGTTCGGTCTAGTGGTTCCAAGGCGCGAAGCGTGTCAAAGGTCGTAATTGCCACTCCCCCGTGGTGAGCCCACTGCCATCTGCGGTGGGACCGTCCTGCGCCGTGGAGTTGCCACACCGACTCAAGGCGCGAGTGTCGGCGCACTTCGTGCTCCCAGTTCGCCAACACACTCGCTGGGCATACCACGAGAAAGCACGCGGCGCCGTGCGCGTGAAGGTGGCACAGCACCGCCAAGGCTTCGATTGTCTTGCCGAGACCCATCTCGTCCCCCAAGATCACCCGACGCTGTACCAATGCGAACTTCGCTCCAAACGCCTGGTAGCCGCGAAGTGACGACTTCAGGAGAGCCGTGTCCAGACTGAAGGCTCTAATGCTCTCCACGATCTCTTCGGGAAGGAAGCCTTCAGACGCATCCTGGTCGGGCTTCTGACCACTGATTTCTATCAACAAACCATTAAATTCAACCACATTGGATGCATACTTGTTCCACAGAGTCACCGCATCGAGCGGACGCGACATTCGGCGTCTCACACTCTCCAGTGATGTATTCAGCGCAGCAGTTGACGGGTCATTCAGCAGCCGCAACAGTCGGTCGTATGCCTCAAGCGCCTCCTCCTTGCGCTGGCGCCGGGCAAAGAGGCGCCGAATTCTGCGGCACGCGAGTCGAGCACCGGCAATGTCCGTCTCGACAAGCTCCGCGACCCGCTGAAGCGTGGCGTGCAGAGGCTCGAGGTCGCGTCGAGCGGCCTGGACTTCGTGCAGCGCGGACAACAGAGACGTCTGCTCATCAGGTCGACGGTCTATGTCGAACCGAACCCGAGCCTCTCGATTCAGTGCCTCCTCGATCTGACTTGCGGCGCCATGGACCTGAGTCGCTGTCTTGGGACCGACGCCGGGGATAGCCTCAAGCCGATGGCGCCTGGCCGCCTGAACGGCGCCGACCGTACGAATGCCAGCGGACTCAATGGCTCCCAATCGGAGACGACCGTCCGATGCCCGCTTGAGTGCATCGAGTGGCATCGACGACATCTGCTCGCGGACGATCCGCTTCTTCTCAACTTGATAGGCAGCCTTGGCGTCCCGTTCTGCGGAGGGCAAGACCTCAAGCCATTGCAGAGATGTCGTCCAGAAGTCTTGTGCTCGGTGAACTAGTTCCGCGGGCCGTTCGCCAGAAGCCTCAGAGGTCGCTGGCATATCAGGCCTCGCGCACCACCGGGACGATCACCGGCCGCCGGCGGGTCCGATCCCGGGACGTGCGCCGGGCGGCTCGAAGCACCAGGTCCTCGAAGGCGTTGAGGTCGGTGCGGCCGTCGTCGAGCGCATCACGAACCCGGGCTTCGACGGCGTCGGCAACGGCGGTCTCGTGCGCCGTCAGGGCCGGCTGCTCCACCCAGCCACGCGACACGACCTCGGGTCTCTCCAGGAGCAGGCCGCGGTCCAGGTCCAGGTCCACTACCACGGCCACGAAACCGTCCGAGCCCAGCTTGCGCCGCTCGTCGAGAACGACCGATCCGAGGTCGCCGACCGTGCCGTCCACGTAGACGTGGACGCCGCCGACCGAGCCGGCGTGTCGCAGCCCGCCGTCGGTGAGCTCGATCCGGTCGCCGTCGCAGCACAGCAGCACCCGCTCGGAGTCCATTCCCATCTCGGTCGCCAGCCTGGCGTGGGCCACCAGGTGCGTGTACTCGCCGTGCACCGGCACGAACCATTGCGGCGACGCGGCCGAGTGCAGCACCTTCAGCTCCTGCTGCTTGCCGTGGCCGGATGTGTGCACGTTGAGATTGCCGGTGTGCAGCACCCGGGCCCCGCGCCGGGCCAGACCGTTGCGAACCGCTCCCACCGCGGCCTCGTTGCCGGGGATCGGGTGGGAGCTGAATATGACCGTGTCCCGGTCGCCGATCTCCAGCCACTTGCTGGCGCCCTCGGCCATCTGGGTCAGTGCGGCCCGGGGCTCGCCCTGGGACCCGGTGCAGATGATCAGCACCCTCGCCGGGTCGATCCCCTCGATGTCGGTGATGTCGCGCAAAGCGTGATCGGGGACCCGCAGAAGACCGAGCTCGCGGGCCAGGCCGACGTTGCGCTGCATCGACAGGCCCAGCGTGGCCACCGTGCGCCCCGTGCCGACGGCTGCGTCCATCACCTGCTGGATGCGGTGGATGTGGCTGGCGAAGGCCCCCACGATCACCCTGCGGCCCTCCTCGCGGCCGATCGCCTCACGCAGCACGTCGCCCACATCCCGCTCCGATCGGGTCGACCCGGGGTCGTCGGCGTTGGTCGAGTCGGCCAGCAGCAGCCGCACACCCGGATTGTCGGCGAGCGCGCCGATGCGGGACAGCGCGGTGCGCCGCCCGTCCACCGGCGTGAGGTCGAGCTTGAAGTCGCTGGAGTGCAGGATCAGGCCCTGCGGCGTGGAGAACGCGGTGATGAAGCCCCCGGGGACCGAATGGGTGACCGGCATGGCCTCGCACTCGAAGGGCCCGGCCTTGAAGCGGTCGCCGTCGCGGACCTCGCGGAGCTCGGCCCGGTCGAGCAGGCCCGCCTCGGTGAGCTTGTGCCGCACCAGGCCCAGCGTGAACGCCGATCCGTACACCGGGAACGACAGGCGCTCGAGCAGGTACGGCAGGGCGCCGATGTGGTCCTCATGGGCGTGGGTGGCGACGCAGGCCTCCACGCCCCCGCTGTCGAGCAGCCATTCGAAGTCGGGCAGCACCGAGTCCACGCCGGGAAGGTCGTCCCCCGCGAACATCCGGCCGCAGTCGAGCAGCACGCGGCGGCCGGCGGTCTCTATGACCGCGCAGTTGCGCCCGATCTCCCCGAGGCCGCCCAGGAAGGTGACGGCTACCGGCGCGGCCACAGCTGACGATCAGCCTGCGCCCAGCGCAGAGAGGACTTCCCTGGCCCGGTCCTCGAGTCCGGACGGCTCGGGTCCCATGGGCAGGCGGCACGGCCCCGCGGGCAGTCCCAGCACCCGCATCATGCACTTGGTGGGCACCGGGTTGGGGGCGTCGTCGCCGCTCTCGAAGTCGTAGGAGTCGAGCAGGCTGCGGTTGATGGCCGCGGCCTCAGCAACCCGGCCGCTCTCGAAGGCATCGAACATGGCGGCCATATGCCGGCCCGCCCAGTGGGTGGCGACGCCGATGACGCCCACCGCCCCGACCGACAGCAGGGGCAGGGTCAGCGAGTCGTCGCCGGAGTACACCTCGAAGCCGTCGGGGGCCATCTCCAGCAGGCGGGCCGTCTCCGCGGGCGAGCCGGCCGCATCCTTGAGCCCGACGATGTTGGGCACCTCGTGCGCCAGCCGGGCCAGGGTCTCGGTGGCGACCTTGCGGCCCGTCCGCCCCGGTATGTCGTAGATGATGACGGGCAGGCTCGTGGCGTCCGCGCAGTGCCGGAAGTGCGAGTCGAGCCCGGCCTGCGACGGGCGGTTGTAGTAGCCGGCCACGTGCAGGATGCCGGAGGCTCCGGCCTGCGTGCAGCGCTCGGTGAGGTCGATGGCGGCGCGGGTGTCGTTGCTCCCGGCGCCCGCGACCACCGGCACGTCGACCGCGTCAACCACCGCGGCCACAAGATCGGCCTGCTCGGTGTGGGTGAGGGTCGGGCTCTCCCCGGTGGTGCCGGCCACCACGAGGCCCTCGTTGCCGTGGGCGACGAGCCACCGCGCCAGGCGGGCGGAGCCGTCTAGATCCAAGGCCCCGTCGTCGGTGAAGGGCGTGACCATCGCGGTGAGCACTCGCCCGAACCGTCCCATCGCCTACAACCCTACGCGGTGGCGAGAGGCTCTTGGCGACCGGTCACGGCCCGGCGGAGGATCAGGATGTACACCACCGCTGCCCCCGCCGAGAAGAAGAACCACTGGAACGCGTACGAGAGGTGCGGCCCCTCGGTCAGATCGGGATCGGGGACCGGCTCCGGCAGCCCCTCGGGCTGGGGCGGCGACTGGGCCCGGAGCCTGATCCAGACATCCTCCACGTCGACGCCCGACACCTCGGCGAAGCGGTCCAGGTCCATGCGGGAGATCTCCGGCGTCTCGCCGGGACCGGTCTCCGCAACCCTTCCGCCGTCCACGCTGCCGAAAGCCAGGCCGGCCACCACCACCTGGCCCGCCGGCGGGGACGCACTGCGGTCGTCGAGCCCCACCACACTGCGACGCGAAACCCAGCCCCGGACCACCGCCACCGCCCGGCCGTCGGCCAGTTCCAGCGGAGTGGCCAGCCAGACGCCGGGCTGCCCCCCGCTGCTGCGGTTGCCGACACGCACCTCGGCGCCGGAGAGGTAGGCGCCCGTCGCCGCGACGGCGGTGAATTCGGGCGGCAGGCCCAGCGTGTCCAGGTACGCGGCGATGTCCGAGGGGGCCTGCGACATCGCGGCCGCGGTCCGGGCGTTGTCGGCGCGCCGGTCGTCGAGCCGTCGAAGCTGCCAGAACCCCAGGTTGGCCATGAGCACGACCATGGCCACCGCGAACAGGTGCGAAGCCACCCACCCCGGCGATGCCAGCCTGCGCACTCAGAAGCTCCAGCCGCCCATGACGGCACGCACCCTCGACAACACCCACCCCGGCGATGCCAGCCTGCGCACCAAGAAGCTCCAGCGCTCGCCAGGGCCTGCCTAGATGCCCAGCACCTCGCCGAGGCCGACGGTCACACCCGGCTCGAGCGCCACGACCCGCTTGGCGGCCAGCAGCATCCCGGGCATGAACGCCGACCGGTCGATGGAGTCGTGACGGATCGTCAGGGTCTCGCCGGGGCCTCCGAGCAGCACTTCCTGATGGGCGACGAGGCCCTTCAAGCGCACCGAGTGGATCGGTATCCCGCCGGGGCCCCGGCCGCCGCGGACGCCGGGCACCGCCTCGTTGAGCGTGGGGTCCGGCGCCCAGTCCTCGGATGCTTCGGCCATGGCCTCAGCGGTCGTCAAGGCCGTCCCCGACGGCGCGTCGACCTTGCGGTCGTGGTGCAGCTCGATCACCTCAGCGGTGTCGAAGTACGGCGCGGCCAGAGCCGCGAAGCGGGCCATCAGCACGGCACCGACCGCGAAGTTCGGCGCGACGATGCAGTGGCTGCGCACGAAGGCCTCCCGCAGCGCGTCGGTGTCGTGCGGTGTCAGCCCGGACGTGCCTATGACCGCGTGGATGCCCGCCTCCGCGAGGCGGGGGGCGTTGGCCCTGACCGCCTCGGCGACGGTGAAGTCGACCACCACCCCGGCCCGGGCGCCGGCGAACTCCTCGACCGAGCCGGCGGAGCCGATGGCGGCCACCAGCTCGGTGCCCGGATCGGCTTCGACGGCCCGGCACGCCTCGGCGCCCATGCGCCCGGTGGCGCCGCACACCCCGACTCGGATCATGATCGCCCTCTGCTCGCCGGGTCCCTAGCGAGGGCCGCGAGGGTTCCGGCGACCGGTTCGCCGGGCTCGGGGATCGGGACCCAGATCTCCGAAGTCCTTCTCCAGCTCCCGGTCGAAGGAGTCCTCGAACGAGACCCGCCTCGCGCCCGGAACCGGGGCCGCCTCCCGGCCGCGGCCGCCGCCGCGCCCGTCTCGGCGGGGCTCGGAGTCCCTGCGGTCGCCGCGGCCGTCGTTCGACCGCCGGAAGTCCGACCCGGCGCGCTCGCCGCGGCCTCCGTTGCGGTCCGAACGTCCCGGGGAGCGGTCCGTGTCACCGCCCTCGGGGCCTCGGCGCCGCTCCGGACGGCCGCCGCCGTCGCGGCGGGGCTCCGCACGGGCTGAGAACGCCGCCGCACCGTCGGTGTCGTCGGTCTTGGGAATCAGCGAGATCTTGCCGTTGGGGTCGACGTCCTCCACGACCACCTCGATCTCCTCGCCGAGCTCCAGGACGTCCTCGACGCGGTCGATGCGCCTGCCGCCCCCCAGCTTGGAGATGTGAACCAGCCCGTCGCGGCCGGGAAGGATGTTCACGAACGCACCGAACTTGGTGATGTTCACGACCCGGCCCCGGTACGTGGCTCCCACGTCGGCGGTCGGCGGATCGAGTATGAGCTTGATCTGGCGCTCGGCCTCGAGCACGGCGCCCCGGTCGGTGGACGCGACGGCCACGATCCCGACCGCGCCGTCGTCGTCGACGCTGATGTCGGCTCCGGTCTCGGACTGGATCGCGTTGATCACCTTGCCCTTGGGCCCGATCACCTCTCCGATCTTCTCGACCGGGATCTCGAAGGTGACGATCTTCGGGGCGGTGTCGCGCACGTCGGGCCGGGGCTCCATGATGGTCTCGGCCATCACGTCGAGGATGTCGAGGCGAGCCTCGCGGGCCTGTCGCAGCGCGTCGGCCAGCACCGATGCCGGGATGCCGGCGATCTTGGTGTCGAGCTGCAGCGCGGTGATGAAGTCGGTGGTGCCCGCGACCTTGAAGTCCATGTCGCCGAAGGCGTCCTCGGCGCCGAGGATGTCGGTGAGCGTGACCCAGGCGTCGTCGGCGTGCACGAGGCCCATGGCCACTCCGGCCACCGGCGCCTTGATCGGCACGCCGGCGTCCATCAGCGACAGCGTGGACCCGCAGACCGACGCCATCGAACTCGACCCGTTGGAGGCCAGCACCTCCGACACGGTGCGCACCGTGTAGGGCCAGTCCTCGAATCCCGGGACCACCGGGAACACGGCCCGCTCGGCCAGTGCCCCGTGACCGATCTCGCGCCGCTTGGGCCCGCGCATGAACCCGGTCTCGCCGGTGCAGAACGGCGGGAAGTTGTAGTGATGGAAGTAACGCTTCTTCTCGGTCGGCGACAGATCGTCGATCAGCATGTCGCTGCGGCCGATTCCCAGTGTGGTGAAGTTGAGGACCTGGGTGTCTCCCCGCTGGAACAGCCCCGAGCCGTGAGCGGTCGGGATCACGCCCACCCGGCTCGTCAGCGGGCGCAGCTGGTTGGTGGCGCGGCCGTCGATGCGGATGCCCTCGGAGACGATGCGGCGGCGCACGACCTCCTTGGTCACGGCCCGGATGGCGCTCTTGACCTGCTTGGCCACCGCGGGATCGTCACCGAACCGGGCCTCCATCTCGGCGATGACCTCAGCGGCCAGCGCGGCCTCGGCCCCCTGGCGCTCGGCCTTGTCGGCGATCTGCTGGGTGGCCGCGATCCGGTCGAGCGCGCCCTCGCGCACTGCGTCGAGGATCTCGGCGCTGTGGTCCACGACCAGCGGCGGATCCATCTTGTCCACCGTGCCGACCGCGTCGATCAACTGCTGCTGGAGCTCGATCATCTCGCGGATCCAGGTCTTGGCCGCCTCCAGGCCGCCGGCGAGCACGTCCTCATCGACCTTCGGCGTACCGTCGGCGTACAGCTCCCAGGTGGTGGAGGTGCCCCCGGCCTCGACCATCATCACGGCCACGTCGTCGCCGGCCAGCCGGCCGGCCACCACCATCTCGAAGGCCGAGCCCTCGCCCTCCTCGTATGTGGGGAACGGCACCCACTCGCCCGACGACGACCAGGCCAGCCGCACTGCGCCGATCGGCCCGTCGAAGGGGACCGGCGAGATGCAGAGCGCCAGCGAGGCCGCGTTGAGCGCGGCGATGTCGTAGGGGTTGGACTGGTCGGCGCCGAGCACGGTGGCCACGACGTGGACCTCGTTGCGGTACCCGGCCGGGAAGCTGGGACGCAGCGGGCGGTCGATGAGCCGGCAGGTCAGGATGGCCTGCTCGCCGGCGCGGGCCTCGCGCCGGAAGAAGGAGCCGGGGATGCGCCCGGCCGCGTACATGCGCTCCTCCACGTCGACGGTGAGCGGGAAGAAGTCGGCGCCCTCGCGGGGCGTCTTGGCGCCCGTGGCGGTGACGAGCACGACGGTGTCGCCCATCTGGACGGTTACGGCGCCGCCCGCGAGCGGGGCCAGAAGGCCCGTCTCGAAGGTGGCGTCCTTGCCTTCGGCGCGCGTGAACGCGCCGCTTACGGAAATGGCTTCAGCCATGGATCTACTCCTTGCGGACCCCGGTCGGGGCCCGATCTCAGGCACGACCCCGCCAGTTCCCAGTCGTATCGGTCCCGCCGGGAAGCTGCCGGGCGAGGCCGATACGACTGGCACCGGAGCGGTCGTACCGCATGTTGATTGTCACTGGGATCGTCGCCGACCCGTCAGCGCCGCGATCGGCGCCGGCAGCCGGAGGGGCGGCGCTGTGGCCGCCCCTTGGTGCTCAGCGTCGCAGACCGAGATGGGCGATCAACGCCCGGTACCTCTCGACGTCGTTCTCCTTCACGTAGTCGAGCAGCCTCCTGCGCCGGCCCACCA
>JAPOQG010000305.1 GCA_026710865.1 Acidimicrobiaceae bacterium
ATGGCCGTGCCCAGCGCGCTCGGGCTCGACGCGGCCGGCGCCTTCTGTGAGGTCTACATCACCGCCTGGGACGCGCTGGTCCGCCAGGGGGGTCTCACCACCGGGCGCTGGGCGCTGGTCCACGCCGGGGCATCGGGCGTGGGCACCGCCTCCATCCAGATCGCCAAGGCCATGGGCGCCCGCATCGCGGTCACCGCCTCGGCAGGCAAGCACCATGTGTGCGAGGCCCTGGGCGCCGATGTGGTGATCGACTACGCCTCAGAGGACTACGTGGAGGCCGTCGCGGACGCCACCGGAGGCGCCGGCGTGGACGTGGTGCTCGACGTGATCGGCGGCGACTACCTGCCCCGCAACATCGCCTGCCTGCGCACCAACGGACGGATCATCCAGGTCGGGGTGATGGCGGGCGGACCCGTGCCCTTCAACCCGGCCGCGCTGATGGCCAAACGGGCCGCCCTGATCGGCACCACCCTGCGGGCCCGCCCCATCGAGGAGAAGATCGCGGTCACCCGCCAGTTCGCAGCCGAGATGCTGCCCCACGCGGCCGCCGGCGCCCTGGCCCCGGTGATCGACAGCCGCTTCGCGCTGGCCGACGCGCCCGCGGCCCACGAGCGCATGGAGGCCAACCTCAACGCCGGCAAGATCGTCCTCGACGTCGCCTAGGCGCCGAGCGGATACTCCGCCGGATACGCCGCAGCCAAGAATCTCGGGTTGGTTGTGTGTCCTAGGTGCGCAATTCTCGCACCGAGATTCTCAGGTCGCAGCTAGCGGTCCGCTAGCGATCCGCCATCGGCACGTAGTCGCGCCGCTCGCTGCCGACGTACACCTGGCGGGGCCGGTAGATCCGCGAGTTCTGGTCGATCATCTCGTTCCAGTGGGCCAGCCACCCGGGTGTGCGGCCGATGGCGAACAGCACGGTGAACATGTTCGTGGGGAAGCCCAGCGACTGGTAGATGAGGCCCGAGTAGAAGTCCACGTTCGGGTACAGCCGCCGGCTCACGAAGTAGTCGTCGGCCAGCGCGACCTCCTCGAGCTTGAGGGCGATGTCGAGCAGCGGGTTCTTGCCGATGACCGCGAACACGTCGTGGGCCGCCTTCTTGATGATCACCGCCCTCGGGTCGTAGTTCTTGTACACGCGGTGGCCGAATCCCATCAGCCGGTGAGCGCCCCGCTTCACGCTGGCGATGAAGCTGTCGACCTCCTCGTAGGAGCCGATCTCGGTGAGCATGTTGATCACGGCCTCGTTGGCCCCGCCGTGCAGCGGTCCGTACAGGGCCGCGCAGCCGGCCGCGATGGCGGTGTAGGGGTCGGCGTGGCTCGACCCGACGACCCGGGTCGCGGTGGTCGAGCAGTTCTGCCCGTGGTCGGCGTGGAGGATGAACAGCACCCGCATGGCCCGCACCAGGGCCTCGTCGGGCTCGTACTCCCCGCCCACTTCGAACATCATCTTCAGGAAGCGCGTCGGGTAGTCGTGGGCGTTGTCGGGGAAGATGAACGGCAGGCCCCTCGAGAACCGGTAGGCCGCCGCGGCCAGGGTGGGCATCTTCGCGATGAGCCGCACGATCTGGGCCCTGCGGTTGTCGGGATCGAAGATGTCCTTGGCCTCGGGATAGAAGGTGGAGAGCCCGGCCACTCCCGACGTGAGCAGCCCCATCGGGTGAGCGTCGTAGTGGAAGGCGTCGTAGATGCGCTTGCGGAAGTTCTCGTGGATGAACGTGTGCCGGGTTATCTCGTGCGTCCATTCGTCGAGTTCGGCCTGCGTGGGAAGCTCCCCGTAGATCAGCAGGTAGGCGACCTCGGGGAACGTGCTCTGCTCGGCGAGCTGCTCGATGGGGTAGCCGCGGTAGCGCAGGATGCCGGTCTCGCCGTTGATCTCGGCCACGGCGCTGGAGGTGACCGCGGTGGTGGCCATGCCCGGGTCGTGGAACCAGATTCCGGGGAGCAGCTTGCGCCAGGCCGCGGCGTCGACACCGCCACCGACGATCGGGATCTCGATGCTGTTGCCCGTGCGGTTGTCGGTGATCGTGATGCTCTCAGCCACGAGCCTCACCCCGTCTCGCCGCGGCGGTGATCGTGGTCGTCTCTGTCATCGAGTATCAATTTACCGCGGGGCACCTTCGGCGGGACACCTCGCGGCGGAGTGAGTGCATCCCAACTCTTGCCGTCAGGCGCAAGATTCGAGACTCTTGCAGTGCGGCGCTCATACCGGAGCCGCCTGGAGCCCGGCGATCACAACGGGGCGTTGTCGTGGCGGCGAGGGGGAAGGCGCTCGCGCTTGGACACGAGCATCTCCAACGCGGCGCAGATCTGGCGCCGGGTGTCGGCCGGCTCGATCACCGAGTCGATGGCGCCGCGCTCCGCGGCGACGTAGGGGTTGAGCAGGCGCTCCTCGTAGGCCTCCTCCAGTTCGGACCGCTCGGGCGCGCTGGCCGACCGGTGCAGGATCTCCACCGCCCCCTTGGCTCCCATCACCGCGATCTCGGCCGTCGGCCAGGCCAGGGCCACGTCGTTGCCCATCGGCTTGGAGTCCATGACGATGTAGGCCCCGCCGTAGGACTTGCGCAGGGTGACGTTCACCCGGGGCACCGTGGCCCGGGCGTAGGCGAAGGCCATCTGGGCCCCGTAGCGGATCATCCCCCGCCACTCCAGGTCCTTGCCCGGATAGAAGCCGGACGTGTCGACGAAGGTCACCAGCGGAAGGTTGAACGCGTCGCAGAACGCCACGAAGCGGGCGCCCTTGCGGGAGGCGGTGATGTCGAGCGTCCCGGCCAGCGACTGGGGCTGGTTGGCCACGATCCCGACGGGCCGCCCCCCGAAGGAGGCGAACGCGGTGACCAGGTTGGTGCCCCAGTAGGCGTGGGGCTCCAGCAGCACGCCGTGGTCTGCGACCGCGGCCAGGACGTCGCGCACGTCGTAGGTTCCGCCCGACTCGGCCGGCAGCGCCTCGTAGGCCTCGGGCACCGCCCGGTCCACCGGATCGGTGCATACCCGGGCGGGCGGGTCGCAGCCGTTGCTGTCGGGGAGGTAGCCGAGCAGCTCGGCGGCGATCTCGTCGGCCTCCGCCTCGTCGGCAGCCAGGAAGCCGGCCACGCCCGAACTGACCGAGTGGGTCTCGCCGCCACCCAGCTCGCCGTGGTCGATGGGCATGCCGGTGAAGTGCTCCACCATCCTCGGTCCGACCACGAAGGCGTAGGCGTCGGCGGTCATCACCACGAAGTCGGCCAGGCCCAGCAGCAGCGCCGGGCCCGAGGCGTTGGGCCCGGCCGCGATCACTGTCACCGGCACGACGCCCGAGCATCGTGACAGCTCCACGGCCGCGGTGGCCCAGCCGTGCAGGGCGGCCACCCCGGCTCTGAGGTCGGCCCCCGATGAGGCCAGCCTCAGCAGCACCGGAAGCCGTTGCGTGCGGGCCAGGCGGGCCGCGGCGGCCATGCTCTCGCCGTCGGCTGGGGTGAGCGCCCCGCTCTGGTTCTCCTCGGACCCGCGTGCGTCGATCTCGACCACGGTGCGGCCGCCGACAGTGCTCACACGGCTGTGCACGAACCCGGATGCACCGGCGCGGACGCCGACCAACGTCGTCTGGGAGTCCGCCATCACGGGGTCATGGTAGATGCGCTCGGCCTATTCGCGAGCGCGACCGAGCGGTGAACGCCTCACGGTGCTGCGGGGTGTGTCCCGCTCTTGTCCGCTGCGCTCACGGGCCGCTCGGGCCACGGCCTCGCGCCTTCCAAGGTGTTCGCGCATGCCTACCGCTCGGCCCCTTCACGACCAGTTGGGGCGATAGGGCCTCCACGGAGAGGATGTGGGGCTGGTTGGCGGACTCCCGGCGGACGATGCGCCTGATGGCGTCGGCGACGGTGCGCGGCGGTGCGGCCGGCATGGTGCGGCGGTTGCGGGCCAGCCCCACGAGCCGCGGGCTCAGGCGGTCGACCTTCACGCTGCGCCAGCCCTGCGGCGAGGAGCCGTGGGTTGCGCTGGCCGGCAGCAGGGCCGGTGCGAATCCCGCGAATGCCAGCGAGGCCAGCAGGCGCAGGCCGTCGATCTCGGCCTTGGTCCTCAGCTCGACTCGGACCCGCCGGGCGTCGGTGTCGACCTCGTCGCGGAATGCGGTGCCCCTGGGCGGCAGCAGGATCTCGTGTTGGGCCAGCTCGACCAGGTCGATGCGGTCGCGTCGGGCCAGTTCGTGGTCTGCGGGCGCGATCACGACCCGGTCCTCGGAGAACAGCTCGTCGGTCTCGATGTCGGGATCCTCCACGGGCAGGTTGACGACCGCCAGGTCCAGGCGGTTCTGGACCAGCAGCGGCACCAGCGACGTGGTGGTGGCGTCGAGGATGACCACGTCGAGGCCCGGGTGGAGCCGGCCCACCTCGTCCAGCACGAGGGGCGCGATCCATCGGGCCGTGGTGCCGATGACGCCGACGGTGACGGTTCCGCTGAGGTTGGCGCGCATGGACGCCAGGTCGTCGGAGATGGCCTGCAACTCCACCTGGATGCGGCGGGCCCGGTCGGCGACGACCTGGCCTTCGGGGGTCAGGCATCGCCGGGCCCGGTCGATCAGGGTGGCGCCGGCCTCCTGCTCCAGCCGGGAGATGTGGGCGGAGACGTTGGACTGCACGGTGTGCAGGGCCTGGGCCGCAGCCGAGAAGCTCTGATGTTCGGCCACCGCGAGCAGGACATTGAGTTGCCGGACATCCATCATAAAAAACGATACAAACTATCGGTGCAAACTGTTGAAATGATATCCAAGCGGGCGCTGATGTGTGCTATATTGCTTACATCAATCCGGATGGCAGGTGTACTCCTCCTCACCCGCCGTAACCGGACAGCCATGGGCCGGCAACCCCCCAATGTCGGCTCTGGCATCAAATGAAGCGGCTGATCAAACCCCAGGTCAGCCGCTTCTGCTTTGTGCGGGCAATGCCAGACGTGTGGCAGGCGGTGCGCTAGGCGCGGGAGCGTTGGCGGATGATGTTCAGCGCGCTCCCGGCCCGGAACCACTCGATCTGCTCCTCGCTGAGGGTGTGCAGCCCGTCGAACGCCCAGACCGCGCCGTCGGGCGGGGTGACCTCCACGGTCACCGGCCGACCCGGCGCCAGGTCGGCCAGCCCCCGTGCTGCGAGGCGGTCGTCCTCGCCGATGCGGTCGTAGGCGGCGGGATCGGCGAACGTCAGCGCCAGCACGCCCTGCTTCTTGAGGTTGGTCTCGTGGATGCGGGCGAAGCTGCGGGCCAGCGCCAGCACGCAGCCCCGGAAGCGGGGCTCCATGGCGGCGTGCTCGCGGCTCGAGCCCTCGCCGGTGTTGGCGTCGCCGATGAAGACCCAGCGCAGCCCGGCCTCGTGGTAGTCGCGGGCGATGTCGGGCAGGGACTGCACCTCGCCGGTGAGCTGGTTGCGGCCGTGGCCGACCTCGTAGCCGCGATCATCGTCAGAGGAACCGAAGCCGTTGACCACCCCCAGGTACAGGTTCTGTGAGATGTTCTCCAGGTGGCCCCGGTAGCGCAGCCACGGGCCGGCCGCGGAGATGTGGTCGGTGGTGCACTTGCCCTTGGCCTTGGCGATGACGGGCAGGTCCTCGTAGTCGCGCCCGTCCCACGGCGCGAACGGCTCCAGCAGCTGGAGGCGCTCGGAGTCCGGCGACACCGTGACCTCGGCGGCGCCACCGTCGGGGGGCGGGGCCACGAAGGTGTCCTCGCCGGGATCGAAGCCGTCGGGGGGCAGCTCGATGCCCGACGGCTCTGCCAGCGTCACCGCCTCGCCGTCGTCGGCGGTGAGCGTGCCGCTGATCGGGTCGAAGTCGACGGTGCCGGCCAGGGCCAGCGCGATCACGGTCTCGGGCGACGTGACGAACGAGAGCGTGGCCGGGTCGCCGTCGTTGCGCTTGGGGAAGTTGCGGTTGTAGGAGGTGACGATCACGTTGGGTTGGCCCGGCGTGTGGCCGTCCTCGCCGGAGCGGTCCCACTGGCCGATGCACGGTCCGCAGGCGTTGGCCAGCACGGTGGCGCCCAGGGACTCGAAGTCGTCCATCAGGCCGTCGCGCACGATGGTGGAGCGGATCTGCTCGGAGCCGGGGGTCACCAGCAGACGGGTGCGGGCCTGCAGGCCCTTGGCCGCCGCGTCGCGGGCGATCGACGCCGCCCGGGTGATGTCCTCATAGGACGAGTTGGTGCAGCTCCCGATGAGCGCCGCGCTGATCTCCAGCGGCCAGCCCCGGTCCCGGGCCTCGTCGCCGAGGTCGGCGACCTCCCGGGCCAGGTCCGGGGTGTGGGGGCCGTTGATGTGGGGGCCCAGCGTGTCGAGGTCGATCTCCACCACCCGGTCGTAGAAGCGCTCCGGGTCGGTCTCGGTCTCGGGGTCGCCGCACAGGTGATGGGCCGCCGCGTCGGCCAGGTCGGCGGCGTCGGATCGGCCGGTGGCCCGCAGGTAGCGGCCCATGGACTCGTCGTAGTCGAAGATCGAGGTGGTTGCGCCGATCTCGGCGCCCATGTTGCAGATGGTGGCCTTGCCGGTGGCGCTCAGCGAGCGGGCCCCGGAGCCGAAGTACTCCACGATGGCGCCGGTGCCGCCGGCCACGGTGAGGATGTCGGCCACCTTCAGGATCACGTCCTTGGGGGCGCTCCAGCCGCTGAGCTCGCCGGTGAGGTGCACCCCGATGAACTTGGGCCAGCGCACGTTCCACGGTAATCCGGTCATCACGTCGACGGCGTCGGCGCCGCCCACGCCCACCGCCACCATGGCGAGGCCGCCGGCGTTGGGGGTGTGGCTGTCGGTGCCGATCATCATCCCGCCGCAGAAGGCGTAGTTCTCCAGCACGACCTGGTGGATGATCCCCGAGCCGGGCTTCCAGAAGCCGGAGCCGTAGCGGGCGCACACGCTGCGCAGGAACTCATAGACCTCGTCGTTGCCCGACAGCGCGGCCATCAGGTCGCGCCTGGCGTCGGTGCGGGCGGTGATCAGGTGGTCGCAGTGGGTGGTGGTGGGCACCTGCACCTCGTCGAGCCCCGCGGTCATGAACTGCAGCCAGGCCATCTGGGCGGTGGCGTCCTGCATGGCCACCCGGTCCGGCCGCAGGTCCACATAGGTCACGCCCCGCTCGGGCACCCCGGTCTCGGACGGGTCGAGATGGTTGACGAGGATCTTCTCGGCCAGCGTCAACGGCCGCCCGAAGCTCTCGGTGGCCCGCCCCACCCGCTCGTCCAGGGTGGCGTAAACGCCCTCGATCAACTCCACCGGAGTACTGGCAAACACAGCCATGCCCTCAGCCTACGGGCGCCAACAGCCAGCCAGCCGGCCCACATGAGCTGGTATAGTTCAATTGATATTATTGGGACAACGCATGTAGTTTCATTGTATGGTTGGACGACCTGAGCATCCGAACAAGGAGATTCGCAAGGCGCTCAAGCAAGCTCGCGCCGAAGGGTGGTCGGTCGCTAGATCCAAGGGCCGCTCCAGTCATGCGTGGGGCATGGTCACATGCCCGAGCGGCTCCTGTCGGCTCAGATTGTCAGGCACTCCGCGGGTGCCGGAGAATCTGGCGAGGTTGATTCGAAGTACAATGGCGAACTGTAGATGTATCGAAGGCGGAAAGGACGTTAGGCAATGAGGACTCCTCTGCCCTTGCACGACTTCTGCGTTCGTACGGACGGTGTCAGTGTGATGGACGATGCAGTCTTCGATGCCCTGTTCGAGGCCGGGTGCGACGACGCGCTGGTGGGGACCGATCCAGACGGCGACTTCCTCTCCTTCGGGCGTACCGCGCCCACCATGGAGGATGCCGTCGCCTCTGCTCGCGCCGCCGTGGAGTCCGTGCCAGGCCTTCGAGTGCTCCGAGTCGAGCCGCACGGACAGCGCCACGAAGCCGAGGACGGCGTCGCCAGTACCGTGTAGACCTGCCGGACAGACAGCTGCCGTGTCGCAGGCTGTCCCCTACTCATACCGCAGCTTGTCCCGGTTACGGACACTTTCGCCTTGGGCTTGCGCTGGCCCGCATGTCTTGGAGATTCCTGATGCCGCAGAGCTTTCTACACCCCGGTCAAGGGGCAGGCCTGCCTGAGTTCGGGTTCTGACGGCACGGGTGGGGCCACCGGCGGGAGCGTGTTCGACGAGGCGCGGCGGCGGCCAGGTTGAGTTCCTTGGGGGGCACCATGGGCCTACATCGGCCACACCAAGACGCTCCAACCATCGCAGACGGTCGACCGCTTTCCGACGCTCGCTCAGAGCACCTCAGCGCGCGACCGTCGATGCCGGTCCGAGGCCATTGTCGTACCAGGCTGGAAGCCTATGGCAGGCGTATCGATGTCGGAGACAGCGTCCAGGTGCATGACCGCAACCCGTTCCAAGCCAAGGAGCACAGATGCCCAGAAGGAACCAAGCAACGCCCGGCCTCGGTGGCGGCAAGAGGTTTGCGGTCGTCGACACCGAGACCACGGGATTCTCGCGTCGCGACCGGATCGTCGAGTTCGCGTGCGTCACGATCTCGGAGGGCCAGGTCGTGGACGAGTACGAGTCGTTGCTGCAACCCGATCGGGATCCCGGTCCGGTGCATGTTCATGGCATCACCCCGACGATGCTCGAATCCGCCCCTGCGTTCGAGGCGGTGGCAGGCGACATAGCGGCGCGTCTCGACGGAGCGGTCCTGGTCGCGCACAACATCAGCTTCGATCTGCGGATGCTCAGTCAGGAAGTCGAGCGGGTGCGGGGAATGAGCCTGGATGTCGGCGCCGGAGTGTGCACCTACCGCTTGACCGGGCAGAAACTGGCCGTAGCGGCCGAGCGTTTCGGCCTCTCTCCCCCGGATCATTCGGCGCTGACCGACGCACGGGTCGCGGCAGAGTTGTTGCTCATTCACGCCGACGCGGCCGCGCTCGCGGGCGCCTCGCAGGCGTCGTGCCGCGCGTCGGGGAAGTCTGGAGGCCTGACCGTCCGCCGGCCGGGGGCGCCTCCCCGACGCGGGGCGCTCAGCGTGCTGGCTGCCAGGACGAGTTGGCCGTCGTCTTTGCGCGAGTCCGAGGCCCTGTACCTCGACGCGCTGGACCGCTGTCTCGACGACGGCGAACTGTCGGAGTACGAGCGAAGCTGGCTGTCGATCACCGCATCGGTGCTGCATATAGGCGACCAGGACCGAGAGCTTCTGCATCGGCGGTATTTCGATCTGCTAGTCGAGCGGATCCTCGCTGATGGGATCGTGTCCGAGCAGGAGCGGTGGCTCCATGCTCAGGTCGCCGCGGCCCTGGAAATCAACGCGGAGGAGTTGCGCGACGACGCCTCAAGCCGTGTGCCGCCCGGACCTGGCTCGGACATCCTCTTTGAGCCGGCCGCGAAGGTGTGCTTCACCGGCAGCGCCGTAGTAGACGGCCGGCCGGTCGCGCGCTCCGAACTGGAGCGCGTGGCCCGTGCCGCAGGCCTCGAGGTGGTCGGCACCGTCACGAAGCGCTGCGGTCTCGTGGTGGCCGCGGATCGGATGTCGAGGTCGGGCAAGGCGCGCCGGGCGCGTGAGCTGGGCATCCGGGTCGTCAGCGCGGCCGACTTCGTGGAACTGGTCTCAAGGAGGCGTTGAATGCATCAGAATCAGCGACTGGATCTATTCGACACTGACTCCCGCTTCGGGAGGGCACTGGAGACATCGGTGGGCATCGTCGTGGTGCTCTCTCTGGTACCGCTCATAGGGTTCACCGCTGTCGAGGAGGGAAGCTCCGCTGCGTCCTGGATAGGCCGGCTCGATACGGTGTTCTGGGCGTTGTTCAGCGCCGAGTACATCGCGAGGCTGGCCACGGCCCGTCACCGGTTGCGCTATGCCCGTTCGTTCTACGGTGTCGTCGATCTGTTGGCCGTGGTGGCGGGTGTGGCGAGCGTCACGGCGCTGGGGTCGGTGAAGGCGCTGCGGGTGCTGCGCGTCATGAGGGTGCTGAAGGTGGCCCGCTACAGCTCGGCGGTCGACCGCTTCTCGGCAGCCTTTCAGGACATCAAGGACGAGCTTGCGCTGTACACCGGGGTAACCGCTGTAATCTCGTTCATCGCTGCCTACGGGATCTGGCAGTTCGAGCATGAAGCCAACGAGGCGTACGGGAACCTGTTCGAGTGCGTGTACTGGTCGGTCGCCTCGTTGACGATGGGAGCCGAAGGCATCGCGCCGTCGACGGCCGCGGGCAAGGTCCTCGCCATGGTGCTGGTCCTGCTCGGCCTGGGAATAGTGGCCGTGCCGTCAGGCCTTCTCGCCTCGGCGCTCTCCAAGACCGACCCCCAGAACTAGCCGATGTCGATAGGTCCGCCTGCGCAGGATGGCGCGGATGCAGCGAGGTGGGCGTGACATCCCTTTGCTCCAAGGGCTTGGGCACTCGTATCATGCGAAGGTGCCGAGCCAGGAGAACCAAGCGAGCGAGCCCGAGCGGGCCAGGCTGATACCTGTCACGGGCATCAAGGGCCAGAGAGAAGCTGAGGACAGGGCAACATCGGCGATGCTCGCCGTTCTCTCGGTCGTCCGGCCCTTCAGCGTGGCGCTGTTGGGGCCCTTGGGGGTGACCCGTGCCAAGAGCGCTCGAGTCGAGGCGTTCGTGCAGCCCGTTGTTGATGTGGACGGCAGCACTGTTCGTCCCGATGGGCTCATTCGTGTCTCGGTGGGCAAACGCGTCTCCTTCGAGGCATTCGTGGAGACCAAGACCGGTACAGCCAAGCTCGACGCGGCTCAGATCAACGCCTATCTGGACGCAGCCCGTGGAGCGGGTGTCGATGCCATCGTGACCATTTCCAATGAGATTGCACCAGCACCCGGTGTGCATCCCACAGAGGGCCTACGGGTGAGATCCAACTCCAAGGTGGCGGTTCATCACCTGTCTTGGATGCTGATCATGTCCGAGGCGGTCAAGGAGCACTCGCATCGCGGGGTCGATGATCCCGAGCAGGCATGGATCCTCGACGAACTCATCCGGTATATGTCGCACCCGAAGTCTGGGGTGCTGGACTTTGCTGACATGGGCGACAACTGGACTGGCGTACGCGACGCCGCGGTGGACGGGAGCCTCTCGCGCAATAGCCCAGAGGCGGTTGAGGTGTGCCAGCGGTGGGATCAACTGCTTCGGGTCGCTGCGCTACGCCTGGGCACAGAGATCGGCTCGGATGTGACTGAAGTCATACCGCGTGCTCACCAGCAGAACCCACGATTGCGGAACAAGGAGTTCGTGCAGTCCTTGTGCGCCGACGGCATTCTGAACGGTGTCTTGAGGGTGCCCGACGCGATATCGGACCTGTCCGTCTCAGCTGATATCAAGACCTCCCGCGTAATCGTGAGCGTAGCTTTTCCGGCGCCGACCGACGGAACACCGAGAGCAGCTGTGGTGTGGCTGACGAAGCAACTCAAGGAAGCCAACGGTTCTCTGCTGGTCGACGCCTACGCACGCAGTGCCAAGCATCCAGTGACAGCTTCGCTGGAGCAGCTGCGCGAGGATCCCCGCAACGGGTTGGGACCGGCCAAGCAGAGACCGGCGCGGTTCCAGCTCCGATACTCCGCCCCTTTGGGCCAAGGCCGCCGCAGCACCCGAAAGAGGGGCTTCATCGACTCAGTGCTCGACGCCGTGCTCGACTTCTACGGCGACGTTCTCCAAGACCTCAAGCCGTTCGTGCCCAGAGCCCCGAGCATCAACAGGCGGAACATTCCTGCCAACGCCGCCGATGCCTCGCCTCAGCCGGCGGAAGGCGCAGCGGAGGCCACTTCGGCGGGTGCCGACAGTCCGTGAGACGCTAGCCGCGAACGCACTGGGCAACTCTCGTTCGACAGTCTGGGACTGGCAACCACGACAAGCGCAGCGGGTCTGGTTTCCGGACTGATGTGTGTCGTTCGAAGTCCGTCGAAGCGGATGGCGCCGTCGGCGAGCGGTCCCCGCGTGTTCAGGTCTGGCCGCATGCCCTCGGACGGGCGGCAGACGGTTCGCGCTGACAGGGTGCTACAGATCGGGCCAGCGGCGGGTCCGGGTTGGGGGGGTCCGGCGGCCGTCCAGGGCCCACTGGCGGCGCCAGAGGCCGACGTCGGGGCCGGTGAGGGTGCCGCTGGCGCTGGCGTGGGCCCGCTTGCGGGCCGAGTACCAGTCGGTGCTGACCTCGTCGGCCAAGGCGGTCACCGCGTCCTCGATCCGGGCCGCGAACCGGGGAGCCCTCTCACCGTCCTCGGGCCGCAGCGGGGCGCCGAAGGTCACGGTCGCCTCCGCAGGTGTCGGCATCGTGCGGCCCTTGCGCAGGATCGCGCTGGTGCCGCCCACATGGATCGGCACCACCGGCACGCCGCAGCGCACCGACAGATACGCCGCGCCGCCCCGGAAGGGCTGACCCCAGCCGTCGGGGCTGCGGCCGCCCTCCGGGTAGATCAGCAGACTCCAGCCGTCGTCGATGAGCCCGGCCGCGAGGTCGGCGGACCGGCGGCCCACCCGGGCCCGCTCGATGGGAATCGCTCCGATCATCAGCGCCGCGGTCGCGCCCGCCAACCGGGTGCCGAAGAAGTAGTCGGCCGCCGCCCCCACCACGATCTTGTGGCGCCACGGCTCGGGGATCGACGTCAGCAGCAGCGAAGTGTCGATGTGGCTGTGGTGGTTGGCGGCGAAGATCACCGCCCCGTCCAGGTCGGCCAGCCGGTCGGCGCCCTCCCGGCGGGGGGAGGCCAGCACCTGCACCATGGCCCGCATCGGCCCCTCCACGATGGCGGCCCGGCACATGCGGGCCGCCCAGCGACGGGACCAGCCGGTGTCGAAGTAGACGCCGGTGCGCCTCAGGGCCTCCGGCGGCTCCACCCCACCCGGAACGGTGGGCGCCCGCAGCGGGAACGAGCGGGCCCTCAGCGCGCGGGTCGGCGACGGCAGGCGGCGCCCCAGCCGCACCACGCCAAGGTCGTGCGCGATACCCACTACCACACCCTCCCGGTCGCTCCATGTCCACCATCATCGCGGTTCGCTGCGCCGCCCTTCGGCCAGTCCGGTCCGCCAACGCTCGTCGAGGTCATGGTCCCGGTTGATGACGCGCCCTCGTCATGCATCGCCCGCCCAGTCCGGTCCGTCAGCGCTCCGTCGGGTCGCATACCAGCCTCGACTCACTCCACGTCCGCCATCAGGATGGGCGGGTTGTGCACATGGGTGATCGTCGGCGACGGCCCGACCACGTCGCTGGCCATCTCCAGGGCGTCCGACAGCGTCGAGGCGGGCTGGAAGCCCATCCGCCGCACCGCCCTGGTGTCGCCCCCCACCACGATCACGCGGCCCAGCCACTGCAGGGCGTGGGCCCCCCAGTACCACATGTAGAAGGGATGAACCCCGTGGTAGGCGTAGCCGGTGCGGTACAGGTGCACGTACCACTCGTCGGTGGCGAACTGCTCCTCGTACTTGGCCTCCAGCTCGGCCGGGTCGGTCGTCTCAGCCAGCAGTTGCTCGAAGAAGTCGATGTAGCTGGGATGGTGCGCCGGGTGGAACTCCCAGCGGGTCGGGTGGCTCATGATCACCACACCGCCCTCGCGCACCAGCGGCCGGCCCCGGTACAGGTTGAAGAAGTACCCGAGGCCCAGGCACATCACCAGGATCGGGTTCATCACCGAGTTCACGTTGTAGGGGCAGATGTAGGGCAGCCCCATCGTCAGCACGTCGGTCTGGCCCTGCACCGGCACCAGATGCTGGGCCAGCACGTTGGCGGTGGTGCTCTCATGCACCGGCTCCACCGCCCCGGCCTGCACCGACGTCAGCTCATAGGGCGCCAGCCACCGGTTGAACACGCCCCGGCGGCCCGCCACCGGCATCGCCTTGAGCCCGGCCTGCATGGCCATGAACGAGGCCCGGTCCCTGCCGCTCCACTCCCACTCGCGCTTCTGCAGCACGGCCAGGGGACCGTCGTGGCCGAACGTGTTGTTGTTGACGGTGGTCTCGATCTGGAAGATGCGGGGGCCGTGGGCCTTGATGACCTCGCCCTGGCGCCAGTTGGAGCGGTGCAGCTCGGAGCTGGGACGGTCCATGAACGACCGGGACTGCTGCATGGTGTGGACGTTGTGGTGGTGGCGCAGCGCCCGGTAGTCGGCCAAGCCCGTGGCCGTGGACTTCCACCCGCCGTCCATGGCCACCAGGTTGATGTTGACGTACACCAGCAGGTCGCTCTCGGCCGCCCGCCGGTTCATGGTCACCAGCTCGTCGTGGGCGGAGCGGCCCAGCTCCACCATGCCGTCGGGGTCCTCGGCGTCGTGGTTGTAGAGGGCGCCCTGTGGAGCGAAGGCGTCGTAGACCCGGTCGCCCAAGGTGTGGCGCAGCTCGTCCTCGGTCATCCGGCGGTGCAGGGCCAGAGCGGCGATGAGGTGCACGTCGTCCACTCCCGCGGCGGCCGCCATGTCCAGCACCTGCTCGATGATCCGCTGGCGGATGTCGGGTCGCTTCATCGGCGGCAGCGGCAGAGACACGTCGTCGAAGGCGATGGTCAGCTTCATGCCGGGCCGCAGCAGCGACGGCAGCGGGTCGGAGTCCAGCGGGTTCAGCAGCGCGTCGCGGATCGCGCCCTCGGGATCGGGCAGGCCCGCGAGCGGCTCGGCCGGGTAGACGATCCGGCTGCGGCCCGCCGGCAGTCTCTCCAGGCGGAATCCCTCGCCGTGGTGGAACAGGATGGGCGGGGTGGAGCGGTCGACGTCCATCACCAGTCCCGGACGGGGCGCAAGCCGGCGCTCGGCGGCCATCAGGCCGACCTCACCAGCGCCGACCGGCGGTCGCGGGCGCGGCCACGGTTCCGGGGTGCCATCGGCAACAGCTTGGTGGGGGCGCCGGCGCTGGTGGCCCAGTGCTCGATCAGCCAGCCCCGCCGCCGGGCCAGAGCGGCCAGCTTGGTCTCGGGGTTGACCGCCACCGGGAAGCCCACCGCCTCCAGCATGGGCAGGTCCGAGGTGCTGTCGGCGTAGGCCACCGACTCCCGCAGGTCCAAGTCGTGGGCCTCGGCGAAGTCGGCCAGCGTCTGGTAGCGGGCCTCGCCCGTCGGCGGGACGTTCAGCAGGCGCCCGTCGTAGGCGCCGTCGCTGGAACCCATCTCCGCGGCCACGATGTGGTCGAACAGGGGTCGCAGCGGCTCCACCACGAAGTCCAGGGCCCCGGTGATGAGCAGGGTCGTGTGGCCGGCCCGGCGGTGCTCGCGGATGCGGCGGATCCCCTGGGGGAACGACTTGGTGAGGATCAGGTCGCTGAGCATCTCGGCGCAATCGGTGTCGAGCCGGTCCGTCGAGGCGCCCTCGAAGCGGCGGTAGAAGTAGCGCAGGAAGTCGCTGCGGTCGCGGCGGTCCAGGGCCAGCAGCCTCGGCGCCTCCGCCAGCGTGCGGGCCGCGAACCGCACCCGGTCGAGGTCGTCGAGGTCCCGGGTGGCGAGCCACGCATAGCTGGCCACCACGTTCGACGCGATCAGGGTGTTCTCCAGGTCGAACACGGCCAGGTGGCGCTGCGGGTCCAGCACCTGGCG
>JAPOQG010000215.1 GCA_026710865.1 Acidimicrobiaceae bacterium
ACGAGGGTGCGATCGAGCCGGCCGGAGAGGCGGCCGAGCCGGTAGCGACGGTGGACGAGCTGCCGTTCCATGAGGCGCTGTCGAAGCTGGTGGCCGCCGCGATCGGACGCCTCGCGGTCGAGTTCTCCTACCGGGACGCCGAGCGCCGCGTCGAGCCGTGGCGCCTGTCGTTCCATCGGGGCCGCTGGTACCTGGTCGGCTGGGACTGCGGCCAGTCCGCCGAGCGCCTGTTCCGGGTCGACCGCATCGACGGTCCGGTGGCCGAGTCGGGCCCGGCCACCCGACCGGTGGGGGAGGGGCCCGACCCTCGCGCCTTCAGGCCGTGGGAGTTCGGTGCGGGCGGGGCGGGAGGCGTCCGGGTGGGGGGGGGCGGGGAGCGGGGGGGGGGGGGGGGGGGGGGGGAGCCGGTCGACGTCCGGGTGCTGGTGGACGCCGATCAGGCCGGCTGGGCCTGCCATCGGGCCGGGGTCGACGGCGAGCGCCGGCCCGACGGGTCGGTGGTGCTCACCCTGCGGGTGCGGGAGCCGGCGGCGCTGCGGACCTTCGTGCTGGACTTCCTCGACCACGCCGAGGTGCTCGAGCCGGAGTGGCTGCGCGACGAGCTGATCGACTGGCTGGAGGCCCTGGCCTGAGACACGGCGCGGCGGGGTGGACGCCCTAGGGTGACGGGGTGATGCCGGCGCCTGCCTCGAACGGGACCACGCTCTCGGTGGCCGAGCGCATGGCCCGCCTGCTGGGGATCGTCCCGTGGGTGGTCAAGCAGGGCGGCGCCCACCTCGACGACATCGCGGCCCGGTTCGACTACCCGCGCGACCAACTGCTGGAGGATCTCACCCAGAGGCTGTTCTTCGTGGGGGTGCACCCGTTCACTCCCGACACCCTCATCGACGTGTTCATCGAGGACGAGGTGGTCGACATCCAGTACGCGGACTGGTTCTCGCAGCCGATGCGGCTCAGCACCGAGGCTGCGACCCGGCTGCTGGCCGCGGGCCGCACCGTGCTCGACATGTCCGAGGGCCGGGTGCGCTCGGAGGCCGGCAGCGAGGCCGAGGCGGCCCCGCTGGTGCGGGCCCTGGCCAAGTTGAGACTCTCGCTGGGAGCCGAGGGCGGCGACGGGGCCGGGCACATCGACGTGTGCCTGGGCGACGCCCCCGCGGCCACCGTCGACGAGCTTCGCCGGGCCATCTCCGAGCGCCGCCGCATCGAGATCGAGTACTACTCGTTCGGCCGCGACGTCATGACGTCGCGGGCCGTCGACCCAGCCCGCCTGCTGAGCCACGACGGTGTCTGGTACCTGTTCGGCTGGTGCCACCGCGCCCGCGCCGAGCGGGTGTTCCGCGTCGAGAGGATCCGCAGCCTCGCGGTCACGGACACGCCGGTCGAGGCGCAGTTGGACGCGGGGGAGGAGCCGGCCCTCGGCATGGCCGGCATCGACCGGACGGCGACGATCCGGTTGGCGCCCGAGGCCGTCTGGGCAGCCGACTACCACGATGCGCGGCAGCGAACCGAGCGCCCCGACGGCACGGTCGACGCGGTCTTCGCAGTGGCGAGCGAGTCGTGGCTGGCCCGTGTGCTGGTGCAACTCGGACCCCAGGCGGAGCTTGTGGCCTGCGACCCGGGCATCGAGCCGGACCTGCGGGCCGCCACTGCGGGGCGGATGCTGGAGAGGTACCGGCGATGAGCGCCGGTCTCGGGTCGCAGCCCACCTCCTCGGAGGGCGCCCCACCCGCGGGGCAGGACCGGCCCGAGGCACAGCTCCCGCTGGAGTGGAGGACCTCGCCGGACGGGCCGCTCGACGGCGATCAGGCCCCGCAGACCCCTCCGAGCGCGGCGCGGCGGGCCTGGAGCCTGGTGTCGGAGTGGCTGGTCGTGGGCGTCTGCGCCCTGGGGCTGGCGCTGCTGCTCAAGACGTTCCTGGTGGAGGTCTTCGTCATCCCGTCAGGCTCGATGGAGCCCACCCTGATGGTCGACAACCGGGTGGTGGTCTACAAGCTCGGGTACCGCCTGCACGACGTCAACCGCGGCGACGTGATCGTGTTCCGCCATCCGGGCCAGACGGCCGACGCCGACGACCTGATCAAGCGGGTGGTCGCCCTGGGCGGCGAGACGTTCGAGATCCGGGGCACCCAGGTGCACATCGACGGCGCCCGGCTCGAGGAGCCCTACCTCCAGCAGGCCGGGTCCACCCATCCCACGGTGCCCATTCCCGGCTGCGTCAACGATCCCGAACCGGATCTCTGCGTGGTCCCCGAGGGCGAGGTCCTCGTGCTGGGCGACAATCGCCCCGACAGCCGCGACGGCCGCTACTTCGGCCCGATCGACGTGGACACGGTGGTGGGCCGGGCCTTCCTCAAGCTCTGGCCCCCCAACGACCTCGGCGGCGTGTAGCCGCAGGCTGCGGCGGCCCGTGGATGGAGTCGCGCCCGATGGCCACTCGCATCCCAGCCCTGCTGAACCCGCCGATCGCCTTCGCGCACCGCGGCGCCCGGGCCCACGCCCGCGAGAACACCCTGGAGGCGTTCACGCTGGCCCAGCAGATGGGCGCCACCGGCATCGAGACCGACGCCTGGATCACCTCCGACGGCGCAATCGTGCTGAACCACGACGGGGCTGTGGGGGGACTGCCCACGATGTCGACTCGACGGCTCTTCGGCCGGCCCATAGCTCGCACGCCGCGGGCGAGGCTGCCCGGGCACATTCCCACCATCGACGAGTACTACGAGAACTGCGGCACCGGCCTGCCTCTGAGCGTCGATGTCAAGGACGACGCCGCCTTCGAGGG
>JAPOQG010000308.1 GCA_026710865.1 Acidimicrobiaceae bacterium
ACGCCGCCGTCGACTGTGACGCTGACCACGAATGCGGCGAGCAACACGGTGGCTGAGGGCGGAGGGTCGGTGACGGTGACCGCGACGCTCGATGAGGCGGCCACCAGCGCGGTGTCGGTGACGCTGACCGCGACCGGCACGGCCGGGTCGGGGGATTACACGCTGCCCTCCGCGTTCACCATCGCGCAGGGCCAGAGCACCGGCACCGGCACCGTGCAGATCACCGACGACGATCTCGACGAGGACAACGAGACCATCATCTTGTCGGCGTCGGGCACTGGTTTGACGGTGACCGGCGTCACGCTGACGATCACCGACAACGACACCGCCGGTGTGACCCTGAGCCAGACGGCGCGCAGCGTGGAGGTCGGCGCGACGAACACCTACACGGTCGTCTTGGACTCCCAGCCGACCGCGAGCGTGACGGTCACGCCCACGAGCGCCTCGACGGACAAGGCGACGGTGACGCCGGCGTCGGTGACGTTCACCACGGCGAACTGGAAGACGCCGAAGACCTTCACCGTGACCGGGGTGGCGGTGGGCACCTCGGCGATCACCCACGCCGCGACCAGCTCCGACACCGACTATTCGATCGGGACGGTGGGGACGGTGACCGCGACGGTGGGCGCGTCGACCAAGACGTTCCGGATCGAGTCGACCAAGACCGTCGCGGAGGGCTCGACGGCATCGTTGACGGTGACGTTGGGGCAGGCCGCGCCCACGGGCGGTCTGTCGCTGTCGGTGGCGTACAGCTATTCGGGGTCGTCGGCTGGGTCGGCGGCTGACCTGGGGGCTTCGCCGCCGTCGTCGGTGACGGTGTCGCCGGGTTCCACGACGGCGACGCTGCGCGTCCCGACCAACAACGATTCTCTGGTGGAGGGCGACGAGACGTTCACGGTGACGCTGTCGACTTCGGTGTCGGGCTGGGCCGGCACGTCGGGGGAGACCGCGGCGACGGTGACGGTCACCGACGACGACGACGACAACGCCCGCATCGGGTTCGGCACGTCGGGGCGCACCGCCGCGTACACACGCAACGTTGCTGAAGACGTATCGGGCGGGGTGCTGAACGTGCCCATCCAGGTGAGCCGTCTCCCGCAGGCCTCCACGACGGTGACCGTGGAGGTCCGCACCGGCGGCACCGCCACCGAGTACCAGAGCGCCCAGGCGCCCGGCGATTTCCGGATCGCGACGAAGTCGGTGACGTTCACCGCGACGGGCAACCGCACCCAGAACCTGGCCGTGACGATCACCGACGACATGCTGGTGGAGGACGACCAGACGATCCTGCTGCGCATCGCCGACAGCGGCTCATCAGGCATGGACAGCCACTACAGCCGCCACGCTTCGGGGCGTCTGGCGACGGTGACGATCGCGGACGACGACGACGACGGCGCCCGCATCGCGTTCGGCGGCAGCGCGACGGCGACCGCGCCGCACACCGGGAGCGTGGACGAGGACGTCTCGGGCGGGTCGTTGAGCGTGCCGGTGACGATCAACCGCCGTCCCGAGACGTCGACGGTGTTCTCTGTGCAGGTGGTGGCACAAGGCGCCAACCGCGCCAGCGAATACGTCAGCGCCCAGAATCCGGGTGATTTCCAGATCGCGACGAAGTCGGTGACGTTCGGTCCGACCGGCGCCTTGTCCAAGAACCTGACCGTGAGCGTGACCGACGACGACTGGGTGGAGGAGGACCAGACCATCGTGTTGCGCATCGTCGACAGCCCCGCCTCGGGCGCGAACAGTCTGGGACGCCACTACAGCCGCCACAACGCCGCCAAGACCGCGATATTGACGATCACCGACGACGACGCCGACGACGCCAAGATCGCGATCCCGAATTCGCCCTCGTTCAGCTTCGACACCGACTTCGGGATGCGTCTGAGCAATCTGAATCTGGTGGAGGGAAGCAACGTGGGGGTTCCGGTGCGGGTCAGCCATCTGCCGGAGACCTCGACGGTGTTCAACTTGTCGGTGCTGTCGGCCGGCACGAACGAGTCGAGCTCGGAGTACTCGATCGTGACGATGTCGGTGACGTTCGGGCCGAGCACCGCCAAAGAGCAGTCGATGAACGTGGTGTCGGTCAACGACGATCTGGTGGAGAACGACAAGACCATCGCGGTGCGCCTCGACGACAGCCCCGCCTCGGGGGCGAACAAGCTGGGCCGGCACTACACGCGTAACGCGCAGAGCCGCCAGGCGACGCTCAACGTCGACGACGTTGGCGACCAAGTCGCCGCCAAGATCGCGTTCCACGCTTCGAACGCGTCGTCGACCACGGCCTATACGGCGTCGGTGGACGAGGACGACGGCACCGTCGATGTGCCGGTTACGGTGAGCCTTCTGCCCGAGTCGTCCACCACGTTCACCGTGGAGGTTCTCGAGACGGCGACGCGGCCCGCGACCGAGTACACGAACGCGCAGAACCCCGGCGACTACCGGGTGCTGGGCAACAAGCAGGTGAGCTTCGCGTCGTCGGGCGCGAAGACCCGCAACGTGCGGGTGCAACTCAACGACAACGCTCTGGTGGAGCATCCCGAGACGGTGCAGCTGCGGATCGTCGCCGCGGACTCCCCCGTCGACGATCTCGGCGACTACTACGACCGTCACGCCTCGTCTCGTTCGGCGACTCTGACGGTGGCCGACGACGACGCCGCGGCCGCGAGGATCGCGATCGGCTCCAGCGCCTCGTCGACCGCGAAGTACACGGTGAGCCGCTCCGAGGATCATTCCCAGATGGGTTTGGTGATCCCGATCAGGGTGAGCCACGCCCCGTCGGAGGCGACGACGTTCGCGTTGGAGGTTCTGGCGGCGAGCACCGCCACTGAGAACACCGACTATTCGATGCCGCTCAAGACGATCATCTTCACGCCGTCAGGGCTGTCGGACAACGTGCCGGTCAGTTTCACTGATGACGACTGGGTGGAGCACGACCAGACCATCGAGGTGCGCATCGCCGCAGCCGACGCGACGGTGGACGACCTCGGCGACTACTACACCCGCGACTCGGCGGGCGCGACGGGGACGGTGACGATCGAGGACGACGAGCAGCGCGAGGCGAAGGTCGCGTTCGGCACCGCGGCACGCACCAGCGCATACACCGCGAACGGCGAGGAGGTGGTCGGCACCCTCACCGTGCCCGTCGCCATCAATCATCTGCCCGAGTCGAACACCACGTTCACGGTGGAGGTGCTGGACACCTCCACGGCGCGCGAGACCGACGACCCGACCAACGCGACGGGCAACCCCAAGGACTTCGGGATCGCTGCCAAGACGGTCACGTTCGGGGCCGCGACCGCCAAGACGATGAACATCACGATCGCGATCGCCAACGATGTGGTCGAAGAGGACGACGAGGAGATCCGGCTGCGGGTCGTCGCCGCCGACACCACCGTCGACGACCTCGGCGACCACTACGACCGGCACAGCTCGGGGTCGACGGCGCGGGTGACGGTCAAGAGCGAGGACCAGGTGTCGAAGGTGACGTTGTCGACGACCGCGCCGCCGGGTCCGCGCAACAACCTGTACGCGGTCCATGAGGGCACCGCGATGACGGTGACCGCGACTGCCGACATCCCGGTGGGGCCCGGCGGGTGGAGGGTGACGCCGCGCATGAGACCGTACGGGTCCCTGCCGGGGTTCGCGTCGGCGGCGGACGTGCGGTTCGCGTCGTTCGTGATCCCTGAGGGCCAGACGTCGGCGACCGGCAAGATCACCTTCGTGCAGGACAACACCGCCGAGCCCCAGGAGCAGCTGATCGTGCAGGGCTCGGCGCGGCGGCGGACCCGCACCCTGCAGACGGCCCTGTCGGGGCTGGTGGCGGCGGGCGGCCTGCGGGTGCAGATCTCCGACGGCGGCGCCGGGGCCACGGTGTCCACCACCAGCCTGGAGATCGTCGAGGCCGAGGCGACCACCTATGAGATCTCGCTCAACGCCGCCCCCACCGCCGATGTGGTCGTCACCCCGTCGTCGAACAAGGCCGCGGTGGCGACCGTGTCGGGGGCGTTGACGTTCACCACGTCGAACTGGCAGACGCCCCAGCCCGTCACCGTCACCGGCGTCGGCGACGGCACCGCCACCATCAGCCACACCGTCACATCGGCCGACCTGACCTACAACGGGCTCACCACGGTGCTCGACGTCGCCGTGAAAGTCCTCGAGCCGGCCCAGACGTTCTCGCTGGCGGTCAAGGAGACCGGCGCCCGCAGCGGCATCGGCACCGAGGGCACCCCCATCGAGTTGGAGATCACCCTGGGCGACCTCGCGCCCACAGGCGGGTTGGAGTTCACCGTCACCCAGTTGGCCGCGCAAGGGACGACCCCCACCACGGTCACCGTCGCCGAAGGCGAACGCCGCGTCAGCTTCGACGCGGGCATCGCCGACGACACGACAGCGCAGGTCACGCTGCGCGTCCGGAGCGTGACGGTCACCACCGCCGTCTCGGGTTGGAACGCCAAGACCGCGGCCGCGGGCGACGTGTCTTTGAGTTTCGAAGACGACGACGGTGGTGAGGCCACCGTCGCGTTCGGGGCCAGCGCCACACCCACCGGCGCGCATCTGGTGACCGTCGCCGAGAACGTCTCAGCCGGCACCGTCGAGGTGCCCGTCACCATCAGCGGCGGGGGGAGCACCGACATCACCTTCAACGTTGCGGTGCTGTCCGACAGCACCGCAACCGTGCGCAGCACCTGCGACGTGGCCGGCGCGGACTTCGCCATCGCCGACCGGACGATCACGTTCGCCTCCACCGACGGCCTAACCAAGAACCTCACCGTCACGATCTGCGACGACGACGCCGTCGAGCCCGACGAGACCATCCGGCTCGGCTTCGCGCCGGCGCGCAGCCCCGCCCGCACCGTCGCCGACCTCTACGCCCGCCGGCCCGCAGGCAACCTCCAGGCCGTGATCACCATCGACAGCGAGGACGCCCCCACCACAGTGTCGCTGCGCGCCGGCGCAGGCGGGGTCCAGCACGCCACCGGCAATGTCCGGGAGGGCTCATCGGTCACCATCACCGCCACCCTGGACAAGCCCGCCGATGTCGGCGGCGTCGCCATCGCGCTCAGAGTCGCCTCAGGCGTCGGCAACACCGCCGGAGCGGCCGAATACACGCTGCCCGCAAGCTTCATCATCCCCGCCGGGCAGACCTCCGCCACCGCACAGGTGCGCCTCCTCGACGACGACGAAGTCGACGGCCTCAAGTACCTGCGCCTCACCGCCACCACCACCCCGGCGCTCACCCTGGTCTGGGCGCAGCCCGCCGCCCCCTACATGGACATCTCCATCTCCGACACCGACAGCCCCGGCATCACCGCCAGCGACACCAGCCCCACCGTCGCCCAGGGCCAGAGCGCCCCCTACACCATCAGGCTCAACACCCGGCCCTCAGCCAACGTGACCGTCGCCGTCGCCGTCGACGACACCGCCATCGCCACCGTCGCACCCGTCACGCTCACCTTCACCCCCAACAACTTCCGAGACCCCCAGACCGTCAGAATCCGAGGCCGACAGACCGGCGCCACCACCATCACCCACACCGCCACCAGCACCGACACCAACTACAACACGACCCTCACCGCACAACTCACCGTCACCACACCCACCACCACCACCACCATCACCCCCATCACCGGCGGCCCGACCACCACCACCATCACCGGCGGCCCGCCCGGGGGACCGCCCGTCGGCGGAGACCCGACCGACGAGGACCCCGCCGACGAGGACCCCGACCGGCGGTTCGCCGACGTCGACCCCGCCGGCGTGCACAGCGCCGACATCGAGGCCCTCGCCGCCGCGGGCATCACCGCGGGCTGCGGCACCGAGCCGGTGCGCTACTGCCCCGACAGGGCGGTCACCCGCGCCCAGATGGCCACATTCCT
>JAPOQG010000312.1 GCA_026710865.1 Acidimicrobiaceae bacterium
GGCACCGGGGTGGTCACGGTCAGCCAGGTGCTGGCCACCGCGGCCCTTCTCGACGGCGTCGGCGTGATGGGCGTGGACCAGACCGGGCTCAGCCAGAAGGGCGGACCGGTCGTCTCGCACCTGCGCTTCTTCGACGGCGAGCCCTCCGGCGCGAACCTCATCGGCGCGGGCGGCACCGACTGCTACGTGGGCCTGGACCTGCTGGTGGCGGCCGACCCCAAGAACCTGGCCAGAGCCGACCGCGACCGCACGCTGGCGGTGGTGTCGACCAGCAAGCTGCCCACCGGCGACATGGTCGCCCACGTCGAGGAGGCCTATCCCGACACCGATCAGATGCTGTCGACCATCGACGGCGCCACCCGTGCCGGCGCCGGCGTCCGCCTCGACGCCGACCGGATGGCCGACGGCCTGCTGGGCACGGCCATGCCGGCCAACGTGCTGATGCTCGGGGCCGCGTACCAGGCGGGCGGGATACCGGTGTCGGCGGCCTCCATCGAGCGGGCCATCGAGCTCAACGGGGTGGCCGTCGCAGCCAACATCGCCGCCTTCCGGTGGGGACGGGTGTACGTGCGCGACGGAATCGACGGCCTGGTCAGCCTGGCCGGTGTAGCCGGTATGGCCAACCCCGAGTCGGCGGAGCCGGAATCGGCCGCACCCGGACTGGGGCTCGACTCCGCCGGTGCCAGAGCCAAGGCCACCGCCCGGTCACTGGTGGAGAACTCGGGCCTGGCTGCAGCTCCCGGAGACGGGGGAGCGGCCCTGGCCGAGACCGTGGAGCGGCGGGCCGCCGACCTGGTCGACTACCAGTCGCAGCGGCTGGCCTCACAGTACGTGGACTTCGTGGACGCGGCGTCGGCCCGCGAGCGCGAGGTGATGGGCGACCGGATCGAACTGGCTGACTCGGTGGCCCGCTACCTCTACAAGCTGACGGCCTACAAGGACGAGTACGAGGTGGCCCGGCTCCATCTGCGGCCCGGCATGGCTGATGCCGTGCGCGACGCCGTCGGCGACTTCGCCGGCTACCGCATCCTGCTGCTTCCTCCGGCGCTGCGGGCCATGGGACTGAAGCGCAAGATCTCCCTGGGACCATTGCAGCGGCCGGCGCTGGCAGTGCTGAAGGGACTGCGACGGCTGCGGGGCACGCCCTTCGACGTCTTCGGCTACGCCGAGGTCCGCCGGACCGAACGCGAGCTGATCTCGGAGTACCGGTCGCTCATGGAAGCCGAGCTGGACGCCCTCACGCCAGCCACCTACGAGAGGGCAATAGAGCTGGCCCAGCTCCCCGATGTCATCCGGGGCTACGAGGACGTGAAGCTGGCCAACGTCGAGCGCTTCCACCAGCAGGTGCGAGCCATCCGCAGCCCCGACGCCCGGCCGGTGGCGCTCACTGCCAAACCGGCCCGGTAACACAGCCAGGAACATGGCCGACGCCCAAGCGGCGCCCTCGCCGGGTGCCGGCGCGGCTCCCGTTCAGGCGGTGGCGGCATCGGTGGCCTGCGTCACCGCCAGCGTGATGCCCGGCTTCCTGGCCGGCGCGCTGGGCAGCGACATCAAGGCGGAGTTCGGCATCGGCGACACCGGGCTCGGGGTGGCGCTCGCACTGACCTACATCTTCGCGGCGGTGGCCATCGTCCACGCCGGCGAGCTGTCCGACCGGATCGGCTCCCGCCGCAGCCTGATGATCTCGATGCTGGTCACGATGTCCGGCTATCTGGTGGTGGCTCTCGTGGCCCGATCGTTCGCGACGCTGCTGGTGGGGCTGACGGTGGCCGGGGCGGGACTGACACTGGCCGGTCCGGCCGCCAAGGTGCTGGTAGCCGACCATGTGTCGCCGCAGCGTCAGGGCCTGGCCTTCGGGGTGCACATGTCGGCCATTCCGCTGGGGCCCCTGCTGGCCGGACTCACCGTCGGAGTGGTGGGCGGAACCGACGGATGGCGATGGCCGTTCCTCGGCGGGGCGGTGCTGGCCGGCGCCGGGATGCTGATGCTGCCCCGCGAGCGGGCGACGGCGCCGTCGGCAACACGGCCCGCGAAGGATCCCGCCGCGGGCCGCTTCGGGCACGTGAGGATGGGGCCCCTCTTCGTGTTCGCGGCGGCCGCGATGCTGGCCTCTTGCTCAGTCGTCGCCGCGGCCGCATTCTTCGTGGTCAACAGCGAGGCCGCGGGAATCTCCGAGAGCACGGCCGGACTGCTGCTCTCGGCGGCCAGCGCCGGCGTGATCGCGGTGCGCATCGCGCTGGGGGCCCTCGCCGACCGTTTCCGTACGGGCGCGGTCAGCACCGTCGCGGTGCTGCTGACCGCCAGCGCGGCCGGTTACGCGCTGATGGCCGCCAACACGCCCTGGCTTTACGCACTCGGCGGGCAGGCCGCCATCATCCTGGGGTGGTCGTGGCCGGGGCTGATGGTGCTGGCGCTCGTGCGGATCTACCCCCAGGCGCCCGGGCTGGCCTCGTCGTTCGTGATCGGAGGCCTCAACCTCGGTGCGGTGATCGGGCCGGTGGCCTTCGGGGCGATCAGCGACGCAGCGTCATCCTCAGCCGCGCTCGCGGTCGCGGCCGCCTGGGTGCTGGGGGCAGCCGTGCTCAGCCTGTCGAGCCGGATCCGCCTCGACAGCAGCCGCTCCCCGTCCGGGGCCTAGCCGGGGACGTCTGAGTCGTCGAACAAGTCTGAGTCATCCCAGACGGGCACGGGGCCATCGGGCAGGTTCACGACGGTCTCCCCCACGGGCATCTGCATCACCCGAGCGTTCCGCTCGCAATGGGTTCGCCAGACGGTGACGGACTTGTCGGGGCGGAACAACCGCTCCGGCGGGATGCGGACCTGCTCGATCATCTGCTGGTCCTGGCGATTGAACTGCCACATGTACGCCCAGCGGATATAGAGCCAGAACCGCAGCCTGAACAGCACGGCCTTAAGGGCCTTGGCGTGGGAGACGGCGAACATGAACGAGAGGTGCTCGCCCTCGGTGGTTCCCATGAACACCTCGTAGGCCGTCCAGTCGGGCCACTGGATGCGCACCCAGCCGGGGAGACGGACAGAGCCGCGCACAACCACATTGCGCTGCCACGGGCGGAAGCCGTGGGGCCACCGGCCCAGCCCGGGATAGTCGACCTGCTCCACGACATCGTCGACGGTCCGGACCAGCCAGTCGCCCTCCCGCTCGACGTGAACGACCCGGTATGCGGGCTTGCGCCGGATCCACGTCCACACGACGCCCCGGTGCAGGTAGGTGGAATGACCCTCGTCGAAGCCGTTCTCGACCGCGTAACGCCAATCGCCCTTCCTGTTGCGGAGCCAACCCCGCACCTTGACTCCCGGCTGGAAGAAGTCCTCAGGGACGTCCTGCTCGATGGGCGGCGGCTCGCCTTCGCCGACGTAGACGAACACCACGCCGCCCCACTCCTCGACCGGGTAGGTCCGCACCCTCACGCTCTTGTTCCCGACGATGGGAGAGTCGCGGCCGTCGACGAGGGCGGCCCGCAGGTTGCCGTCGGCCAGGTCGTAGGTCCAACCGTGGTACGGGCATGAGATCGTGCCCGAGAACCAGCACTTGCCCATCGACAGGGGCACGCCGCGGTGCAGGCAGCGGTCGTTGAGCGCGAACGCCCTGCGCTCGTGGCGGATCAGGAACAGTTGCTCGCCACAGATCGTCACCGGCACCGGCTTGCGGCCGATCTTCTTGGAGAAGGCGACCGGGTACCAGTAGTTCTTCAAGCCCTCGGATGCGGCCCGGTAGCGAGGCCACCGCTTGTAGGCATGGTCCCCGCTCACCGAGAACCGCTCCTCCCGGACACCGCCAGATGATGCCATCGACGCCAATCTTTGCATGGGGACAACGAGGCGGCTGATTCGGACGGGCCGCTGAAGTGTGGCTACGGCTTACAAGCGGCCCCTCGCGAGCCAGGCCGGGACCGTTCCTACAAGTAGTCGAACCTAGGACCCGTAGCGAAGACTTGAGTAGAGCCGCCGTTGGTATTCCTCGTAGGCGTCACAGGTTTGCGTGAGATGCTCCGGCCCTTCGAAGACACCAGCATCCACGAGAACGTGTCCGTGGTGACGAACGGAGGTTCCGGCGTAGCTGTCGGCCATGTGGTATAGCCACACGGCCCGTGTCGGGGGTGATGTCCCATCGCCGAAGTGGGCCGCGAATGCGATGCCCATCAAGTACTCGACCTCGTCGAAGAGTTCCTGTTGCCGGTCCGCTTCACGAACAATGTCATGAATTGCCGGGCGTATGACATCCAGTAGGTGATCCGAGACAGGCGTCATGCGCCGTTCTGTACCATAGAGGGCTCGATTGACGGCTTGCGAGGCCAGGACTTCCGAGGTGCTGACGGCTACCGCCACTGTGCGCGGCGGTCGTCGGTCTTTTCTCATCGTGATTTCACCAAGTGCTCGAGCGATGGGGTCGATCCTGTTCGCGGCGACAGATCCAATCCCAAGCGCGAATAGCGCCAATAGTGTCGGATACTGCTGCATGTTAATCGACGGACCACTCCCAGCGCTCACTAGGCCCCTGGTTGCGAGCCGTTCGATGCAGCGGACCCAGAGCCTGTCATGCTCTTCATCGTCCGAGAAGAACGCTCCGGTGACCAGCAGTTTCAGGAGTCCAAACATTGCTTGCTCGTAGACGTCCATCCGCTCGGCATACTCGTGGAATCCGAGGTGCTCGCTCATGGAGAGACCGTTGACCTGCTCTATGGCCGCGTCGGCCTCGCCGATCACGAGTTCATGGAGCCGGATGCGGTGAACCGGGTCCGGCAGGTACATCTTGAGTTGCGCGACGGCCACGGCTGTGTCTAGTGGCCTTTGGTCCGGTACCTCGGAGAGAGCCTTCACCTTGGCCCGCAGTTCCGACATCGCGGTGTCTGCGTCTTGGATCGGGACGCTGATCGCGTCGCGATGCTGGAGCATCTCTTCGGCTTCGGGCGCCAGCGACCCACGATGGAACCAGTAAGTCGCGAATCGGCGGTTGGGAGATCTCAGGATCGCGTGGCGCAGAGCGGTGTCCCACCTGCCGGACCATCCGCAAACGACGAGGCCGTACTGGTCGAACACCTCGTCCAACAGCCGGTCAATCGACGGGTCATAGCCGGCCAGTTCATCGACGGTGTTCTTCAGTTCAGGCGAGAGGTAGTCCCCATGCACTTTGATGATGGTGCATCGGCTGTGAGCGATTGGCATCGCTCCAGCGGCGTGGCCCGGGCTGGACACCACGCTGGCCGGCACTCCCGCATCCGAGAGCGCGACCTCAAGGAGGCGGTCGAAGTTCGTCGTGACAACGACTCGCACGAGACCGTCGGCGACTAGCTTGGCGATCGCGTGGTGAGCCTCGGTCGGCAGTTTCAGTCCTTGCTCCCGTTCGTCATCGGTCGGCTCGAAGTACTGCGACAGCAGGTTCCTGCGATCAGCGGGGGTTGGTGCAAGCTCCGTAAGCACCTCGGAGTAGTCGGGATCGCCGCCGACACGCCCCCGGTACCATTCAATCGGATCAGTGCCCACATCTTCTCCATGAAGCCGCGCTAGACGCTTGATGAGGCTGAGGGTCACTGCCCAGCCGCTTGGCACGCCGGAGCTGACGCTGATGCCCGATCCCAACAGGAGGGCATAGGTCAGCGGGCCGGCATGCATGCTGGATGCGAGCGACACCATGGGGCTGATGGCCACGAACCGAACCTACTCCTGTCCCAGAAGCGGGCTTGCGATGCACCCCCGGCTGATGCGCTCCGCCTAACAGGCGGGCACACGAGGCCGTGACATACTCACGGAATGTTCGAGCCGTCGCGGCTGGTGCCTGATGCCCGAGTGCGTTTCCCTGACGAAGAGGACGCTGTGACGCTCGTACGGGTCCGGGAGGGGCCGTTCTGGGAGTTCGTGTTCCGCGGTCCTTCCGGCAGCCTCGGAGAGGTAACCCTGCCTGAGGACGAACTGGCCCGGATCGAGGTCGTCGCTTCCTCGGCGTCCCCGCGGTTCGACGGCGATCCGCGGCGGTTCCGCCTCGGGGTGGAGGCGTGGCGGATAGAGAACGCGTTCCGCCACGACATGCCGGGTCTGGCAGTGTCGCGGATTTCGCCGCTGCCCCATCAGCTTGACGCCGTGTACGGAACCTTCCTCGAGGAGCCCGTGCTGCGCTTCCTGCTGGCCGACGACCCTGGAGCGGGCAAGACGATCATGGCGGGCCTGTTCATCAAGGAGCTGATGGTGAGGCGGGCGGTTGATCGGGTGCTGATTGTGACACCTGCGAATCTGCGACCCCAGTGGCAGCGCGAGATGGCAGAGCGCTTCGGGATCCACTGTGCCCAACTCGACTCCTCCACGTTCGACGCGAACCCGACGCAGAACCCCTGGGACCTGCACGACTTCGTGATCGTGTCGCGGGACTGGCTCAAACGCGAGGAGGTCTTGGACGCGTTCACCGGGGCCGACAAGGGCTGGGATCTGGCAATCCTTGACGAAGCTCACGGTTACACGCTCCAAGTCGATGCCGCGGGGCGGATCAAGAAGCGCAGCGACCGTTACCGCGCCGCGGAGCAGGTGGCAGAGAAGGCGCACCGGCTGCTCTGTCTGACGGCCACACCGCATTCGGGACGAAACTCGTCACTCTGGGGGCTGCTGCGGCTTGCGGACCGCGATGCCTACGGGGAGGTCTGCCCGACGGGGCCGATCGAGCTGAACCCGCAGCACTACCGCAAGGTGTTCAAAGAGGAGATGGTGGACATGGCGGGCAACAGCCTGTTCAAGCCCCGCCATCCCCACACGGTGGCCTACTCGCTGTCCGGTCCTGAGCTGGATCTCTATGAGGCGGTGACCCGGTTCGTGTCGACCGAACTGGCCCGCATCCGCGGCGGCGGCGCCGCCGGTGTGGCCGGCTTCGCGCTCACGACGATGCAGCGGCGCCTGGCGTCGTCGGTGCGAGCCATCAAGCGGACCCTGGAGCGCCGCACGGCCCGCATCGAACGGGCACTCGCTGATCCCGAGGCGTATGTTCGTAGCCGCAGGGACTTCGCGGCGCAGGCCTACGGGGATGACGCCGAACTGCTCGCCGATCTCTCCGAGGAGGACCGGTGGGACCTCGAGGAACGCGCGCTTGAGGAGTGGCTGCCAGCCACGGTGGCGGAACTGGAGGACGAGCTTGAGGTGCTTCAGCCTCTGCTTGTGCAGGCAGAGCAGACCGAGGCCGCCGGAACCGAGATCAAGCTGAACGAGCTGCTCGAAGTCCTCGACAAGCGGGGCCTGCGCGGCGACCGCTCGGTGAAGCTGCTGATCTTCACCGAGCACAAGGACACGCTCGACTTCCTCTCCGAGACGCTTGCAGTCGAGGGTTTCGAGGTTGCCGTCATCCACGGCGGGATGAGGCTGCGCGACCGCATCGCCGCCGAGAAGCGGTTCCGTGAGCAGGCCCAAATCATGGTCGCCACCGAAGCGGCCGGAGAGGGCATCAATCTCCAGTTCTGCCACCTGATGATGAACTACGACATTCCGTGGAACCCCAACCGTCTCGAACAGCGGATGGGGCGCATCCACCGCATCGGACAGACCCGCGATGTGCATATCTACAACCTCGTGGCGGTGAACACGCGAGAGGGTGCCGTGCTGCTCACGCTGCTGAACAAGCTGGTGAACATGGCCGAGACGCTCGGCGAGGGCGTGTTCGACGTGATCGGCGAGATCTTCGCCGGAACCCGTCTTGCGGATCTGATAGAGCAGGTCCTCGCCGGGGAGGTCACCGAGCAGCAGGCGATCGACCAGCTGGGCGGCGAGGCGATCGATCCGCAGATCGAGGAGAAGTTCCGGGCGCTGACTACGAGAGCACTCGCGGCGCACCACCTGGACTGGCAGGCACAGGCCGACTCGGCGGCGCGGGCTGAGGAGCGGCGCCTGCCGCCGGGATACCTTGAACGCTTCTTCCGCGACGCGGCGGACTTTCTCGGTGGGGTCGTCAGCGACAGGCTGGACGGAACGCTGCGAGTGACCCGCACGCCGGACCAGCTGGTGGCCGCTTCGCGCCTGTCCGGCGCGACCCGCGAGATCTATCCGAGGTATGAGCGGCTCACCTTCGACCGGGCGGTTGCTTTGCAATCTCCTGTGGCTGTGGATGGAGCCGTCGCTCCCGAAGCAGAGTTGTGCGGTCCAGGGCACCCGCTGTTTGACGCCGTCGTCAATGCGATCGTCGAACTGACCCGTGCCGACGTGGACGCCGGAGCGGTGTTCGGCGCGCCCGACATCGTCGCCCCTGTGGTCGTGTTCTTCGTAGCGGCGGACAGCGTCGACGGCAATGGAGAGACGGCCCACCGGGCGTTCGCCTCGATCACCGAGGCGCTCGACGGCAGGCTCGCCGCGGAGCGGATCCTGCTCTATGACTTGATCGACCACGCAGGGCCGGCACCTCAAGTGGAGCCCGCCCATGACGACGACGTGATCTCTTGGGCGCGGCGCCATGAGTTCGAACGCCATTACCAGCGGGTGCGAGCGGAGCGTGAGCGCGCCGCCTACATCGCGGAGGACTATCTCACGCGGGCGTTCAGCCTGATCCTGAGCCGCCAGCAGGAGACTCTGTTCGATCTCGACGCGGAGATCGAGGCTGGCGTCGCCTCCGCCAGCGGACGGCTGCGCCAGGCCGAGTTGGACAGGGCCGGCACCGAGACGAAGCGCGACCGCCGTCTCAGCGAGGTCAGGCGGGCCCGCAACATCAAGCGGGGGCCGGTGCGGATTCTTGCCAGGGCCCTCGTGCTTCCCCTGAGCGACGCCGACCGCGCCGACGACGCAGACGACCACGGTCTCGGGGGTGGCAGCGCCCTGCACTCCAACCGCGAAATCGAGCAGATCGCCGTGGAGGTCTCGACTCGGTACGAGACCGAGGTGCGCGGGGCCGAGGTTCGGTCAGTCGAGGCGGACAACGTCGGGTTCGACCTGCTGTCGGTGAAGGGTTTGGAGCGGCGCCGCATCGAGGTCAAGGGACGGGCCGGGGTCGGCGAGGTCGCTATGACCTGGTCGGAGTTCTCCAAGGCCATCGAACTCGGAGACAACTACTGGCTCTATGTGGTGTTGGACTGCGCGAGCCCCCGGCCGCGCCTATACCGCGTGCAGAATCCGGCCAAGGCGCTCGCCAGCCACTGGGCTTCCAGACTGGACGTGCGCTACCGGGTGGCCCCGCAGCCCTTAATCGACGCCGCCGAAGTACTCCCATGACCAAGAAGCTGATCGAAGAGACACTGCCGCTGCCCGAGATCAACCGGGCGTCCGACACCGACAAGCGCACCCACGACGGGCACATCTCCACGATGCACACCTGGTGGGCCCGTCGGCCGCTTCCGATGGCCAGGGCCGTGGCCGCCGCGTCGCTGATCGACAGCGGCAACGACGCAGACGAGGTCGAGAAGCAGATTGCGCTGGCTATGACCACCAAGGCGCTGCCTCAGAATGGGGCTATCAGCTGGCTCCGCGACCGGATCCGCGACGCGAGGAAGGGCCAGCCGAGGGTCTTGGACTGTTTCGCAGGCGGCGGAGCCATTCCATTGGAGGCGCTGCGCCTCGGGTGCGACACGACCGCTATGGACCTCAACCCGGTCGCCCATCTCATCGAGTTGGGATGCCTCGACTACCCGCAGCGCTACCGGGCCTACGACGAACTGGGGCGCAACGGCCTGGTCGCCGACGTTGAGCGGTGGGCGGAGTGGGTGTCGGAAAGCACACAGAAGACCGTCGGCCGTCTCTATCCCCGCGCCGAGGGCCGGAGCGATCCGGTGCCCTACTACTTCTGGGTGCGCACGATGCCGAGCCCCGACCCGAACGTTGCTGCGGAGATCCCGATCCTGAGTTCGCGTTTGTTGGCGGCAGCGCGGCGCAGCGCCTGGGTGACCACCTCGGCATCATCGGAGGGCGTGGACATCAACGTGCACCAAGGGGCTCTGCCCGACGATCCGAGCCTCAAGGAGGGCTTCGAGTCCGCCGGCAGTGTCACCTGCCCCATCTCAGGCATCACCGCGCCCCAGCGCGACGTCAAACAGCACGGGCGCGACAACGGGTTCGGCTACAGGCTCTACGCAGTGTGCGACGTCGACGGCCGCAGCCGCACCTACCGCCGCCCCACACCGCCCGAACTGGAGGGGCCGAAGCTGGCCAGCGTCGAGGTCCAAGCCCTCGACAGCGCCCAGTTCGACGACGACACCTCTTGCCTGCCCGACGAGGCCGTGGACGAGATCGGCTACAGGAATCTCCAGTTCCTGCCATACGGGTACCGCACCTGGCGCTCTCTGTTCACCGACCGCCAGCTCGTGCTCTATGCGACGCTCGCCGCGTCGATCCGCGACGCGCACACGGCGATGGTCGACGAGGGCATGGACCCGGGTCGGGCTAGGGCGGTCGCCACGTATCTGGCGTTCGCGCTCGACAAGGTCGCCGACCGCAACTCCGCCTTCTCCAGTTGGCAAACGAGCAGCGAGAAGATCCGGGGCACGTTCCCGGGCCAGACGGTGCAGATGCGCTGGGACTTCTGCGAGAACTACCCGTTCCGCACCGGCTCGGGCTCCTGGAACGACGCCGTCGCGGCGATCTGCAAGGTCATTGAGCATTGCGCCCAGGCAGGTGACGGCCCCGCGGCGGTGCTGCGCGGCGACGCACAGGCGCTGCCGTTCGCCGACGGCGAGTTCGACGCCGTGCTGATCGACCCGCCCTACTACTTCTCGGTCATGTACTCGGATCTGTCGGACTTCTTCTACGTGTGGCTCAAGCGAAGCGTCGGCCATCTGTACCCAGAGCACTTCGTCACGCCATGGACGCCCAAGGCGCAGGAAATCGTGCAGAACCGGTGCCGTCCCGGCCTCAGGGGCCATATCACCGAGGATGAGTTCGACCAGCGCCTCGGCAAAGCCCTCTCGGAGGTGGCCCGCGTGGTGAAGCCCGACGGCGTGGTGGCCATCGTGTTCGCCCACACCGATGTCAAAGCCTGGGAGAAACTGCTGCTGGCACTGCGCGTCGCCGGGCTGGGCGTCACCACTTCGTGGCCGATCCGCTCCGAGATGGCGGGTAGGCCGGTGGCCCACGTCAAGGCCGCGCTGCGCAGCTCCGTCGTGCTTGTGTGCCGTCCGCTGCGCGAGGCCGGCGGCGCCTTCTACGACGAGGTCGAGGCCGAGCTCAACCGGGTCGTTCATGAGCGGCTCGACTCCTTCGAACACATGGGGCTGCGCGGCGCCGACTACTTCGTGTCAGCGGTCGGCCCTGCCTTCGAGGTGTTCGCCCGCCACCGCAGCGTGACCCGCCTCGACGGCTCGGAAGTTTCCGTCGGAGACCTCATGGAACTCGCCCGCAAGACGGTCGCCCGACATGCCATGGGCCGGCTGTTGAGCGCCGAGGCCCTCAAGATGCTCGACGACCAGTCGCTGCTCTACGTGAGCTGGCGCTGGGCCTATCTCACCGTCGCGATACCCGACGACGAAGCGATCAAGCTCTCGCGAGCGTTCTCTGTCAGCCTCGACGACGCGAGGCTCGCGGGCGGGATGATCCACCGCGCCGGCAAGAAGTTCTCCCTGCTCGGGCCGCATCAGCGAAGAGACCTGCGCATCCGGGCCGACAGCCCGATCATCGACTTCCTCCATCTCGCCGCCCAGCTCTGGGACTCCGGGCGATCAGCCGACGTCGTAGACCTTCTGGCCTGGTCCGGCCATGGCGACGCCCCCGGATTCTGGGACCTCGCACGCGTCCTGAGCGAACTGCTCCCCGAGGGCGAGCGCGAGCGCACGATGTACCAGTCGCTGACAACCAGCCAAGAGCGCCTGTCACGCGAAGCGGCCCGTCAAGCAACCCGCGTCTTCGCCCAAGGCGAGATGTTCACACGATGAGGAGAGCCCCCGTCCCATGACCGACCTGAAACCCTGGCTCGAAGTGGCCCGCCCGCACGCCGACATCCGAGACGGCTCCTTCGACGAGTCCCTCTTCGCCGCGGACCTGGGCCTCGTCGCGCTCGGGAGAGGGCCGGCCGACTACTGCGACCCGGAACTCTTCGCAAGCAAGACCTACGTGACCGCGCCTCTGCAAGCCGCACTGGTCGAGATCGGCAACCGCCTGGGCGGCGACAGCGCCTCCGCCGCGGTGCACCGCATGCAGACCGAGTTCGGTGGCGGCAAGACCCACACCCTTCTGGCCGCGTATCACTTGTTCGGGAACCCACCCAGTGTGGCGCCGACACCTCTCGGCCAGCAGGTCGCCAGCGCACTCAAGGCAGGGACCCTGCCGACCGCGCGGGTAGTGGTGCTCGACGGCTCGGCTCTGGGCGTCGCCCCCGAGCGGATGCACGACGGCACAACGGTGCACTCGTTCCTCGGTCATCTCGCATGGCGGCTCGGAGGTGCGTCGATGCACGCTGAGATCCGCGGCAAGGACGAGGCGCTGCTCGGAACGTCCACACCTGAGATTGTCCGGCTGCTTGAGAACTCCACGCCGTGCCTCATCCTTCTGGATGAGACCCTGGAGTACCTGAACAAGGCGCTGTCGGTGCGGTCAGGCGACGGGAACCTCGCCGGAACCACACTCACCGTCATCAAGGAGCTGTGCACGGCCGCCGCCAACGTCCCCGGCGCTGCGGTCGTGGCGACGCTCACCTCGTCCCGGCTCGAGGACTACTCCACCGTCTCGGGCGCCGACATGTTCGAACGTCTGTCCAAAGTGGTAGGTCGCACCGAGAACATCGTCACCCCCGTGGAGGGCGACGACATCTTCCCGATACTTCACACACGCCTCTTCGAGTCGGTGGGGTCGCCCGCCGACCGGCAGGCCGTCGCTGACGCTTACGGCGCCTACTACGAGCAAATGGGGGACGCGGTTCCGCAGTCCTACCGCGAACCCGCATACCGGGACCGCATCGCGGGCTCCTACCCGTTCCATCCCGAACTGATCGACCTTCTGACCAACCGCTGGGGCTCTTTGTCGGGCTTCCAGAGGACGCGCGGGGCGCTGCGCACGCTGGCTCACGCCGTCAAGGCCTTGGCGGCAGGCGACCACTCGGCCGCGTTGATCTGTGTCGGCGACGTGCCCCTCGACGACTCCGGCGTGCGGGCCGAGATCCTCCGCTTCGCCGGGGAGTCCTACAAATCGGCGTTGAACGCCGACATCATCCGTGGCGATTCCAAGGCGGCCGAAGAGGACCGGCGCCGGGGTGGTGACATCGCGCGCAACCGCGTCGCGACCGGACTAGCGACCTCGGCGTTCCTGCACAGCTTCGGATCCGACAGGGTGCCGGGCGCCTCCTCAGCCCAGATGCTCATCGGAGTCGGTCGCCCCGAACTGTCGAGGGGCGTCGTCGACGATGTGCGCGACGCCTTGGCCGGGTCACTGTGGTACATGCGCCACGAGGGCGGCCGCTACCGATTCACCACCGAGCCCAACCTCAACAAGATCATCGTCGAACAAGAAGGCGCCGTCAGCGACGGTCGCATCCTGCAGTTGCTTCGCCAAGCCACCATGATCGCAGCACCGGCGCTCGCACCGTTCCGGGTCGAGACGAACATCGCTGAGACAATGGACCTCGCTGATGAGCCCCGCCTAGCGATGGGGATCCTGAACACCGAACTGACCGTGGACGGTGGCGGGCCCGCCGCGGCCGAAGCGATCCTCAACAATCGGGGCGCCTCAGCCCGAACCAACAAGAACGCCGTAGTCGTCATCGCGGCGGACAGCGCAAGCATCTCGCGGGCCCGCCAGACCGCACGCACCGTTGCCGCCATGCGCGACATTACCGGCAACCAAACCCAGCTCAAACGGTTCAATCAGGAACAGAAGCGTCAACTCACCGACCGGCTCGCCGAAGCCGAGACCAGACTTCCCCAGCAAGTCGTCATGGCCTACAGACACCTGATCTCGCTCGGCCCCGACGGCGACAGCGGGACCCGACCCAGCGTCATCGACCTCGGCCCGGCCCGAGGCACCGACACGATCACCCAGCGCGTCATAGAGCACCTCGCCGCCACCGACCGGCTGCTGCGCCGCACCCTCGCGCCCGCGGCGCTGCTGTCGAGCCGCTTCGGCGTGCTCGGCGCCGACAACGAAGCCGCCGAGTTGGACCAACTGCTCGCCTACTTCTACCGCCTGCCCCGGCTCCCCAAACTCGCCGACGCCGACGTGCTGAGGAACTGCCTCGCCCGAGGAGTCGCCGACGGCATCTTCGGGCTCGCCTCAGGCGCCGCCTGGTACGCCCCCGACGCCGTGCGCCGCTTCGCCACGGCCATCGATCCATCAGAGATCCAGTTCCAGCCCGGCACCTGGCTAGTACGGGCCGCCGCGATCAAGCAGTTGATCAACGACCACGCCAGTGATAGTCCACCGGGCAGCGAGTCCGAGGATCCCGCCGAGCCGGAGTCTCCTTCTGGACCTAGCACCACACCCGCCGGAGAGAACGATCCCGAATCCAACGGAGACCCGACCCGTGTGGTCGTCACCGCCCATCAGATCCCCGCCGACCGCATCCGCGACGTAGTCAAAGTCGCCGTCGGTCCCTTCGTCGCCGCCGGCGCGACGGTCACCGCCACCTTGACGATCACCGCCTCCCGCCCTGACGGCATACCCCGCAGCACGCTCGACCTGACGGTCAAGGAAGGCCTCCGCCAACTAGACATTGACCACGAACTTACCCAGTAGCGTCCACCAGTCATTTGTTCTGATGAGGACGCGCAGCGGTACCGATCCCGTCAAGGCCCCCGGTTGGTTTCTCCGTTCCGGATCCTCGCCCATACCGTAGGCACATCGGTTCCTCGGAATCCACATATAATACTCTTGCACCTAATACCATTCTGGTATACCATGTCGAGCTTGGCTAGCGGCGGCGAGCCGCTGGCAAGCCCGGCCGACTCGCTCCTGGCGAGGCCAAGGCGGTCACACGGGTGCGCTATCGTCCAAGCGGAACAAGTCGAGGAGGCGTGGTGAGATCGTCGTTGAGGGAGCGGCGCAGCAAGCCGCCGCGCGATCATGCTCGCACCCTGAACGCCAGCACGAGGATTGAGCCTTGCGGCCAACGCTCTAGCCGAATTGACGCCAGGCCAGCCATGCTCTGCACGAAGAGGGGCACGCGGGCGTCCTGGGGGAATCGCGTCCGTCGCTTCTGCGCTGACATGATGGAGATCGCCGCCGAGGCCCCGACGCGGGCGTCCTGGGGTGATCGCGTCCGTCGCTTCATCCGATTTGGGGTTGGCTGAGCGATGGAGCACGGCAGGACAGGAGAGTCGTTGCCGCAACCGCACGCGGTGGATCTATTCTGCGGTGCGGGAGGACTCTCCTACGGGATGCAGCGGGCGGGCGTGGTCGTAAGCGCCGGCATCGACCTGGATCCGTCATGCAGGCATCCGTTCGAGGCCAATGTAAAGGCTCCGTTCCATGAGCGCGACGTCACCGCGGTGTCTACGGCCTTCGTCGAATCGTTGTTCCCGAGCGGATATCCTCGAGTTCTCTCAGGTTGCGCGCCATGCCAACCGTTCTCGACGTACACGAACGGGCGTCGAGATCGCGAGAGTCAGTGGCAGTTGCTCGACAAGTTTGCCGACATCGTGCATGAGTTGTTGCCAGAGATAGTAACAATGGAGAACGTGTCACTTCTAACCAAGCATCGAGTATTTGCCAATTTCTTGTCCGTGCTGGAAAAATCGGGCTACCACTACAGTCATGCAGTCGTTCGGTGTGCGGATTATGGAGTACCGCAAAGTCGGCGCCGTCTGGTCCTCATGGCATCACGTCTTGGCAACATCGATCTTCTTCCTCCCAATGAAGATGAATTGGCTACAGTCAGAAGGACAATCCAGCATCTTGATGACCTCGAAGCTGGATCCACATCGCCCTCTGATCCTCTGCATAGGTCGAGTTCACTGTCAGAGACGAACTTGCTACGTATTCAAAGTTCGATACCGGGCGGCACCTGGCGAGACTGGAACGACGACTTGCGTGCAGCTTGTCACACTAGAGCTAGTGGTCATACCTATTCGAGCGTCTACGGACGAATGCAGTGGGATGAACTGGCACCGACCATCACAACCCAGTTTCACGGATACGGAAACGGACGATTCGGTCATCCTGAGCAGGATCGTGCCATATCCCTTAGGGAAGGCGCTCTGTTACAAACGTTCCCCGAACACTACTCATTCACAGCGAGAGGAGCGACCGTGCATATCTCATCTATCGCTCGCCTTATCGGCAACGCTGTACCGGTAAAGCTAGGCGTAGCTATAGGTAGATCGATCCTCACCCACTTGGAACGCGTGCTATGACAATCGAAGGCCACAAGTATGAGATGACATTGAGTCTCAATGTCCTGAAGCACCTCGGTTTCGGACTGTACAGCAACATAGCCGCAGTGCTGTCCGAAGTCGTAGCCAACGCATGGGATGCAGATGCTACGCATGTATCGATAACGATCGATACTAGAGGAAGCAAGGTCACTATCGAAGACGACGGTCACGGAATGACTGTTGATGACGCCAACAGTAAGTATTTATGTGTCGGATACGAGCGACGCGATACAGAAGCAAAGACACTTGAACTTGGGCGATCAGTGATGGGCCGCAAAGGTATCGGAAAGCTGTCACTATTCTCAATAGCACAGACCGTGCAGGTCCACAGTATCAAGGACGGTATTCGGCACGGATTCATAATGGACTCTGAAGAGATCAAGAAGATTATCAAAGACGGCCGGGAGCGCGACTACCATCCAACAGCAGTTGATCTTGATGAAATCGATCTCGAACGAGGAACCAGGATTGTCCTGACCAACATGAAGCGCAAGCTTCAATGGACTGGCAGGCATCTACGGCGACGCCTTGCTAGACGGTTCAGCGTCATCGGTACTCAGCACAACTTCAAGATCACGCTTGACAGTGAACCGGTAACGGTGGAGGACAGGGAGTACCATGACAAACTCCAGTACCTATGGTCGTTCGGCCTTGCTGGTGAACGGTGCCGGGATGCCGCCAAGAAACTAGAACACTCCGAAAAGCGTCAGAGTGAAATTGAGGGACATCCCGATTACGAGATCGATGGTTGGATAGGATCGGCCTTCGTGTCAGGACAGCTCAAGGAGCCCGACACTTCGGAGAGCATCAACAAGATTGTAGTCATGGTCCGTGGCAAGCTTGCCCAAGAGGATATCTTGGAGGAGTTCGGAGAGGGTGGCCTGTACACAAAGTACCTCGTCGGCGAGATTCATGCGGACTTTCTGGACCTGGATGATGAGGAGGACATCGCGACCACTAGCCGCCAGCGACTCATCGAAGAGGATCCCCGTTACGAAGCGCTGAAGAAGAAGCTACACTCGGAACTAAAGTACATTCAGAGCAAATGGACTGACTTACGTAATGAACAAGGAACTGAGGAAGCGCTGGAGTTCCCTCAGATAAAGGATTGGTTCAGCCATTTGGACTCTGACCAAAGAAAATCGGCCGAGAAGCTGTTCGGCAAGATAAACCAGTTGCCGCTGGACGATCCAGATCAGAAGCGGCAGCTCTTTGTCAGTGGCGTTCTTGCCTTTGAGAGTCTGAAGTTCCGAAACATGCTCCACCGGTTGGATGAAGTATCAATCGACAACTTGGAAGCTCTGAATCAGATCTTCATTCAGCTAGATGATCTGGAGGCTAGCGCCTACTTTCAGGTCACTAATAACCGTATTGAGGTAATCCGTAAACTTACCGATCTGGTAGATGAGAACGCGAAAGAGCGGGTGCTCCAAGAACATCTGTATAGGCATCTTTGGCTGTTGGATCCGTCTTGGGAGAGAGCGACGCACACGGAAGTCATGGAGCGTCGTATCTACACAGCCCTTCAAGGAGTCTACGACTCATTGACTGAAGAACAGAAGAACGCAAGACTCGACATCTACTATAGTACTACGGGCAACAGACATGTCATTATTGAACTCAAGCGCGCCGACAGGACCTTGACTACCTCCGAACTCATAGATCAAGTTTCAAAGTACTATAGTGCAGCTGAGGGTGTCTTGACTGATATGAATAGAGGCTCTGAACCACTAGAGATAGTTTGTATCGTTGGCAGGAAGCTACGGGACTGGAGTGAGTCACGAACCGGAGAAGAACGATCTCGTGAGTCCCTCCGAGCGCAACAGGCGCGAGTGGTGACCTACGACGAACTCATCGAGAATGCGCTACAGGCATATCAGGATTATGTGGACCGAGGGCAAGAGGCAGGTCGAGTTTACCGACTGATTCAAGAGATTTCAGAGCAGGACGCTGAAGCTATCAACCCTGCAACTCCAGACGACGTGTGAGCAAGACCAATTCGCAGCCAAGGCTTCCAGATACCTAATCGTCGCTGCCAGTTCAGGCGATGTGGCGGCGGACGAACTCGTCGAACATGGGCACCGTGAAGGCGATCACATCGTGGCGAGGCGAGTAGCACAGTCCTCGTTGGATGAGGGAATGGCGAACCGGGCCGACCTGCGTGGTCTTCTTTCCCAACGCGGCCGCGACGTCGCCGGAGCGGTGAGGGCCGGGTCCCATCGTGGCCATGGCCGCCAGATAGGCCCGCTGGGCGTCGGTGGCGCGATCCATGCGGACCCGGAAGAACCCGGCATCGAGCTCCGACTGCGCCAGCGGGACCGCGTCGAGCACATCCTGTCGGATGATGCGGTCGGGTCCCTCTGCCACACGCCAGGCCTGCTTGCCGAATTCCTGCAAGAAGTACGGGTAGCCCTTGGTGAGTGAGACCACCTCCTCTATCGCGCCTGCATCCCATCTGACACCCTCGGCTGAGGCAGGCTCAACAAGCGCCCGTGCCGCCGCAGCGTCGTCGAGGCTGCTGATGTCAACGAAGCTGAAGAGGCGCTCGGCGTAGGTGCGAGCCTCGCCCAGCAGGCCCAGGACGGAGGGAAGACCGGCACCGACCACCAGCAACGGCAGATCCGCTTGACTGATCTCGTGCAGCGCGACGATCAGCGGCCGCAGGTGCTGCTTGGACAGAAGCTGGATCTCGTCGATCGTGACCACCACACCCTTGCGGCAATCCTTGGCGTGCTCGCCCACCTCCCGCAGTAGATCCGCCAGATCCCGCTGCAGGATGCCCGAGTCAGCCCGTCCGTCGAACGGGTCGACCCCCACGGTGAGCGTCCCGGCGGCCGGGATGTCCCAAGACACCTGGAACGACTTGAGCACCCCGAGCGCCCGAGAGGCAAGCTGCGACAGGCGACGCCGCGGCGTGAGATCTAGGAGTGCACCTTGGGAGACCGCGGCGATCTGGCGCACGAACGGGCTGTCCTCACCGGCTTCGATGCTCTGACTGACCCAGCCGTGTCCAGCAGCGGCGTCGCGGAACTCGCGCAGCAGCACGGTCTTGCCCACGCCCCGCAGGCCCGTGAGCATCTGACTCCGGTCCGACCGACCGACGGCGAGCCGTCGCACCGCTACATCGAACGCCTCCATCTGGTCGTCGCGACCGACAAGCGCCGGTGGACGCTTTCCGGCGCCTGGGCTATAGGGATTCACGATCGGGTCCATGCGGCCCCTCCCGTCGAACTGCAGTTTATAGAGATCTGCGAGGTTTTTAGCATGAATCCTCAAAAGCTCCGCAGATGCTTATAAATGAGCGGGCGCTACCGATCGGGCAGTGGCGGGGCCTCACGTATGGTCAGGTGCTGCCGTGCCAACGATCGGATGGCGGCGCGGCGGGTCAACAGGCGCTCATCCGGCGGCATCGACGATGCCGTTCGCAGTGCGCGGGCGACCGCGTCGGCCAGAGTGGCCGAGGTCTGCGCCACCGTGGGGCCTTCGGCCACGACGGTGTCGACGATCCCCTCGCTTCGCAGCGCCTCGACGTCGGCGGCCTGGCCTCGTGCCATCTGTGCCGCCGCCTCGGTGTCGCGGAACAGGATGGCGGATGCGGCCTCCGGCGCGATGGGGGCGAGCCAGGCGTGCTCGAGCGCGATCATTGCGTCGGCGGCCACCAAGGCGATGGCGCCCGCGCCGGAGCCCTCGCCGACCAGGACCGAGACGGTGGGGATCCGAACGCCGAGGAGCTCCCGTATCAGCGTGCCGACCGCATGGGCCAGGCCGGCGGCCTCCACCTCGGCGCCCACGCCCGCGCCCCGAGTGTCGATGAAGGACACCAGCGGGAGATCGAGCTCGTCGGCGATCGACACTGCCCGCTGCGCCTTGCGGTAGCCGGCCGGCGAGACCTCCGCCCCGCGCCCCTCCGGCCGCCGGAAGCCGAGCGCGACAGCCGGCACACCCCGGAACCGGGCGAATCCCGCGAGCAGGCCGCGGTCGTCCTCGCCGGCGCGGTCGCCGCGGATCTCGATCAGCGGGGAGTCGGCGGCCTCGATCACCGACTCGATCGACGGGCGGTCCTGCGCCCTCGAGCGGAGCACGGAACGCCACGGATCGAGCTGCTCCTGTGAAGCGACGACGCGAGGAGACCCAGCCGGCGGCCTCGACGACCCAGCCGGCGGCCCGCCCCCGGCAACAACGATGTCCAGCCATTCCGCGATCCGCGGCGCCAGCACGTCGGGGTGGACGATGTCGTCGATCAGGCCCCGCTCCAGGGCGGCCTCCGAGGCGATCTCATGAAGCGGGACGGTCTCGCCGGTGACGGCCTCCACCACTCGGGGGCCCGTGACCGAGATCGACGTGCCCGGCGAAGCCCACACCAGCTGACCCTGGGTGCCCCAGGCCGCGAGCGCCCCGCCCATCGCGGGATGCATCAAGTAGCTGAGAAACGCGAGTCCGGCCTCGCGATGCTCCGAGATGGCGGCACCGATCGACAGCATCTTGACGAACGCCGGCGTTCCCTCCTGCATGCGGGTTCCGCCCGACCGGCAGATCCCGACCACCGGTCTGCGGGCCGCGGTGGCGACCACGAAGGCCCGGGCCACCCGTTCGGCCGCCGCGATGCCCAGCGTGCCCGCCACAAACCCGTAGTCGCTGCAGATCACCGCGACCTCGTGGCCGCCGATGCCGGCGAACCCGACCTTGACCGCCTCCGCGAGCGGGTCGTCGGCCTGCAGCGCCGCCAATCGGACGGCGTAAGCGTGCCGGTCGCTGAATGCCAGAGGGTCGGTGGTCACGACCTCCCGCGACCATTCGCGAAAGCTGCCCCCGGTGAGCTTGGCGAGGAAGGTGTCAGTCTCGGACATGTGCGCGTTGCCTGATTCGGAGCCGCCGGGGAAGTCCGGCTACGGTATACAGACGGCCCCGGTCGCGGGCCAGTTGATGGCCCGACGGGAGGGAGCGCCTTGCTTCGGTGGCTCGCCAAACGCATCATCGCCGCCGCCCTCGTCGTGTTCGTGGTCACCACACTGGTGTTCGTGGTCACCCACATCTTCACCGACCCGGCCACGGTGTCGCTGCCGCTGGAAGCCACCGAGGAGCACCGGGCCAACCGCCGGGCCGTGCTCGGGCTGGACCGGCCCCTGAGCGTCCAGTACTGGGACTTCGTGTCTGGCCTGGTGGTGGGCGACCTCGGCGAGTCGTTCTGGCAGAGCCAACCGGCCTCGAAGCTCGTGTTCCAGCGGCTGCCGGCCACCCTGAAGCTGGTGGGCGGGGCCACCGTCGTGACCGTGCTGCTGGCTGCACCCATGGGAATGCTGGCCGCGTGGTGGGAGCGCCGCTTCGCCGACCACGCGGTGCTCGGCTTCTCGATGGTGTCGATCAGCGCTCCGCCGTTCTGGATCGGCTACCTGCTCATCATCGTGTTCGCGGTTCAGCTCGGCTGGGTGCCGACCTTCGGCTCGAGCGGGTTCGTGTCGCTGATCCTCCCGTCGGTCGCCATCGGCCTCGCCAGCGCGGGGCGGTTGGCCCAGATGACCCGGCGCGGGATCGTCGAGGAGCTGCGAAAACCGTACGCAGTCACCGCGATGTCGCGGGGATTCTCCCGGTCCTACACGATCGTGCACCACACCTTCCGCAACGTGGCCTCGGGCTTCGTGACCATGACGGGGTGGGAGCTGACCCGGATGTTCACCGGCTACACGGTGGTGATCGAGGTGGTGTTCGCCTGGCCCGGCGTGGGCCGCCTCGCCATCCACGCCATCGAGAACCGTGACCTGGTCCTGGTGCAGGCCGCGGTGGTGGTGCTGGCCACGCTGGTGGTGGTGACCAACCTGCTGGTGGACGTAGCCCGCCGGCTGATCGACCCGCGGGTGGACCTGGCATGACGGTCACCGAGAACCCGATGGGTCCGGCCGCCGACGGCGGTGCGGGCGATGCGGCGCCGCCCGAGAACGCCACCGTCATGGCCGACCTGAGGTCGCACCTGCGCAAATCCAAGGCGGGCATCTCAGGGCTCATCATCTGCACGCTGTTCGCCCTGGTGGCCATCCTCGGCCCGTGGCTGCCGTTCATCAAGGACCCGGCCCAGCAGAGCCTGCCCGACAAGCTCACTCCCCCGATCGGTTGGGGCGGCGCGTGGTCGCACCCCCTGGGCACCGACCAGCTCGGCCGCGACATCCTGGCCCGGCTGATCGACGGCGCCCGCATCTCGCTGCTGGTCAGCCTGGCCGCGGTCATCATCGCGGCCGTCCTCGGCACCGCCCTGGGGCTCATCGCGGGCTACATCGGCGGGAAGATCGACACCCTCATCATCTCGGCCGCCGACGTGCAGATGGCCTTCCCGGGCGTGCTGGCCGGGCTGATCCTGGTCGCCGCGTTCGGGCCGAGCGTGTGGCTCGTCATCGTCGTGATCGCCATATCCAGCTGGATGGTGTTCACCAGGGTGGGGCGCGGCCTGGTGTTCACCCTCAAGACATCGCTGTACGTGGAGGCGTCGGAGCTGGCAGGCGCATCGTCGCGACGGATCATGTGGCGGCACCTGCTGCCCAACCTGGTCAGCTCGCTCATCACGCTGAGCGTGCTGGAGCTGGCCGCAGCCATCCTCTCGGAGTCGGCCTTCGCCTTCCTCGGTTTCGGGGTGCAGCCGCCCCGCTCGTCGTGGGGTCTGATGATCCAGGAGGGCCGCAACTACATCACCGACGGATGGTGGATCGTCACCTTCGCGGGCATGGCCATCGCCATCGTGGTGCTGGGCGTCAACCTGCTCTCGCTGTGGCTGCAGTCGTTCAACGACGTGGCCGAGCGCGAGCAGATCATCCTCGAGAGGCCCGGTGCCTGAGATGAGCCGGCTACACCTCGCACCCAGGTCTTCACGATGGCCGGAGAAGACGGGCCTCACCATGGCGAGGGCACTCGAGAGGCCCGGAGGGTGACGGTGAGCACGACCGGCGACAACGGCCGCACCGAGCGCCTGCTGGAGGTCAAGGACCTCACCGTGGGCTTCCCCACCCGCGACGGCACGGTGCTGGGCGTGGACGGCCTGACCCTGAACGTCGGCTCCCACGAGCGCCTCGGAGTGGTGGGCGAGTCGGGCTCGGGCAAGAGCGTCATGGGCCTGGCCATCCTGGGCATGGTCCTGCCGCCGGGGCGCATCATGGGGGGCTCGGTGCGCTGGAAGGGCGAGGACGTGCTCGACGAGGCGGTGGCCAACCGGGTGCGGGGCCGGGAGATCGCCATGATCTTCCAGGACCCGATGGTGTCGCTCAACCCACTCAAGACGGTGGGCGCGCAGCTGCGGGAGCTGCTGCAGCGCAGGGTCGGCCTGCAGGGTCCGGCCGTCAGGACGCGCTCGCTGGAACTGCTCGACATGGTGGGCATCGCCAACGCGCCCGAGCGCCTGAAGGCCTACGCCTACGAGCTGTCGGGAGGCATGCGCCAGCGGGTGATGATCGCCACCGCGCTGGCCTGCGAGCCGACGCTGCTGATCGCGGACGAGCCCACCACCGGGCTCGACGTGACCATCCAGGACCAGATCCTCACCCTGCTGCGCAACCTGTCCACCGAACTCGGCGTCTCGGTGCTGATGATCACCCACGACCTCGGTGTGGTGGCCCAGTTCTGCGACCGCGTGCAGGTCATGTACGCCGGACGGATCGTGGAGCGGGCTCCCATCGCCGAGATGTTCGCCGACCCGCAGCACCCCTACTCGCTCGGCCTGCTCAAGTCGGTGCCGAGAGTGGACCAGGCCGAGACCGAGCTGACCGGCATACCGGGCGAGCCGCTCGACCGGGCCCGATTCCCACCGGGCTGCGCCTTCGAGCCCCGCTGCGTCGAGGCTCAGGACACCTGCCAGGTGACGCCGCCGCCGCTGGTCAGGATCGCCGAGCGGCGCTGGGTGGCCTGCTACAACCGCCCCGGGGCCGAGCGGACGGGGAGCGACTCGTGAGGATCCTGAGGAGAGCCCGAGCGAGGCCGTGGCCCGAGCGGCCTGTGAGCGCAGCGAACAAGAGCGGGAGTGACACGGCTGCTACGCGATGGGCACTGACCCGTTCGCGCTCGTTCCGTGGGGAGGAGGCGACGTGAACGAGCCGGTCGTGCCCCTGGTCGAGAGCCGGGACGTCAGCGTCCACTTCAGCCGCTGGGTGGGCAGCCGCCGACGGACGGTGTACGCGCTCGACGACTTCAGCATCGCGGTGGCACCCGGCGAGACCGTCGGCCTGGTGGGCGAGTCGGGCTGCGGCAAGTCCACCGCGGGCCGTGCGCTGCTCGGAGCGGTGAAACCCACCAAGGGCCAGGTGCTCTTCGAGGGCAAGGACGTGACCAACCTCAGCCGGCGGAACTGGCGGGCCATGCGCAAGCAGGTCCAGATGATCTTCCAGGACCCCTACTCGGCACTCAACCCGAAGATCAAGGTGGGCGAGAGCGTCGCCGAGCCCTTCATGGTGCACACCCGCAAGCGGGGCAAGGAGCTCGAGGCGGCGGTGGCCGAACTGCTGGAGACGGTGGGGATGACCGCCAGCGCGGCCGACAAGTACCCCCACGCCTTCTCCGGCGGCCAGCGCCAGCGCATCGTGATCGCCCGGGCCCTGGCGCTGCATCCCGGCTTCGTGGTGGCCGACGAGGCCACCGCGGCCCTGGACGTGTCGATCCAGCCCCAGATCGTCAACCTGCTGGTCGAGCTCAAGGAGAGCGTCGGCCTGTCCTACCTGTTCATCTCCCACAACCTGGCGGTTGTGCGCCACGTGTCGGACCGGGTGGCCATCATGTACCTGGGACACCTGATGGAGATCGGCAGCCACCACGACATCTACGAGAACCCGACCCATCCCTACTCCCAGGCCCTGCTCTCCGCGGTGCCGGTGCCCGATCCGACCACTCGCGGCGACCACGAGCCCCTCAAGGGCGACCTGCCCAGCCCGATGGACCCGCCCAAGGGCTGCCGGTTCAACACCCGCTGTCCGTTGGCGGTGGAGCAGTGCTTCGAGGAGCGCCCGCCGCTGCGGGAGCGCTCCAGTGGCCACCTGGTGGCCTGCTGGGTGAATTGAGCGATCAAACGGCCGGCGGCGGGATGACGCCGCGTCAGACGACCTTCGCGTACCTGTTCACGCTGTACTTCATCCTCGGCGGGGCCGAGACGATGATGTCGCCGCTGTTCCCGCTGGTGCAGCCCGACCTCGACCTCACCGAGAGCAACCTGGCCGCCATCCTGGCCGCGGTGTCAGCCGGCATCGCCTCGTTCAACGTCCTCGGCGGCATCAGCAGCCGCCGGCTCAGCAACCGGGCCCTGGTCCGGGCCTCGGCAGTGGCGCTGGCGACCGGCATGACGCTGTCGGCGGCAGCGCCGAGCTTCTGGACGCTGCTGTTGGGCCAGACCCTGCTGGGTGTCGCCTTCGGGCTCTACTTCCCGCCCGGGCTGGCCAGCGTGGCCCGGCTGTACCCGGGCTCGGAGGGCAAGGCCATCGCGGTGTGGGGCCAGGCCTACTCGTTCGGTCTGGCCGCGGCCGCCCTGAGCGTCTTCGCCGGGGCGGGCTGGCGCTGGGTGTACGTCGGCTGCGCGGTGCCCCCGCTGCTGGCCATCGCCTACGTGCCCCGATGGGTGGAGCCCGCCGGGGACCGGGCGCCGATGCCGCTGCTGGCCCAGTTGGTCCAGTACGCCCGCAAGCACACCTACCGGCTGGCCTTCTGGGCCAGCTTCGGAGGGGTGTCCATGCACTTCGTGGTGATCGGCTTCTCGCCGACGTTCTTCGAGTCACGGGGGGTGAACCTGTGGCTGGTGGGCGTGCTGTTGGCTGGGGGCCGGCTCCTGTCGGCTCCGGTGAAGCTGGTGGGCGGGGCCCTGTACGACCAGCGCGGGGGACCGTGGACCGCCAGGCTGATGACGGCGACGACGTTCGCCTTCGGGCTGCCCCTGCTGCTGGCGCCGGCCAAGGTGGGGGTGTGGATGCTGGTGCCCTTCGTGGGGATGGCGGTCTCGGTGCTGCCGGTGGCCAACGCCATGCTGGTGGCGGCCCTTCCGGCCCAGTCCGGCTGGGGCATCGGCACCTTCCGGGCCGCCCTGCTGGGCTCGGCCGCCCTCCTGTCGGCGATCGTCAGCGGCCTGCTCCAACTCGGGGCGCCCCTCAAGACCCTGATGCTGATCTCGCTGGCCCTGCCCGCGCTGGTGGCCGCAGCCATGCACCGCGCCGTGGAGCCCCCCGCACCGGCCGCACCGTGAGCCGCGGACGTGTTCCCGAGCCGGGCTAGGCCGGGACCGGGCAGGCGGCGAGCTTGTAGGTGTTGAGGCGCTTGCGCAGGGTGTAGAGCAGGAGCCCCACCGCCAGCAGGCCGATGACGGGCTGCACGGGGGCCCACCACGACAGGGCGCCCGACACGCCCACCAACGCCACCACGGCCTGGTTGCACACCGGGCAGCCCACCGCCAGGAACGACACGAACCCGCCCCAGATGGTGCGGGTGCCCTGGCGGTCGACGGTCACGGCCAACTCCTCGGACACGGGCTCCTCAGCCGGCTGGGGGCGGATGGCGAATATCAGCCCCATCAGCGCGGAGGTGACGGCCAGGATCACGTAGTCGATCCAGCGCACGGCCACCGGCCGGCCGAAGATCGGGGTGTCGATCAGATCCGATGGGATCGCGATCAGCACCGCGGCGATGCCGGCGAACAGCACCGCCCGCGGCCAGGTGGCTCGGGGCAGCTCCAGCAACTCCTTGACCATGGCCCTCAGGTGACCTTGTCGATGACCCGGAAGGCGTAGTCGCGCTGCTCGTCTCCGAGGGTGGCTCTCACCCGGTAGCCCCCGGCCTGGGGGAACTGGACAATGCCGGTCACCACCAACGGCGAGCGGCTGTCGGATCCCGGCACCTTGCCGGGCGGCCGGCCGACCTCGATGTTGGCTTTGGCCTCCATCAGCTTGTGGTGGCCGTCCTCGTCCTCGACGCGGATCACCACCTCGTGGCGCTGGTTGGTCTCCGACCACGGGACCAGCACCGACAGCGCGATGGAGAAGTGCTGCGGGCGGGGCTTGTCGCCCTCCCGGTAGGCCCGGGTCACCCTGTCCCAGCCGGCGCCGCTCATGTACAGCAGCCCGTTCTGCACCTCGGCGTGGTTCGCCAGGGTCAACATCTCGATCTGAGGCATTGAAGGCAGTCTACGAAGCCGGAGACGGCCGGGGGCCTGCTCGGGGCCCGCTCAAGAAGCCGGGGGCGGTTCTGAGCGGTCGGACTCCGGGAACAGGACGCCTCGCGCCGCGGCGTGAAGGCGGGAGAGCCACCATGGCAGCAGGGCCAGAATCACCAGCACCGCCACCACCGCAACAGGGACGATTCCGCGCCCATGAGGGGGTCGCGGCGTCCTGAACTGTCACGACGATCCCCCCGTTGACGGCCACCTCGGCGACGGTCACCTCGGCGACCGGGTCTACGCAGCCGACCGTCAACACGGACGCGCCCAGCACGAGGGCTGCGGTCTGCAGGCGTCGCAGGAGCCTCACCGTACTGCGCCCTGGAACGGGCCGGCTCGGCCCTGCTCTCAGTCGTCCACGGTGAGGCCCAGGCGTTCGGCCAGGCCTATGCGCTGGAGCTTGCCCGTCGGGCCCTTGGGGAGCTCGTCTAGGACCAGGACCCGGCGGGGGACCTTGAACGCGGCCAGCGACTTCGACAGGAACCGGCGCAGCTCGCGCTCGTCGATGTCGGCTCCGTCGGCGGCCACCACCGCGGCGGCGACCTCCTCGCCGAGCTTGGGGTGCGGCACGGCGAACGTCACCGCCTGGGCCACCGACTCATGGCGCAGCAGGGCTTCGTCCACCTCGAGCGGGGACACTTTCTCGCCGCCCCGGTTGATCTGCTCCTTGAGCCGCCCCGTGAGGAACAGGTAGCCGTCGCCGTCGAGGTAGCCCTCGTCGCCGGTGCGGAACCAGCCGTCGGTGAAGGCGGCCGCGTTGGCGTCGGGGTTGTTCTCGTAGCCGTCGATCACCGTGGGGCCCTTGATGGACACCTCGCCGCGCTCCCCCGCGGCCAGGACGCGGTTGTCGCGGTCGAGAACGGCCAGCTCGATGCCGGTGGCGACCCCCACCGACCTTGGCTTGGCCACCGCGGGCGGCAACGGGTTGGCGCACATCTGGTGGGTGGCCTCCGTCATGCCGTAGGCCTCGATCACCGGCGCTCCGAACAGCCCGACCAGTTCCTGCAGCACCGGCTCGGGCAGCGAGGCCGACGACGAGCGCACGAACCGCAGGGCTGCGTCCCGGGCCGCGTCGCGGTGGCGGGACGACCGAGCGATCACCATCTGGTGCATGGTCGGCACCGCGGTGTAGTAGGTCGGGTGCAGCTCGGAGAGCTGGGCGAAGAACCGGAAGGCGTCGAAGCCCTCGGTGCAGGCCACCGAGCCGCCGGCCGACAGCGGGGCCAGGAGCCCGGCCAGCAGCCCGTGAATATGGAACAACGGCATCACCTGCAACGACCGGTCGGCCGTGGTCAACGCCAGCGACTCGGCGATGCCGGTAGCGGAGCGGGCCAGGTTCCGCTGGCGGAGCGGCACGATCTTGGGCCTCGACGTGGTCCCGGAGGTGTGCAGGACCAGGGCGACGTCGTCGGGGGACGGCCCGTTCGGCGCCGAGGGCTCGGTGGCCGGCGACGAGGCGATCAGGTCGATCAACCCGGAGCCGCCCGAGGCTGAACCGGTCAGCGCCACCGGCAGCACCCCGGCATCGGCGGCCCGGGCTGCGTCCCGGGCATCCGAGCCCGACTCGTCGGGGCGGGTGATGAGCGCCCTGGCGCCCAAGTCGTCGAGGTAGAAGCGCAGCTCGTCGGTGCGGTACTTGGGATTGAGCGGCGCGGCGCAGCCGGCGCAGGCGGCGGCCAGGAAGGCGATGGCCATCTCCGGACCGTTGGGAACCACGATGGCGATGCGGTCGTCGGCTTGCAGCCCCAGAGCCCTCAACCGGCTCGCGAGCCGGTCCACCTCGGCCCGCAGCTCACCATGGCTGAGCACCGCGCCGTCACCGGTGACGATGGCCGGATCACCGTCGGCCCCCGCGTCGAGCAGGCCCCGCAGAGTCGCCGGATCGGTCATGTTCCACCCCGCAGGCGAATGCCAGTCCCCCGCGAGGCGGCGCAGTGTCTCCCGCTCTTGTTCGCTGCGCTCACGGGCCGCCCAAACCAAGCCGACACAGCCCACGGCCTCGCTCGACGCCCCGCCGAGATCATCACGAACGGTTGCCTTCCCGCTCGGCCTCTGTGACGGCCGCCAGGCGGTGGTTGAGCAGGGAGGCGAGGCCGTAGACGGTACTGATGGCGGGCGTGGGCACGCCGGTGAGCTCGCCGAGCTCGACGAATACGCCGACCAGCGGATCTAGCTCCAGCGGACGACCGGCCTCGGCGTCCTGGAGCATCGAGGTCTTGTGCTCGCCCACGGCCTCGGTGCCGGCGATGCGACGCTCGACGCTGATGCGGATGCTCACCCCGAGAGCCTCGGCGATCTGGCCGGCCTCGGTCATCATCTGCGCGGCGAGGTCCCGCGTGGCCGGCGTGCGACAGATCCCGGCCAGCGTCGCGCCGGTGAGGGCACTGATCGGGTTGAAGGCCAGGTTCCCCCACGCCTTGACCCACAGGTGGGAGCGGATGTCGGTCAGCACGCGGGACTTGAACCCGGCCGACGCCAGAGCGTCCGCCAGCCCTCTCGCCCTCGGGGACTTGGTGCCGTCGAGCTCGCCCACCGGGAAGCGGTCGCCCTCGACGTGGGTGATCTCACCGGGCGCGGTCTTCTCCGCGGCCGGATAGGCGATGCAGGCCACGATCCGTTCCGCCGGCACCGAGGCCGCGATGGCGCCGTCGGGGTCCAGAGCATCGAGTCGGTGCCCGTCGTGGGGCCCGCCGTGGCGTTCGAAGTACCACCAGCCGATGCCGTTCTGCACCGGCACGACCGTGGTGTGCTCGTCGAACAGCGCCCCGAGTTCGTGGGCCACCGCCGCGATCTGATGGGCCTTGAGGGCCAGGATCACCGTGTCGTGCGTTCCCAGGGCTCCGAAGCTGGCCGAAGCCTCGATCCCGGCCGCCACCGTGGTGGACCCGTCCAACTCCACCAGCCTCAGTCCGTGCTGCCGGATGGCGTCCAGGTGCTCGCCCCGGGCGATGACGCCCACGTCGTGACCGTCGGCCGACAGGCGGGCCGCCAGCATCCCGCCGATCGCTCCCGCGCCCACGACACAAATCCGCACGGCGACAGTGTGCCAGGAGAATCGCGCCGTACGGTATACAGGCGATGACCGGGGCGGAGTTGGCGTTCGGCCTCGCGGCCCTGGCGATCGGCGGTGCGCTGCACGGCTCGATCGGCTTCGGCTTGGGCCTGGTGGCCGCTCCCCTGCTGGTGCTGATCGATCCCGAGCTGATCCCCGGACCGATGCTGTGCGCGGGAGTGATCCTGACACTGCTGATCACCGTCCGGGACTGGTCCTCGGCGGACTTCCGGGGGGTCAAGTGGCTGCTCGTGGGCCGAACGCCGGGGATGGTGCTGGGGGCGCTGGCGGTGACGTGGCTGTCGACCACCGGACTGGCCATCGTGTTCGCGTTCGCCATCCTGGCGCTGGTCGCCGTCAGCGTGGCCGGCGTGTCGCTGCCCCAGACCACGCCGGCGCTGTTCGGCGCGGGGGCGCTGTCGGGTCTGATGGGCACCACCATCGGCGTGGGCGGCCCACCCCTGACGCTGGTCTACCAGCGCAGCTCCGGCAGCGAGATCCGCGGCACTCTGGCTCCGATCCAGTCCTTCGGCGCGGCCACATCGCTGGGGGCGCTGGCCGTGGTGGGAGAACTCGAGTTGGGTGACCTGGGCCGGGGCCTGCTGCTGGCCCCGGGCATGGTCGTCGGGTTCGCGGTGTCGGGATGGGTGGCGCCCCGCATCAAGCCCTCGGTGGTGCGCCCAGCGGTGCTGGTGTTCGCGGTCGCCTCGGCCATCGCCATCCTCGTCCGGGTCGCAATCTGAGCGCTGCGCTGACGCGCCGGCGCCGAGGCCTTGGGGGGAGACCTCGGCGCCAGTTGGGGCTGGAGTGAACTCAGGTTGGCAGGTGCTGGTAAGAGATCCGCGAGAACGCCTCCCCCCGGCCGGCGTCGCTTAGACCACAGGCCAGCGGGGGGTGGCGAAATGGGCTAGGCCGGTGCGCTCGGCTGCGGCGGTGGCGGCCTCGCGGCCCCGGGCCATGATGGCGCGGGCGTCGAGGTTCACGAACTCGCCGGCCTCAACGATCACGTTGCCGTCAATGACGACGGTGTCGATCGAGTCGCCGCTGACGCCGTGGCCCAGGTTCGACAGCGGGTTGTGCAGCGGCACCCACTCGGGCCGGTCGAGGTCGAACAGCAGGAAGTCGGCCCGCTTGCCCGCCTCCAACGAGCCGATCTGGTCATCCCACAGCACCGAGCGGGCGCCGTCGATGGTGAGGTGCTCGAGGATGGTCTCGGCCGGCATCAGCGAGGCATCCTCGAAGATGTCGCGGTACACCCGGAAGTACTGGGCGATGCGCAGGATGTCGGTGGTGTGCGAGCACGCCCCGATGTCGGTGCCCACCCCCACGGTCACTCCCCGCTCCAGCAGCTTGAGGTGGGTCGCCCGCTGGAGGCCTCCCCAGCCGAACACCGCGCTGGCCGTGGGGCACATCGACACCTTCACGTCGCGCTCGGCCAGCAGGTCGCACTCCTCCTCGGTGAGAAAGTGGCAGTGCACGAGCTGCACGTTGGGTCCGAGCACGCCGTTGCGCTCGTAGCGGGCGATGGGCCGCTCGCCGTCGAACACCCGCTGGTGGTGCTCGACGGAGTCGCGGTTGGAGATCATGTGCGACACGATGCCGGTGCCGTGCTCGGCGGCCATCTCGCGGACAGCGACGCACAGACGGTCCGACACCATGCGCTCGGTGCGCAGCGAGAACCAGGGCCGGACCCGTCCGCCGGCCGCACCCGCATGGGACTCCACGAAGTCCAGCCCGGAGGCGATGGCCTCGTCGGTGGTCGAGTCGAACGTGCCCGGCATGGCCCGCCCACCGGCCATGTCGGTCAGCGACCGGGACAGCACGGCCCGGCAGCCGACCTCGTCGACGGCCAGAGCCGAGTTCTCGGGATTCTGGGAGCCCGGATCGCACAGCGTGGTGGTGCCGTGGCGGACCGACTCCAGCAGCGCGCACATCGCGGCCAGGTAGGCCTCCTCGTCGGTGACGCCGGCCTCCATGGGGTAGCAGCGGTCGTGGAGGAACACCTTGAGGGGCACGTCGTCGCCGAGGCCCCGCACGAAGAACGGCGCCAGATGCTGGTGGTTGTCGATGAAGCCGGGGGTGATTAGCCGGCCCCGTCCGTCGATGGTGCGGGCCGCCTCCCGGTAGCCGGCAGCCTCGACGCCGGCGGTGGTGCCCACCGCCTTGATCTCGCCGCCGCCCACCGCCATGGCGCCGTCGCGCACCATGCGGCGCTCGGGATCCATGGTGATGAGCCAGTCGGCGTTGCGAACCAGCATGTCGATCATCTCTTCAGCCTCCCCGGCTCATCCAAACGCACCGCGAACCGGCAGCGTTTCGCACGCATAGCGAGCATCCTGCTGCCAATTCCCCACGCGACCCCAGCCCATCCGCGAACTGGCAGCGTTTCGCACGCATAGCGAGCATCCTGCTGCCAGTTCCCCAGGCAACCCCAACCCATCCGCGAACTGGCAGCGTTTCGCACGCATAGCGAGCATCCTGCTGCCAGTTCCGGGGGAGGGTCACCCGGCCAGCCTCCTCAACTCGAACGCGTAGTGGCTCAGCCCGGCCTCCATGTCGAACGTGGGGGTCCAGCCCAGACCGGCCTCGGTGTGCCACAGGTCGAGCGGATCGCCGGCCGACACCGCGGGCGGCTTGCCCGGGATCACCTGGACCTTCAGGTCGCTGAAGATCCGCCGGGCCGCGGCTACCAGGTCGTCGAAGGTGGTGACCGTGCCGGTCCCGATATTGAAGACGGGCTGCTCGGGAAGGTCCACGGTGGCCGCGAGGTCCACAGCCCGGCCGACGTCGAGGTCGTACACGTACTCGAAGTCCATGGTGTGCTCCTGCTTCACGAAGGCGGTCTGGCCCTTCATACCGGCCTGGAGCAGGGCCTGGATCTTGGATCCGAAGGATCCCCCCTCGAAGTGCCCGTACCCGTAGGCGTTGGCCGGCCGCAGGACGGCCAGCTCGAAGCCGAACTCCTTCTGGTAGCTCTCAGCGGCCAGTTCCTTCATGACCTTGGAGTTGCCGTAGGCCCGCCCCGGCCCCCGGGGCGCTTCCTCGGTGATCGGCGCACCCCGGGCCCGGCGCCGGTCATACACCGCGAAGCTGCTGATGTGCACCAGGCGGCGCACCCGGTTGAGCCGCACCGCCTCCAGCACGTTGATGGTGCCGGTGACGTTCACCTCGAAGCCGACGTAGAGCTGCCGCGACACGCTGTCGCCGATCAGCCCGGCGGTATGCACCACCGTGTCCACCTTGTGGTCCCGCATGGCTGCGAGGACTGCCGACTGGTCGCGGATGTCGGCCTTGACCGTGACGATGTCGGCCGCTACCGGTCCGAGGCGCTCATGGAGGTAGTCGGGACGTTCCTGCAGGTCCAGGAAGACGACCTGCTCGCCCCTCTGCAGGGCGCAGCGGGCGAATGACGTGCCCACCAGCCCGATTCCGGTCACCAGCGTGGTCATGGGTCTGACACCTCGAACTCTCCGTTGATCTCGACCGGCTGCTGGCGGGGCAGGCCGGCCATGCCGACCGCGGCCCGGGCGTGGCAGCCGCGCTCGGGGCCGAACAGCTCGAAGAACAGGTCCGAAGCGCCGTCCACGACCCTCGGCATGAGCTCGAAGTCGGAGGTCGAGTTGACCATGCCCAGCAGGCGCACCACCCGGCGGACCCGGTCAAGGTCGCCCAGCTCGGCCCGCAGGGTGGCCAGGATGGACAGCCCGCAGGCCTTGGCCGCCTCGTAGCCCTGCTCGACGGTCAGCTCGGCACCGAGCTTGCCGGTTCGCACGATGTCCATCCCGGGATGGTGCGGGCCGTGACCCGACACGAACATCACGTCGCCGACGCGGACACAGCCCCGGCGGTTGGCGCTGGGGAACTGCCGGGGTTCGGGCAGGGTGAGCCCCATCGCGGCCAGCCGGGCCTCGATCCCGCCCATCACACGGACTGCGCGGAGGCCCTTGCGCCGCGAGGGGGAGATTCCCGCTCCTGTTCGCTGCGCTCACTGGCCGCCCAAACCAAGGCATCACAGCCCACGACCTCGCCCATACGGGCCGGATTCGCCCGCCTTGTTGCTCGGCCTCTGGTCACAGGATCTCCGCGGCCTCGCGCACGCTGGAGATCAGCGACGCTCTCAACAGGAACTCCCGGGCCAGGTCGGGATCGTCGGCGGCCCGGCGCAGCTCGTCGCGATTGCGTCTGCGCACCTCCGGATCGGCCTCGGCCATCAGCTTCTTGTTGCGGATGGTGATGGCCTGCACATGGGCCACGGCCACATGGCGGCGCTGGCGGACGTAGCGGTCCAGGACCCCGCCGCCGTCCTCGTCGCGCAGCACCGACGACAGCTTGGCGGCGAGGTTCACGGCGTCGTGGATGCCGCTGTTCATGCCCATGGCGCCGATGGGGCTGTTGACGTGGGCCGCGTCGCCGGCCAACAGCACCCGCCCCGTCCGGAACGTCTCGGCCACCCGCTGGTGGACGGTGTAGAGCGACTTCGACACCACCTCGTAGGGCTCACCGGTGGGGTGGAACCTTTGCAGCCCGGCCTCTATGACATCGTCGTCGAGGAGCGCGTCGGCCTCCGCGTCCACGTCGGCGGGCAGCACCACCCTCCACAGGTCGGTCCACCTGAACAGGTTGGCCCATTCGACCGGGTCGAGGATGTAGTTGCGATGGCCGTAGGGCAGGATCTTGTCGAAGTCGAACAGCACGCTCAGCGTCATCGTGCGGTCGGGGAAGGCGAACCCCTCGAAGTCGATGCCGAGCTGCTTGCGCACCACGCTGTGGGCGCCCTCGCAACCCACCAGGTGGCTGCCCTGAAGCTCCTGGCGTTCGCCGTCGGCGGTCTCGACCGCCGCGGTCACCGAATCGGCCCCCTGGCGGAAGCCGACCAGCTCGGTTCCGGTGCGGATCTCGATCAGGTCGTTGCCGGAGGCCATCTTGAGCGCCTCCTCCACCAGCTTGAGGCGGTCGCACTGCAGTGCGTGGGGGAAGCGGGTGTCGCCGGCCAGCACTCCGTGGTCGAACACCGCGATGGGCTCGGAGTCGCCGCGGTCCCAGTAGTGGACGAGGGGAGCGACGATGCCGCGGGGTTCGAGGCGCTCGTAGAGGCCGATGTCGTCGAGCATCTCCAGGGTGGCCGCGTGGATGGTTCCGGCCCGGCGGACCTGGTCGAGCAGGTCCACCAGCTTCTCGACCACCAGCACCCGGTGGCCGCGCCGGGCCAGGCACAGGGCCAGCACCAGACCCACCGGTCCGGCGCCGGCGATCAGCACCCGGTCTTCAGCTCGTGTCACCGGAATCTGCCGGGTCGGGCCCCGCAGGATCTCGCAACGCCCCGATCCAGCCCGACGTGGTGAGATCGAACACCAGACCGTCGGGTGAGCGGTACTTGACCTCGTAGTAGCGGTCGGGCTCATCGGGCCGCCGGCCCCTCAGGTGCTCGGCCCCGGCCGACTCCACCTGGGCCCCGGCCTCCTCAAGATCGTCAACCCACATCCCGAAGTGATAGAGCCCGTAGAAGGGCTCCGAGCCGTCGCCCGCCTCGGTGACCCCGACCACCGGATCGTCACCGAAGTGAAGCAGGGCCACGTTCATCACGCCGTCGGTCATGTACACGCCCCGCCCGGCGTCGCCGGCCTTGGTCATGCCGAACGCCTGCTCGAAGAAGGCCTGGGCCGCGGCGACGTCGGGCACAGAGATGGCGAGGTGTCGGAGCCGGGCAGCCACGGAGACCGACTGTATACAACCGCCGCGGGTGACATCTCATTCAACGATGCGAGTCGCCAAGAACATGGGCCGGGCAACTGAAGGTTGTCCCCGAGCATACATCGCGTATAATGAAATATAATGACAGCTTCAAGAGGGCGTCTCAAGCTGCCGTTCCCGGACTGGGAGGGACCCGTGGGCGTATTCGACTGGCCGATCCGACTCGAGAGCCTGGACGGCGAGCGGTCGTTGCAATTGGACGCGATGGTGGACACCGGCAGCAGCTACACGATCGTGCCGGACAGCATGTTGAGGAGTCTGGGAGTCGCGCCAACGGAGAAGGTCGGCCTCACGCTGGCCGACGGCCGTCGAGTCGCCTGGGAAGTCGGCGAGGCGCGGGCAACAGTAGACGGGCGCAGCACGGTTACCTGGGTGATCTTCGGCGAGGATGGCGCTCGTCCCCTGCTCGGGGCGTACACGCTCGAAGGGCTCCGTATGTCGGTTGATCCTTGGAAACACACGTTGATCCCCATGCCCTACGGCTGGGCGTAGCCGGCACGGCCGCAGCCACCTCCATCAGAGGACGTGAACCCAATGGGCACACTCCACCGTCCGATCCGGCCAGGCAGCATGGACGGCAGGCGCGGTTTCGACGGGGTGCCCGTAGAACCCGTGACTCCCTCGCCGTGATCTCGCAAGACCACTCCCCGACGATCGCCCGAGCGGCGGTGTCAGCAGGCCATCCGAAGGCCGCCGGGGCGGCTGTTGCGTTGTTGGAGGCTGGGGGATCGGCGGTCGACGCCGCCATTGGGGCCGACGCGGTCATGGGGGTGGTGGAGCCCACCGGCACCGGTGTCGGCGGGGATCTGATGGCGGTGGTCGCGACCGGCGGGGTGATCGCGGTGCTCGACGGCAGCGGCCGCTCGGGGCGGCGCACCGACCCGGCGTCGGTGCCCGACAACGGCCACGGTTTCGTGCCCTCCGTCGGAGGTTGCGCGGTGACCGTGCCGGGGGCGGTGGCGGCCTGGGCGGATCTGCACGGCCGGTTCGGCCGGCTGCCGTGGCCGGCCCTGTTCGAGCCAGCCATCGAAGCCGCCGCCAACGGTGCCGAGGTCGGCGCAACCGGCAGCCGGCTGTGGCAGGGTGCCCGAGGCCGGCTCGACGCCGCGGGCGAGGCCATCTACTTCCCGGCGGGCACTGCCCCGGCCCCGGGCGAGCGGTGGCGAAATCCGGCTCTGGCCGCGGTCCTGGCCCAGATCGCCGCCAACGGCCCTGAGGCTCTCTATCGCGGCCCGCTGGCCCAAGCCATCACCGATGCCGCCGTGGCCGCAGGCTCCAGCGTGCACACCGACGACCTCGCCGGCCACGCCAGCCAATGGGTGGAGCCACTGCGGGCCGGCCTGGGCGATCACGAGCTGCTGACGGTGCCGCCCCCCTGCCAGGGAGCAGCCGCGGCTCTGGCCGCCCAGTGGGTGCACGACCGGGGACTGCTCGGCGTCACCGAAGGCGACACAGGGGCCCGTGCGGCGGCAACCATGGTCGAAGCGCTCGACCGCGCCTTCGCAGTGGCCCTCGACTGCCTGGCCGACCCCGCCAACGCCGACGTTCCCGGCTACGACGAGATGCGAGCCCGCATGAGCGGAGCACCCCGGCGAGGCCCGATGCCGCTGGGGCCGGGCACGGTGTTCACGGTGGTGTTCACCTCGGAGCAGGCCGTGGTGTTGACTTCCAGCGTGTGCGACCGGTTCGGCTCGGGCGTGGGCGTGCCCGAGGGCGGGTTCGTGCTCCAGAGCCGGGGGCGGGGCTTCTCCACCGATCTGAGCCACCCCAACGCGGTAGGACCGGCCAAGCGCCCCTACCACACGATCGTGCCCACCCTGATCCTGGAACAGGGACGACCGGTGCTCGGCATGGGCGTCGTGGGCGGAATCATGCAGCCCCAGGGGCAGCTGCAGATCCTGCACCGGGTGCTCGGGGGCGCGGACCTTGCCGCAGCCGTCGAGGCCGGCCGGTTCCGCCTGATCGGCGACGGGCGGGTGACCGCCGAAGAGAGCCTGGAACCCGGCTGGCGAGCCGCCATCGGTGATGCCGGCTACGAACTCGTCGACACGGCCGACGTCATCGGCGGTTTCGGCGGCGCCCAGGCCGTCCTGCGGACCGGCGACACCCTCACTGCGACCGCCGACTCCCGCCGAGACGGCACCTCAGCCGTCATCGCTCTGCCGGACTGATCCGCCCCCCGGCCGGCGGGTCCTGTCACGGGCGCGCCCTGGCGGCGCGAGCGCCGCCATTGCTTGCCCCCGTGCCACCCCCCGGCCTCACGGGGTCCACACAGCCCGCCGGAGTATTCGCGACACGCCAGGCCGGGGGGTGGCGGCGAGTCCGGGCGACCGACAATGGGCCGCAGGCCCGTCGGTCGAACGGGCACGACGACAGGACCCGCCGGCCGGGGCGGAAGTGCCTGGACCCGGGAATGCTGTCGACCGGCTAGCTCTTGAGGCTGTTCAGCCAGGTGATGACGTGGTCGAGGGGGGCGATGTCCGCGTACTTCATATGCAGGTCGAGCAGGTTGACCTTGTGGGAGATCTGGCTGCGGTCGGCCACGCACTCGAAGGGGATGACCACGTCGAAGTTGTACTGGAAGGCGTCGACCGCGGTGGCCCGCACACAGCCGCTGGTGGTCAGTCCGGTGACGATCACGGTGTCGACCTTGTCGTAGACCAGCAGCGCAGCCAGCTCGGTGCCGAAGAACCCGCTGGGCTTGTGACTCTTGCAGATCACGAGCTCGTCGGGCTTGGGAGCCAGCTCGTCCACGATGACGTCGCCCGGCGGCAGGTCCGGGTCCGGGAGGCGGCGGCCCACGGTCTTCCAGCGGCCCTTCTGGCCCGGGAAAGGGGTATGGGCCGGATCGGCGTACAGCTTCGTGTAGTACACCGGGTAGCCGAGACGGCGCATCTCGTCCAGCAGCCGGGCGTTGGCCTCGACCGCGGGCCAACCCGTGTCCGGGCAGCCGGTGGGCCAGCGGCCATCGATGAAGGCCAGCGTCATGTCCACGACGATCAATGCCGGCGAAGTACCCGCGCTGATGTCGCGGTACTCGTCGCCACTGAAGGTGTCCCCGTAGCCGGCTGCGAGGTACCGGGCTATGTCGTCGGGGGGTATGGCGTCGTTCCAGGGGTACATGGCGTGGTCACCCCTTCAGGGGCCGAGCGGGTCTGCCCCCGGAGAAGCCCACGAGGGAGCACGACCGGCCCAAACCGGGTCGTGCTCCCTCGCAGGTGGAGGGGACTGTTATGTCCTGGAGGTCAGCTCAGCGTCATGTCCTCCACGCGAGCCGTGTCGTCGTAGCGCGGGATCCAGCTGAGATTGTCGGCACCGCCGTTCACGCTCAGGTAAGTGAGGAGCGGCAGGATGCCGACGTTCTCGCAGTTGTACTGCATGATCTCGCGGTACTGGCCCTCGCGGACGACAGGATCGAGCTCGCTGGCAGCGGCCTCGAGCATGCCGACCAGCTCGTCGTCTACGTAGGAGGACGTATTCGTGTTGCCGATGTAGGAGCCCAAGCGTGCACCGTCCTGGAGTTCGTTGGACGACGACGACAGGAAGATGTCACCGGCGACAAGA
>JAPOQG010000313.1 GCA_026710865.1 Acidimicrobiaceae bacterium
CACCGTGATCTGCCCGCCCGAACCCACCGAGAAACTCGCCGCATCGTCACCCGACAGGGTGTAGTGCAACGTGTCGCCCTCAGGATCGACCGCCGCCACCACCGAACCCACATCCCCAGACGCCGCCGTGTTCTCGGCCACACTGCGCGTCGCCGACGCCGACGCGAACGCCGGCTTCTCGTTCACATCGGTCACATTGATGGTGACGGTGATCTCGTCGTCCACGGCACTGTCGGCGGTGCCCGCCGCGTTCTTGCCGTCGGACACGGTGACGGTGACGGTGTAGGACTTCTTGTCGGACTCATAGTCCAGCACCGTGCCGGCCTTGACGGTGATCTGCCCCGTCGAGGAGCCGACCTCGAAGCTGCCCGAGTCGTCGCCGGCCTTGAGGGCATACGTCAACATGTCGCCGCTGTCAGGGTCGGTGGCCTCGACCGCGGCGCCGACATTGCCGCTCGCGGCGGTGTTCTCGGCCACGCTGCGGGTCACGGTGGCGCCGTCGTCGAAGGCCGGCGGGTCGTTGGCGTCGGTCACGTTGATCGTCACCGCGATCGTGTCGTCGATGGTGATGTCGTTGCCGGTCTCGGCGACGCCTGCGGGGGTCTTGCGGTCGGAGACCTCCACCGTCACGCTGTAGGACTTCTTGTTGGACTCGTAGTCCAGCGCCGTGGAGGACCCCACCTTGATCTGGCCGGTGGAGACGTCGATGGTGAAGCTGGCCGCGTCGGTGCCCGACAGGGTGTAGTACAGCGTGTCGCCGTCGGCGTCGGTGGCGGTGACCTCAGCGCCGACATTGCCGGTCGCGGCGGTGTTCTCGGCCACGCTGCGGGTCGCGGACGCCGTCGCGAACACCGGGGGCCGGTTGGTGACGGAGACGGCGACGGAGTCGATGGCCATCCCGACGGGGTAGCGGGGATCCGCGCTGGCGGTCACGGCGTGGCTGACGGTGACCGTGCCGACCGCGAGGCCGCTCACGGTCACGGTCTGGGCCGCGGTCCCCCCGGCGGCGGTGAACGTCAGCGGGCCGCTGACGGTGGCCGTGTCGGTGCCGGAGCTGGTCGGGGCGATCACCACGTCGCCTGAGGGTGCGGCGGCCGGCGCCACCGTGTAGGTCGCGCTGGCGCCGGCGGCGACGGAGAGCGTCGTGTCGCTGACGGTCACCGCCGCCGGCACCGCCACCCCCGCCTTGGACTCCAGCACGGTGGGGCCTTGCAGTTCGGCGGCGGTGAGGTGGGTCTCGTCCTCCTGGGGGGCGATGTCGCGTACGGGGACGAGGCGGCTGACCCTGACGGCGACGCCGCCGTCGGGGAGGCCGCCCTGGGGGATGGTGTAGACCATCTCGGTGGCGGTGAGGTCGCCCAGCGTCCAGCCGGTGACGCCGTCGGGGGCCTCGGTGGGGACGGTGACCGTGACGGCGTTGGCGGTGTCGCAGTGGGCGTCGGCAACGGCGTCGAGGCCGCCGTCGGGGATGGTGCAGAACTCGGCTTGGACCGGCCCCAGCGGGAACGTGCCGCCCAACGGCCGCGGGGCGATCTCCCCGCCGGCGGTCCAGCCCGAGCCGGTCACCGAGAAGACACGCTGGCCGTTGGCAAGCTGCTGCGCGGTGGTCGTCTCGGCGGCCTCCACCGTCGGCAGCGCTGCCTGGGCCTTCTTGGGCACGACCTCCACCGCGAGGCCCTGGATGCGGGCCCGGTCACCCGCCGACAGCGCGATCCCGTAGGGCGCGACCCCCCCGGTAGGCACCTCGTAGGTCACCTCGGCGGTCCACATGCCCTCTGTGACGGGCAGGGGAGACAACCCGCCCACCACGCTGCCGGAGTCGCAGAAGTTGACGTAGTTGCGGCCGTTGAGCTGTCGCAGCGCGTCCTGGGCGTCGCGGCCGCCCTCGGGGACCCGGCACATGATCAACGACGGCACCACCAGCCACCCCGAGCCCACCGCGGTGAACACCGCAGTGTCGCCGGGCGCCAGGGTCCTCAGATCCTCCGACTCCGGGGTCGCGGAGGTCTCCCCGCCGCGCACCACCTCCTTGACCGTCACGTCGATGCGGGCCGCGGCGTGGATCACCGCCACCACCTGCGCGGCGGAGTCGCCCTGGATGTCGGTGCCGCTGATGCGCACCGCCACGCCGTGCTCGGGCACACCGGTGCCGGGCACCGTGTAGGTGAGCCCCACGTCGGTGAAGTCGCCGCCGGCTCCGGTGGTGAGCGTCGCCGGGGACGCGTCGGCGCATCCGGTGCCGTCGATGCCGGAGAGGTCGCCCGAGGCCGGCACCGCGCAGAACTGCGCCGCCAGCGACCCCGACGCCTCCCAGCCGTTGCCCGACACCACCGCCGTGTGGGTGTCGCCCGCGAACAGCCCACCACCGTCACGCGTCGGATACGTGCTGCTGAAATTGGCCCCGAAGACGAACACCCCGACCGTCTGCAGCGGCGCCACCGACACCTCCGCGGCGTCGGTCACGTTGATGGTCACCACGACGCTGTCGTCGATCGAGGGAGTCTGTTCGGTGTCGCCGTCGTCGTCCCTGCCGTCGTGGACGCTCACCGTGACCGTGTAGCTGGTGGTGCCCGACTCGTAGTCCAGCACCGTGGAGGACCCCACCTTGATCTGGCCCGTGGACGTGTCGATGTCGAAGCTGGCGGCGTCGGTGCCCGTCAGGCTGTAGGTCAGCTGGGTGTCGTCGGCGTCGGTGGCGGCCACCGGGTCGCCCACCGGCTCGCCCGCGGGGGTGTTCTCGGCGACGTCGCGTGTCGCGGTGGGCCCGGGGAACTCCGGGGTGGCGTTCAGCGACGGCGAGACGCCCGAGGGGTCGCTCTTGCCCGCCGCGCTGAC
>JAPOQG010000307.1 GCA_026710865.1 Acidimicrobiaceae bacterium
CACCGACCCCTCGGAACCACTCCCCTTGTGTCAGGAGTTCGTGCTTTGTGTCATGGATTCGTGCGCGTAGGCTGACGTTGTGGGCAACGACACCGCGTTCTGGGGCCGGCCATCCACAAGCCCGTTCTCGCCCGACTTCGGTGCCAGCCCCCCGGTCCTCGTCGGACGCCGACACGAGATGGCCGAACTCGGTTCCGGTCTGGCGACGGGCCCTCGGGACGCCCGCTACACCAGCGTTCTGATGGGGGTTCGCGGATCGGGCAAGACGGCGCTGCTCAACGAGATGCAGGACCAGGCAGCGGCCGAGGGATGGGTGGTCCTGGCTGTGGATGCCAGCACCCCGGGCCTGCTGGACCGCATCGTGTCGGCCGTGGATCGCGCCGACCAGACCTACGAGACGCTGGGGGTCGGACCCGGCGACGAGAAGTCGGTGCAGCGCAGCGTCGCTCTCCGGCTCGGCGTTCTCGCAGGCAAACTGACCACGACCCGGCACCCGCGCGAGCGGCACGCACAGGATCTGCGAGAGAGGCTCACTCTGGTGGCGATGGCCGCTGAGAGGCACGGCACCTCGCTGCTGCTGACAGTCGACGAGCTGCACGCCGTGGACAGGACTGAGGGACGCCGCCTGGCCAGCGACCTCCAGCACATCACCAAGCGAGAGCAGTTGCCGCTGGCGTGCGTCGGCGCCGGGCTCTCGGAGATGAAGAACACCCTGATGCTGGACAGGAAGATGACCTTCTTCCATCGATGCGAGACATACGACCTCAAACCCCTCAGCACCGAGGACGTCGTCGACGGGCTGGTGGGCACAATCGCCGGAGCCGGCGGCCACATCACCGCCGACGCGCTCGTGATGGCAGCCGAAGCGGCCGCCGGCAGCCCCTACAAGATGCAGGTCGTAGGGGACAGGGCATGGAATCTGGCGGGCGCTCCCGAAGAGGCGATAGGCGTCGAAGCGGTGCAGCAGGCCGCGGCTGTGGCCGACCGCATCGTCGAGGAGCGTGTCAGCATCCCGGCCTGGCGCGACCTGTCGGACTCCGAGAGGACGCATCTGGCCGCGGTGGCGAGTCTGGGCGGCGCAGCCGCGCCGCGGGACGTCTCCGGCGTCACGAAGGAGCCTGCGTCGGCGGTCTCGGCGTCGCTCGCCAGGATGGCGAACGCCGGCTATCTGGCCCGGCCGCGCAACGGCGTCTATCAGCTGACCGGCATCGTGCCCATCTCTCTGGTGCTCCGCGAGAGCCTGCACAACCCGACGAGCGCTCCCCCCGACGCGCCGCGGGCCAGGTGCAGGAAGTGGATGCCGAGAGCCCAGGCCCGCTGTGTCTTGACGGCCGGGCACGCCGGCCGGTGCCGCTCGTGCTGAGCCGGCAGCCCGCCTGATTCCGAGCATCAAACCGCACGCGCCGGCAGCCGGTCCGACCTGCCCGCTTCCGCCCTCGGAGGGGCGTGGCTGTCGCATCATGTGATATAGTGAACCATCCCTCGATGAACGGGATGATGACAGACATCAATGGTTCGTCCTCGAAAGTGACCACCACCTTGAGGAGGAACCTGCAATGTCGGTCACAGAAGCAGAGCGCGCCGTGCTCAGGACGGCGCTCACAGAAGAGATCGGACAGGACCCGCCGACATCCTCATGAGCTGCCCGTACGGATGGAAATGGAGAGGTCTGATGGACGATCATGTCGACCAGTCGGCGGACGCGCTCGGCGCCGCTGTCAGGCAACTGCGCGAGGATCCGAACAACAAGGCCGATGCCGGATCGTTCGACGCCCAGTTTCAGAGGCTCGAACTCACGCTCGGCCAACTAGTCGAACTCGTATGGCACCTGTCCGAAGTGATAGGGACGCGTCTCGACGACATCGAGGCGCGTCTCACGGCCGGCGGTCTCTAGCCCGACGATGCCTGATCCCGAGCCGTTCGCCGGCCTGCAGCCCGACGAGCCCCCCATCGACGCGGAGTCGTGGCCGAAGGCCGGCAGGCGCTGGCCGGCTGGGGGTTCCTGACGGCGACCTCGGAGGTCCGGCGGGTCAGGACTGGGCGAGGTCGTAGGCCAGCTCCTCGGCGAGGACGCGGACCATGTGCTGCACGGCTATCTCGTTGCGCCCCAGGACCATGGCCTCGTGCTGGCCGTTGCGCACGCCGTCGCCGCAGGAGGGCAGCATCGCGAAGTCCTCGTCACGCACGGCGGAGTGGACCCGCTCGTACACCGACTGGTAGCGGAGCCGGTCCTCGTCGCTGTTGGCGGCGGTGCGGTACATGAAGCCGTGGCGCACGACGCACCGTGTGGGCGCGCCCGCGGGGAGGATGTCGAGGACCTCCACGCCGAAGGGGCTGTTGGCGAGCATCAGGGCCGGGTACACCCAGTAGATGATGCCCATGTTGTCGCGCGGATCCCACGAGCCGCTGGGGTCGTCGCGCAGCGCGGTGATGGCGTTGAAGGGCAGCCCGAGGCGGAAATGGCGGCCGAAGGCGTCGAAGACCATGGTGTTGGCGACCGTGTTCATCCCGATCGTGCTGTTGCCGTGCACGTACGGGAAGTGGTATCCCTCCGCGAAGGCCTCCAGCGCGCCCTTCCAGTTGACGCCGGACTCGAACTCCTGTGCCGTCAGATAGCCGTAGTCGCCGTAGCTCCACTGTGCGAGCTCGTCGTCGAACGGGCCGAGATGCGCCGCCACGTCGATCTCCGCGCCGGCGGTGAGACAGGCCCACACGAAGCCGTGGCGCTCCTCGGACGGCAGCTCCACCAGCCCGTGCTCGGCGCGGTCGACGCCGTCGAAGCCCTCCGCGCCGGGAATGGCGACCAGCCGGCCCGCCGGGTCGTACACCCAGCCGTGGTAGGGGCAGGTGAACACGCTGGCGTTGCCGCACCCCTCGGCGGGCCGGGCGCCGCGGTGGCGGCAGTAGTTCAACAGCACACGGGCCGCCCCGGACCGGTCCCGGGTCGCCAGCAGCGACGCACCGAGCACCGAGCGCACCGCGAAGTCGTCGGGCTCGGCGATCTGCGCGCTGGGCACTATGGCCAGCGGGGTCGAGCGCAGCAGCGCCAACTCCGACTCGAGGTTCGCCGGGTCGCGGTAGTACTCCAGGGGCACGGGCAGCACCGAGCCGGCCATCTCCGTCGTCTCGCGCAGCACCAAGTCGAGCGCTCGGCGTGTCAGGGTCTCGTCCAATCCGGTCGTCACCGCACCTCCTGCCGGTCCGGCCCGCCCGATGCGCCCGGGCTGCATTCGTGGCGAGACCGCGGACCGGCGCAACCATACCTTTCTTTGGCGCCGCGAGCGCATCGGTGGCCGCGGCCCGGTGGGCAAAACCCCAGTCGTGGGGGTTAAGGACCGCGCCAGCGGCAAGGTGGCCGCTGAGCCGGCGACGGACACCTCCAGCGCCACGTTGACCGGCATCGTCTCGGACACGACCCAGCCGGGATCGACGGTGTTCACCGACGGCGACCGGAGCTATGACCCGCTCAAGGAGATGGGCTACCTGCACGCCAAGGTCATGCACTCCGTCGGCGAGTACGTCCGCGGTCCCGTGTCCACCAACGGGATCGAGAACTTCTGGAGCGGGTTGAAGCGCACCTACATCGGCACGTACCACTGGTGGTCGGACGAGCACCTGCACCGCTACGTCGACGAGCACGCCTTCCGCTACAACCAGCGCAGCCGACACGTCACCGACCGGATGCGAGACGCCGCCCAAGCCATGAACGGCCGGCGGCTCCCGTGGCGGGAACTGGTCGGCGCATGATGGCTAACCCGCCCTCGGGTTGCACGATGCTAGGCTGGCCGTATGGACAGAATCAGAAGGTAGCCTGATGGCAGAAGCCGTGCGCAGCGTCGAGGACCGGCTCGGCAGCGTTGAGCGTCGAGTCAGTTCCATTGATCAGCGCCTGGAGCGCGTCGAAGGCAAGCAAGACGCGATGCAGACAAGCATCACCAGCATTCTCGCGTTCCAGCAAGCCCACAGCGAACGAGTCACCTGCATCATGCAGCGCTTCGACGACTTGGAGAAGCTGATCCGTGAGAGTCTCAACGGCCATGGCTCCTGATCCTGAGCCGTTCGCCGGTCTGCCACTTGACGAGCCCCTCATCGACGACGAGACGTGGGACAGGGCCGGCAAGGCGCTGGCAGCAGCGGAGGGGGACGCCCCGTCGGGTGGTGAGATCCCGTGAGCGACCAGGAACCTCCCGATCTCGAGGACCTCTGGCCCCCTGGGTTCCGCCGTGACGATCGCATCGTGGTCCCGCTGGGACTATTCGAGGCGTTGCCTGGCGAGGACCCTCACTTCGCGATGCTGCTCGCCATCTGCAACAACACCGCCATAATCGCCGAACGCCTCGGCCGCCTCGTCGAGCAACTCGACGACTCCTAGTACCCGACGGAGCGCAGCGCCTGGTCCTCAGCGACGGCTAAACACGTAAGTAATCACCCTTTCTTTCTCTACCGCTCGAGGGCGCTCGCGGCGCCTGCGGCCGGGAACCTGCCCCCGGCCGGCATGGCCGCGGCACCCGCGGGGACCATCACCGCATGCCCTCGGGTGTGATGGCGACGTCGGCATGGCCGCGGCACCCGAGGGGACTATCGTCGTGGCATGGAAGACCGGAACTGGGGGTTCCGCACCCGGGCCCTGCACGCGGGCAGCCAGCCCGATCCCACCACCGGGGCCAGGGCCGTGCCCATCTACCAGTCGACGAGCTTCGTGTTCGAGGACACCGCCGATGCCGCCGACCTCTTCGCGCTCCAGAAGTACGGCACGATCTACACCCGGATCTCCAACCCGACGAACGCCGCCTTCGAGGAGCGCATGGCCAGCCTCGAGGGGGGCATCGGGGCGGTGGCCGCCGCCAGCGGTCAGGCCGCCGAGTTCCTCACCGTCACCGCTCTGGCCTCCGCCGGCGACCACGTCGTCGCCGCGGCCGGCCTCTACGGCGGCACCTACACGCTGCTGGATGTGACACTGCGACGCCTCGGGATCGACACGACGTTCGTGGACGGGACCGATCCCGACGCCTTCGCGGCGGCCGTGCGGCCCGACACGAAGCTGCTGTACACCGAGATCATCGCCAACCCCTCCGGCGCGGTCGCGGACCTGGCCGCCCTGGCCGACGTGGCCCAGGCCCACCGGCTGCCTCTGGCGGTCGACTCGACCTTCGCGACGCCGTACCTGTGCCGCCCCCTGGACTACGGCGCCGACATAGCCCTGCACTCGGCCACCAAGTTCCTGGGCGGCCACGGCACCTCCATCGGCGGCGTGATCGTGGAGGCCGGCCGCTTCGACTGGGGCTCGGGCCGCTTCCCGCACATGGTCGAGCGGATCCCGAGCTACAACGAGCTGCGCTGGTGGGACAACTTCGGCGAGTACGCCTTCTGCACGAAGGTCCGGGCCGAGCAGCTGCGCGACACCGGCGCCTGCCTCTCGCCGTTCAACGCCTTCCTGCTGCTGCAGGGGATCGAGACGCTGCCGTTGCGCATGGACGCCCACGTCGCCAACGCCCGGGCGGTGGCCGAATGGCTCGACGCCGACGACCGGGTGGCGTGGGTGCTCTGGGCCGGCCTGCCCGACCATCCCCAGCACCACCTCGCCCGCCGCTACCTGCCCAAGGGACCGGGCGCCATCTTCACTTTCGGGGTGGTGGGCGGGCGGGCCGCCGGCGCCCGTTTCATCGAGTCGCTGCAGATGGTGTCGCACCTGGCCAACGTGGGCGACGCCAAGACGCTCGTCATCCACCCGGCCTCCACCACCCACCAGCAGCTCTCCGACGCCGAACTGGAGGCGGGCGGCGTGTCGCCGGACATGGTGCGCATATCGGTCGGGCTGGAGGACGTCGACGACATCCTCTGGGACCTCGACCAGGCCCTGACCGCAGCAACGAAGGCGAGCGATGGCTGAGCATCCGCCCGCGAACTGGCAGCGAAACACCCCCTGCAGGGGGCTGCACGCTGCCAATTCTCGAAGGACGGCGAACCCCGCCGATGGCTGAGCATGAGCATCCGCCCGTGGAGGGGTGGACGCCGCCGACCGCTCGCGACCGCCGGCGCATCCTGGACCGATCCGAGACCGTCGCGGTCGTGGGGGCCTCGTCCAACCCGGCCCGGGCCAGCTACTTCGTCCTCACCTACCTGCTGTCGTCGTCCACCGACTTCGAGGTGTACCCGGTGAACCCCCGTGCCGCCGGCAGCGAGATCCTCGGCCGCCGGGTGTACGCGTCGCTCGCCGACCTTCCCGTCACCCCCGACATCGTCGACGTGTTCCGCCGCGCCGAGGATCTGCCCGCCGTGGCCGATGAGGCCATCGCGGTGGACGCTCCGGTGTTCTGGGCGCAGCTCGGCCTCTGGAGCCCGGAGGCCGCCCAGCGCTGCGCCGCGGCCGGGCTCGGCGTGGTGATGGACCGGTGCCTGAAGATCGAGCACGCCCGGTTCGCCGGCGGTCTGCACCTGGCCGGCTTCGACACCGGCGTCATCTCCGCGCGCCGCCGGCCCGCCGGGCCCTAGTGGAGCGCCGTCGGGATGGCTGGGGCGGTACGGGGGGCGCAACCCCGAGCTTGGAGGCCCTCCCGGGTGCCCCAGTCAGTCTCGCGACGGGCCGCTAGGGATCGCCGACGCCAGGCCGCCACCGCGACGAACAGGAGGCGCACATGACAACGCTCATCAAGGGAGGAACGGTCGTCAGCTCGACCGGCGCCGATCGGGCCGAGGTGCTCATCGACGGCGAGCGGATCGCCGCGGTGCTGCAGCCCGGCAGCGACATCGCGGCCGCGGCCGCCCGGGGCGCCGAGGTGGTCGACGCGTCGGGGCGGCTGGTGGTGCCCGGCGGTGTGGACGTCCACACCCACATGGAGATCCCGTTCGGCGGAACGTTCTCGTCGGACACCTTCGAGACGGGAACGAGGGCCGCGGCCTGGGGCGGCACCACCACCATCGTCGACTTCGCCACCCAGTATTACGGCGACAACGTCCGGGAGGCGCTCGACGCCCGCATGGCCTCCGCCGAGGGCAACTGTGCCATCGACTGGGGCCTGCACATGATCATCGGCGACGTGCACAACGACTCGCTCAAGGAGATGGACCTGCTGGTGAACGAGGGGATCACCAGCTTCAAGCTGTTCATGGCCTATCCGGGCGTGCTGTACGCCGACGACGCCCAGATCCTGCGAGCCATGCAGCAGGCCGCGGGCAACGGCGGGCTCATCATGATGCACGCCGAGAACGGCCTGGCCATCGACGTGCTCGCCGAGCAGGCCTTCGAGCGGGGAGAGACCAGCCCGGTCACCCACGGGTACGTGCGCCGCAAGGAGTTGGAGTCGGAGGCCACCCACCGGGCCATCCAGCTGGCCAGGGTGGGGGCAGCCCCGCTGTACATCGTGCACCTCTCCGCCTCCGAGGCCCTCGAGCAGGTGGCCATCGCGCGCGACTCCGGCATGAACGTGTTCGCCGAGACATGCCCGCAGTACCTGCACTTCAGCTTGGAGGAGCACCTGGACCGGCCCGGCTTCGAGGGGGCCGCCTACGTGTGCTCCACACCGATCCGGTCCCGGGCGGAGGGCCACCAGGACGATCTGTGGAAGGGCCTGCGCACCAACGACCTGGCCGTGGTGTCCACCGACCACTGCCCGTTCTGCATGAAGGAGCAGAAGGAGCTGGGCGTCGGCGACTTCCGGGCCATCCCCAACGGCATCGGCGGCGTCGAGCACCGCATGGACATGATCTACCAGGGCGTGGTGACCGGCGAGATAAGCCTGCCCCGCTGGGTCGAGCTGTGCGCCACCACCCCGGCCCGCATGATGGGCCTCTACCCCCGCAAGGGGGCCATCGCCCCCGGCTCCGACGCCGACATCGTCATCTACGACCCCGACAAGCAGTGGACCATCAGCGTCGACAACCACCACATGAACATGGACCACTCCGCCTACGAGGGGATCGCCGTGACCGGCCACGTCGACACCGTGTACTCGCGGGGCAGCAAGATCATCGACGGCGGCCAGTACCTGGGCCGGGCCGGAGACGGCGTCTACCTCAGGCGAGGCCTGTCCCAGTACCTGCAGTGACCGCACTCGCCACCCCATCCCCGGAATCAGGAGAAGCCAAGTGGAGACGATCAATCACTACGTGAACGGAACGACCCTGGAATGCCGATCGGGCCGGGCCCATCCGGTGTACAACCCCGCTACCGGCGAGCAGGCCGCCGAGGTCGGGCTGGCCGGCGTCGAGGAGGTCGACGCCGCGGTCGCCTCGTCGCGGGCCGCTTTCGAGGAGTGGCGTCACACGTCGCTGGCAGCCCGCACGAAGCTGATGCACTCCTTCCGCAACCTGGTGGAGGCCAACGCCGCCGAGATCGCCGAGCGATTGACGGCCGAGCACGGCAAGGTCCACGCCGACGCGCTGGGCGAGGTCGCCCGGGGCCTGGAGAACATCGAGTACGCCTGCGGGATCGCCGACCTGCTCAAGGGCAGCTTCAACTCCCAGGCGGCCACGGGAGTGGACGTGCACACGGTGCGCCAGCCGTTGGGGGTGGTGGCCGGCATCACGCCGTTCAACTTCCCTGCCATGGTGCCGCTGTGGATGATCCCCAACGCGGTGGCCTGCGGCAACACCTTCGTGCTCAAGCCGTCCGAGCGCGACCCGTCGGCGCCTCGATTCGTGGCCGAACTGTTCTTCGAGGCGGGGTTCCCGCCCGGTGTGCTCAACGTCGTCAACGGCGACAAGGTGGCGGTGGACCGGCTGCTGACCCACCCGGACATCGCCGCGGTCAGTTTCGTGGGCTCCACCCCCATCGCCCGCTACGTGCACGAGGCGGCCACCGCGAGCGGCAAGCGCGTGCAGGCCCTCGGCGGGGCCAAGAACCACATGGTGGTGCTGCCCGACGCCGACATCGACCTCGCCGCCGACTCGGCCGTGTCCGCGGCCTACGGCTCGGCCGGCGAGCGGTGCATGGCGGTGTCGGTGGTGGTCGCCGTCGGCGACTCGGCCGACCCGCTCGTGGACGCCATCAAGGTGCGGATGGACAAACTGCGCATCGGGCCCGGCGACGACCCCGACGCCGAGATGGGGCCGCTGATCACCCGAGAGCACCGCGACCGGGTGGCCGGCTACATCGGCGCCGGCGAGGCCGAGGGCGCAACCGTGGTGGTGGACGGACGCCACGCCGCTTTCGACGGCGACGGCTTCTTCCTCGGCGTGTCGCTGCTGGACCACGTCACCGCCGACATGTCGGTCTACCGCGACGAGATCTTCGGGCCGGTGCTGTGCGTGGTGCGTTCGGACTCCTACCGCGAGGCGGTCGACTTGATCGCGGGCAACCCGTGGGGCAACGGCGCCGCCATCTTCACCCGCGACGGCGGGGCGGCCCGCCAGTTCCAGCTCGACGCCGACGCGGGCATGGTCGGCATCAACGTCCCGATCCCGGTGCCGGTCGCCTACCACTCCTTCGGCGGCTGGAAGGGCTCGCTGTTCGGCGACATGCACATGTACGGACCCGAGGGAGTGCGATTCTTCACCAAGGCCAAGGCCATAACCACCCGCTGGCCCGACCCCGCCGACAGCACCGTCGACCTCGGCTTCCCGCGGAACCGCTAGACGGCGTTGTACTCCTCTCTCGGCCGGTGGTGCTACCGGCATCCTTGGCGGGTCCTGAGCGCGTGGCTGCTGATCCTGGTGATGGCAGCCGGGGCGGCAGCAAGCCTCGGCGCGGCCTACGGCGGCACGCCGGCCGCCCCCGACGCCGAGAGCAGCCGCGGCGCCGACATCCTCGACGAGCACTTCGGCCGCATCGGCGCGGTGATCAGCGGCCGGATCGTGTTCCGGGCCGATCAGGGCGTGGACGACCCCGAGGTGCGATCGGCCGTGACCGGGCTGTTCGAGAGGGTCGAGGCCATCGAGGGCGTCACCGTCGGGTCGCCCTACGACCCCGACGGAGGCCACCGCATCGCGGCACAGGGCCCCGAGGCCGGCCTCATCGCCTACGCCGACATCGACACCGGAGCCGACACCGCCGCCAACGAGGCCTCAGACATCGGCGCCGAGATCAACCGCCTCATCGAGGTCAGCGGGCTGCGGGCGTCGGAGGGCATGCAGGTGGAGGTCGGCGGGGCCTGGCTGTCCGAGCGCGAGCCGCCCCAGTCCGAGGCCATCGGGCTCGCGTTCGCGGTGTTCGTGCTGATCCTTGCGGTGGGCTCGGTGGTGGCCATGGGTTTGACCGTCGCGTCGGCCCTGGCCGGTGTGGCTGTCGGGGCAGCCGCCATCGTCATGCTGAGCAACGTCGTGACCGTCCCCGAGTTCGCTCCGACCATCGGGCTCATGATCGGCATCGGCGTGGGCATCGACTACGCCCTGTTCATCATCACCCGCTACCGGGAGTGGATCAGCCGGGGCCTGACCGGCGAGGACGCCGCCGCGGCCGCGCTCGACTCGGCGGGCCGCGCCGTGATCTTCGCCGGGGCCACCGTGGTGGTGTCGCTGCTGGGCCTGCTGCTCATCGGCCTGCCCTTCGTGGCCGGGCTGGGCCTGGCTGCGGCCACCACCGTGGCCTTGGTGATGGCCGGGTCGGTCACGCTGCTGCCGGCCGCCCTCGGCCTTCTCGGCGACCGGATCACCACGACCCTGCTCCGGGGTGTGACGGCTTCCGCGCTGATAGGCGTCGGACTGCTCGGATTCGGCACCGGACTCAGGGCGCTGCTGGTGGGTTTTCTCGCCGCTGTCATCGTGCTGGCGGCCGGGGCGTTCAGATTCCCGGCCAACCCGCTGCGACGAGAGGTGCGGCGCCGCGACGCCAAGCCGCTGCGGGAGACCGGCTGGTACCGGCTCAGCCGGGTGGTCCAGTCCCGGCCCTGGCTGTTCGCCATCGGGGGCACAGTGGTGCTGCTGGTGCTGGCCGCGCCGGTGCTGAGCCTGCGCCTCGGTTTCTCCGACGAGGGCAACTTCGGGCAGGACACCACCACCCGCAAGGCCTACGACCTGATCTCCGAGGGCTTCGGACCGGGCGCCAACGGCCTGCTGATAGTGGCCGTGGAAGCGTCGCCGGGCCCCGACGACATCGAGGCGCTCAGGAGCCTGTCGACGGCCCTTGGTGAGACCGAGGGCGTGGCCCTCGCCTCCCCGCCGATCGCGAACCTCACCGTGGACGCCTTCCTCATTCGCGTGCAGCCCGCCACCGGCCCGCAGGACGCGGCCACCGAGGACCTCGTGCACCGGCTGCGCGACGAGGTCATCCCGCAAGCCTTGGACGGCACCGGCCTCGAGGCTCTGGTGGCGGGGCAGGTGGCGTTCGACATCGACATCTCCGACTATCTGGCCGGGCGCATCCCGATCTTCTTCGCGGCCGTGCTGGGCGCCTCGTTCCTGCTGCTGATGGCGGTGTTCCGGTCGCTGGTGGTGCCGCTGAAGGCGGTGGTCATGAACATGCTGTCGATCGGGGCGGCCTACGGGGTGGCCGTGGCCGTGTTCCAGTGGGGATGGCTGGGCGGCGTCTTCGGGGTCGAGCCCGCCCCGATCGAGCCGTTCATCCCGATGATGCTGTTCGCCATCCTGTTCGGCCTGTCGATGGACTACGAGGTGTTCCTGCTGTCGCGCATGAAGGAGGAGTACGAGCGCACCGGCGACGCGGTGAACTCGGTGGCCGACGGCCTGGCCGCCACCGCCCGGGTCATCACCGCGGCCGCGGCCATCATGGTGGTGGTGTTCGGCAGCTTCGTGCTCGAGGACAACCGGGTGATCCGGCTCTTCGGCCTCGGCCTGGCCACCGCCATCGCCATAGACGCCACGGTGGTGAGAATGCTGATCGTGCCCTCCACAATGGAGCTGCTGGGCGCCCGCAACTGGTGGCTGCCCCGCTGGCTAGACCGCATCGTCCCCAACCTGCGAGTCGAGGGCGAGTTGGTCGAGGGCGAGTTGGTCGAGCGCAAGCCCTAGCCGTCCCGCTCTCCCCGGATCACGGCTCAGGTTGGGGCGCTTTGCCGGTCTCGCCGACGATCACCACGAGCCAGGCCGTCCCGCTCTCCCCGGATCACGGCTCCGGCTCAGGCACTCCGCCGGTCTCGCCGACGATCACCACGAGCCAGGCCGTCGCCAGCAGCAGCCCGATGCCCAGAGTTCCGGCCACCGACGGCACATAGACCGGCATGACCAGGCCGCGCAGCACCCGCCAGATGCTCTGCTCGCCCATCGCGGCGTCAGATCCGGGAGCGTCCGAGCATCAACCGAGGGTAGTGAGCCCGGTGACGAGAAGGCAGGCCGGCCGGCCGGACCGGACACCACCCAGATGCGAACCTCGCCGGAATCCGGCACTCATGACGACCAGGCCGGCCAGCCGGACCGGACACCACCCAGATGCGAACCTCGCCGGAATCCGGCACTCATGACGACCAGGCCAGCCAGCCGGTCACTCCCCGAAGCGGCGGGGCATCGTAGCCGGGTAGTCGACCTCCAGGATCTCGCCGAGAGCCCGGGCCGCGGGCGGGCTGAGCCGCCGGTAGAGGTCGGCCGCGAGGTTGAAGGCAGCCTTGCCGACCCAGTCCGGGGGCAGCAGCTCTTGGGGCATGTCCGCGGCTCGCAGGCGGATCCGGCGGAACTCGTGCACCATCATCGTGCGCATCGCGTAGGCGTCGAGCGGTGCCGCCGTGCCCAGGTCGTGACTCTGCCAGGGCTCGTATCGGACCAGGAACTCCCGGTACGCAGTCTCGGTGGCGTCGGTGCGGAACGCGTCCGCGAAGAAGCCGGCTTCCACGAGACCGTCCAGATCGTCGAGCTCGGCCCGCCCGATCGGCACCGACTCGGCCGGCTCCACGAGGTGCAGGAGTTCGCGGAGGCTCGGCACCGTCACCGACGGCGAGGCCAGCAGTCCCCGGCCCAGGGCCACGAACCCGTGCCAGCGCAGGTGCCGGGCGATCCTGTGGCGCTCCGGCGCCGGCATCGAAGCGGTGTCGAGCACGGCGAAGGTCCACGAGCCGTCCCAGCCGGACCTGTCGTCGGCGTAGATCCTGCGGTCGGCGTCGGTGGACTCCCGCACGGCCAGCGGGGTCAGCGAGTAGCGGCTGCGGCGACCGACCCGCTCGTTGGACACCCAGCCCTCGGACACCAGCCGGAACATCGAAGTGCGCACCAGGCGCTCGCTGAAGCCGAACGGAGTGGCCAGCTCGAACAGGCTGGAGAGCCACAGCGTCCTGGTGACCGGCAGCACGGAGTCGCCGAGCACGGTCACCAGCACCGACCGTGCCGAGATGTCGGGCTGCTCGGACCGCTGGCGCACCGCGGCAGCGATGCCACGCCCCCGGAGGTCCGCCGCCGGAACGGGATCCGGCACCCCCCTACTCACAGGACAGCCCCACGACACGCCAGCACGACCCGAACGAAGACCACCGGCACCCGCCCAATCACAGGCCAGCCCCACCGCTGGCCGGCGACCGCGTCTGCGCCGAGCGCCGAGCATCGACCGGCCGTTCAGCCAACAGCCTCGCGGCCGCAGTCCCGGACCCTCCCCATGGGCGCGCCGGCAGCGGAGTCGGCGGCGAGGGCGGGCTCCGGAGGCCCGCACTCACCAGACAGCCTCGGGGTCGTAGTCCAAGACCTCCCGCATGCGCGCCAGCAGCGCGTCGAAGTCCGCCGATCGGGCCGTGCGCCGGTGCTGGTTGTGCGCCGCCGGGGAGCCCATGGAGTCCGAGCGGCCGAAGCGCGCCTCGACGGCCTGCCAGAGCGGTTCGAGCAGTCTGTCCGTCGGCGCGGCGGCCACGCCCTCGCTGATGGCCTCGGCCTCGCCCTCGACGGGCTCGCACAGTCCCTCCACGAGCGGGCCGACCGCGTCGAATGCACCCAGGATCCGCTCGCGGGCCTCGGGCGAGGCCAGGAGCGTGTCGAGCAGGGCGTCGGCGTGGCGACGGTGGTACGCCTCCTCACCGAGGGCCTTGCGGGCGACCGCGGCCAGCGCCGGCAGGGAGGACCCCGCCACCAGCTGCCAGCGCATCTCCTCGAAGGTGTCGTAGATCCAATGGCGCACCAGGGCCTCGGCCCAGTCCCGGGTCGTGTGCTCCGCCAGATGGCAGCACCGGTAGTCGCCGCTCGGGCGGCCGAAGGCGAGGGTGTCGAGGGCCGTGTCGGTGGCCTCGATGCCCTCGAGGTCGAGCACCAGCTCGTAGAGCAGGGCGGCGTGGCCGAGCTCGTCCTGGCCGATGCTGGAGAAGGCCAGGTCCTCCTCCAGGAACGGGGCGACGCCGATCCACTCGGTGTGCTGCTGTCCCATCAGGTGCTCGTCGTCGGCGAAGGCCAGCAAGTACTCCCGCACTCCGCTCGGTTCACTCACGCCCGCACTCCCGCCGCGAACTGGCAGCAGAAAGC
>JAPOQG010000314.1 GCA_026710865.1 Acidimicrobiaceae bacterium
CGTCCGAGCGCCTCGATCTCCGCGGCCAGGGCGAACTGGGCGTCGACGCCGAACGCGTTCACCGGCGGATTGCACATCTCGAGTTCGGCGATGCCGTCGGCGACTTCGGTTCTGAATGGACTCGTCATGGTGGGTTGTCACGCGGTTGCGTATAGCGACCTCGTCAGGGTGTTCTAGCGCCGATTTCGGCGCATTCCCCAAATCGCCGGACCCGATTCCCCAAAATCTGCGGCAGGTGGGGGCGGCCAAGGGGCACCCATCTCGCCGAGGACGGGTCTGCTGCTCATCTCCTACGTCTCATGTATCAAACAGCCGGGTATGGTGTGAGTCATGGGCACAACTCGGGTGGTCAAGCCGACGGGCCTGGCTGATTATCTGATCGAGCGCGGTGACAGGGTCGTCACAACTGAGCAGGTGGCTGCGCTGCTGGGAGTGCGCTTGGAGCGGGTGTCGCGCAGCTTGGCTGTGCCCCGGCGCGACAAGCGCATGCTGTCGGTCACCAAGGGGCTCTGGGCGCCGGTGAGCCCGGCGCGTCGCGCGGCGGGCACAAACCCGCCGGTGGAGTACATCGGCGAGATGATGTCTCATCTGGGGCACCGCTACTGCTTGGGGTATCGCAGCGCCGCGGCCATGTACGGAGCCGCGCACTTCGGGTGGGGGGACCTCCAGGTGATCACGACAGCGCGGCTGCGCAGCCGCCGCCTCGGCGCTTGGCCGGTGATGTTCGTGACACGCCCCGACCTGGATCGCCTGCCCGTGCGGTCACTGGCCCGAGCAGGCGCGACCGTGGAGGTCGCGTCGCCCGAGACGACCGTGTTCGATCTGATCGCGCGGCCTGACCTGGCGCTGGGCTTCTCGCGCACCGCGACCCTCGTCGCTGAACTGTTGACAATTGATGCTCTCGACGGCGCCGCGCTGGCGAGCGCGGCGCGCCTGCATCCGGCGGCGGTCGTGCGCCGCGGCGGGCTGCTCGTCGACCGGCTGCAGTCCGAGCTTGCCTGGGACATGGAAAACCCGCTGGACCTCGAGCCCCTCGCGGGATACGTCAAGGCGCTGCCCCAGCGCACGGTGAGGCTCTCAGCGGGCCGGGAGTCTTGCCTGCGCCTCGACAGCGGTGCCGGCGAACGCGTCGACGCCCGTTGGGGCGTGCTCGTCGACATGGACATCGAATACTCGGTGTGATCCCCCGCCACGAAATCGACGCAGCGGCGCGGCAACGCCCCGGCTGGGACATCCAGCAAGTCGAGCAGGACATCGTGTTGACACGGCTGATGGCGGAAGTCGCCAACGACAAGTACCTGGCCGAAGCGCTCGTGCTCAAGGGAGGCACCTGCCTGCACAAGCTGTGGCTCCCCGAGCCGTGGCGCTACAGCAAGGACCTCGACTACGCCCGCACTGAGGACACCCCGATGGGGGCGACCTTCGACGCATTGCGCGCCGCGGGCCAACGCGTCGGGATGAACGGCACCAGGACACGCGTCAGCTCCGGGCGCTTGGTGTCACATGTCACCTACAGAGCCACCTACGCCGACGGCGCGACCATGAAGATCACAGTCGACATACCCACCAGCCCGCCGGCGGTCCCAGCCCAAACACGGACCCGCACCCTGACTGTCGCCCACCCCGGCGGCACTACGACAGCAGAGATCGTCTCGGTCACCCCCGAAGAGATGATCGCTTCCAAAGCAGCCGCCGTCTTCGTCCGCAGACAGCCCCGCGACGCCTACGACGTGTGGGCGGCCACCGCTGCAGGGCTAACCACAGCCCAGCAGGCCGCGGCGCGCTTTCAGCACTACCGCACCTCTGGCTGGAGTCTCGGCCGCGCCGTCTCGAACCTCGACGCCAAGTGGGCCGACGCGCACTACCTCGCCGAGCTGCGAGCCTTCGGCGCGCAAGCACCGACGCCGTTCGGGCTCGCCGCGTGCCGCGCCGCCGTCGATGAGATGATCGTCCAATGCTCTCTCCAATCGCACCACGTGACTGGCACCGCCTCCTCCGGCACGGCCGACAGGCCGCGACGGCAGCGAACCCGAGACCACGACACAATACCGACGGGACCCACCACCAAACGGCCACAGATCGAAGACGCACTCCGCAAAGGCAACCGAACACACGCCGAGATCGCTAAGGCGTTGGGAGTGTCCCGATCCTGGGTGTCTGAGGTCGCCCGGCAGGTCCAGCAGCAGCGCTCATCGCTCCCTTCAACTGGTCACAGCGGCGCGTAGGCGTGTGACCGTCGCAGGCGTGTCACGGGTGGCGTCGTACTGGGCCGCCACGTTCAGCACGCCCGTGATGGCATCGATGCCGAAGCCGAGCCATCTGAACGGAGTGTCCTTCAGGGCCCGGTAGTACAGGTTGAAGCCGTCGACATAGAGGTTGGTTATCAAGGTCGCCCCCAAGAAGACAGAGACCGCCCCGAAGGGCGGTCTCGACCCTACCGGCGAAGCGGCAGGGGCAGCAAGAGCAATCTACTGCAACGCGGGCCCGACGACCAACGTCCCTCTTGCCCGACTCTGGCGAGTTGTCGCACACAGCCGTTCGGGGAGGCCATCGAGGGTGTTCTAGCGGTCGTTTGAGGCGGTTCCCCAATCCCCGAGCCGCGATTCGCCCATCCTAAGGGCACTGCCATCGGTGGCTTTGCGTGACTGGCGCGAATTTGTAAGGTAGTGAGTTGCGAAATTGCAAAGTTGGACCATAGTCAAAGAGTGGACTCGCCGCCGAGGTCGCGATAGACGGTGAACAAGGCAATGGTGAACAGCACTTCGGGGAACACGCTCAACACGACGAGGACCACACCTGCGAGCCGGTCGCTGAAGAGTCCGGCCGC
>JAPOQG010000319.1 GCA_026710865.1 Acidimicrobiaceae bacterium
CGGTCCGGCAGTAGCGGGGTGGGTCCGTCGTTCTGGCGCGGTCCGGCAGTAGCGGGGTGGGTCCGTCGTTCTGGCGCGGTCCGGTCCGGCAGCAGCGGCGTCCCGGCATGCACCCGTCGGACGGGTCCCGGGAGTGGTACGCGACGGTCGTCCGAGGCGCCGTACGGCTCAGCCACGGCCGAGGGCGGTACGATGGAGCGCAGCGGACGGCCGAGTGTGGGGAGGGCTGCGTGTGAGGACGATCGTTCTCGATCTTCTGGCTTTGTCCTGCGCGCTGGCCACGATCTTCTACATCCGCTCGGCCCGTCACCGGCTGCGGGTCCTGCGCCTGGTAGAGGCCGATGCGGGCGTTCACCCCGAGGCGCAGGCCCTGGCCATGACCTCGCTGCGCAAGGAGCTGCACGGCGTGATCGTCTACGGGCTGCTGGTGCCGGTGGCCCTGCTGGTGGGCCGGGTGGATGCGGCCAACATCACGGTGGTGCTCGGGTTTCTGGCCTTGCCTGCGGTGATGTCGGTGTGGTGGGCCCGCACCTCGGTTGAGGAGGCCCGGATGGCCCGCAACCGCATCGCGTTGGAGCGCCGGGCCGAGCAGGCGCTTGAGCAGGAGCAGCTGGCCCCGAAGGCGTGGGCGGCCCGTCTGGCGCCCGAGGAGGTTCCCGACTTCAGCGGCTTCGAGATCGGCCGGGTCTACCAGGCCGGTTCGGGGCTGATGGCGGGCGACTTCTTCGACGTGCACCGGGTGGGTCGCCACCGGGTGGCCGCAGTCATCGGCGATGTCGCCGGCCACGGCATCGAGTCGTCGATCACCGCGTTCCAGGCCAAGTACCTGCTGCGGGTGTTCCTGAGGCAGTTCCGCGACCCGGCCCAGGCCTTCGAGGAGATCAACGAGCAGCTCTCCGCGGGGGACCGCAACGAGGAGTTCATCTCGGCGTGCGTGGTGGTGTTCGACACCGAGGCCGGGACGCTGCGCTACTCGTCGGCCGGCCACCCCGCCGCGTTCGTGTTCGAGCAGAACGGGGTTAGGCCGCTGCGCTCGACGGGGCCGCTGCTGATGCTCGATCCGGGCGCGACGTACTTCTCTCGGGAGATTCCCATGGCGTCGGGGGACCTGGTGGTGATGTACACCGACGGCTTGGCCGAGGCCCGCGCCGGGCGCCAATTGTTCGGCGAGGCCCGCATCATCAAGTCGGTGGAGCGGGACCTCAACGCCGCCCCCGACGTGCTGTGCAAGTCGCTGCTCGACGCGGCCAAGGACTTCGCAGGCGGGTCGATAGGCGACGACACCGCCATCATGGCCATCCGCCGCGACTGAGCCCATGGCCTGGTGCCAGGCGTGCGAGCGATACCTCACGCCCTCCACCCTCACATCTGAGGGCGCCTGCCCCGGCTGCGGCAGAGAGGTCCAGCACCCCGAGGCCGTGCCGGTGTCCCAGGGCGCCTCGGCGGGTTCCGAGGTCCCGGCCGGGGCGGCCGCGGAGCGGATCCCGTGGCACTTCTGGCTGCTCCTGGGCGCGGCCGCGGTCTACCTGGGCTGGCGGGCCGTGCAGGGTGTCGCCCTCCTGCTGTAGCCGCTAGCCTCGCCCTATTCGGGCTGTGGCGCAGCTTGGTTAGCGCGTCGGTCTGGGGGACCGAAGGTCGGGAGTTCAAATCTCCCCAGCCCGACAA
>JAPOQG010000046.1 GCA_026710865.1 Acidimicrobiaceae bacterium
GCGCCGCTACCGGCGCGAGCTCAACACGATGCCCCAGTGGGCCGGGTCGTGCTGGTACTACCTGCGCTACCTGGATCCCCGCAACGACGAGCACCTGGTGGATCCCGACGTCGAGCGCTACTGGATGGAAGACCCCGAACCCGGCGGCGTGGGCGGGGTGGATCTGTACGTGGGCGGCGTCGAGCACGCCGTGCTGCACCTGCTCTACGCCCGGTTCTGGCACAAGGTGCTGTACGACCTCGGTCATGTGAGCGGGCCCGAGCCCTTCAAGCGGCTCGTGAACCAGGGCTACATCCAGGCATATGCCTTCAAGGACGAGCGAGGGATCTACGTGCCCGCCGACGAGGTGGAGGGCTCGCCGCAGGAAGGGTTCACCCACGACGGCGAGCCCGTCACCCGCGAGCTCGGCAAGATGGGCAAGTCCCTCAAGAACTCGGTGACCCCCGACGACATGTACGCCTCCTATGGCGCCGACACCCTGCGGCTGTACGAGATGTTCATGGGCCCCATCGACCAGGACCGGCCCTGGGAGACCCGCTCGGTGGTCGGCTCGCAGCGGGTGCTCCAGCGTGTCTGGCGCAACCTGCTGGACGAGGAGACCGGCGAGCTGCGGGTCAGCGACGACGAGCCCGACGACGAGTTGCTGCGGCTGCTGCACCGCACCATCGGCGGCGTGAGCTCCGACATGGATCAGATGCGCTTCAACACCGCCATCGCCAAGCTCACCGAGCTCAACAACGAGCTCACCAAGCGCGGCTCGGGAGCGCCCCGGAAGGTGGCCGACGCGATGGTCCGGATGCTGGCACCGCTGGTGCCGCACTTCGCGGAGGAGCTGTGGAGCCGCCTTCACGGCTCCGATGCGGGCTCGGTGACGCAGACCGAGTTCCCGGTCTCCGATCCGGCGCTGCTGCAGACGGACACGGTGGAGGTGCCCGTGCAGGTCAACGGCAAGGTGCGGGGCCGGGTGACGCTCGCGGCCGACGCCGGCGAGGAGGCCGCGGTCTCCGCTGCTCTGGCGGAACCCAACGTGGCCGCACACGTGGGCGACCGCGGACTGCGCAAGAGGCTCTACGTGCCCGGCCGCATGATCACTCTCGTGGTGTGAGCCCGGCGGCGGCCCAGCCGGCGCCGGGTCGCAACGGACCCAGCCGGCACATCGGAGAGTTGGGCGCCGAGATCTTCGACGCCGCCGGACCATGACCGGGTCGCAACGGACCCAGCCGGCACATCGGAGAGTCGGTGGTGTGAGTTCAGGGCGCAAGGGGCGGCTGTCGATCTCGCAGGCCCGGCGCATCGCGCTCGCGGCCCAGGGATTCGCCGATCCTGCTCCCGGCGGTCGGGTTGATCGCCGGCACCTGCGCCGGGTGATGGGCAGGCTCAAGCTGTTGCAGCTCGACTCTGTGCCGGTGGTGGTCCGTACCCAGTACCTGCCGCCGTTCTCCCGCCTGGGCTGCCACGACCGGGGGCTGCTGGACCGGATCGCCTACACCGACGACGAGTGGTTCGAGGCGTGGGCCCACGAGGCCTCCCTGCTCCCGGTGGGCGACGAGCCGCTGCTGCGCTGGCAGAAGCGGCGTGCCGAGCAGGGCGACACCTGGAGGCACCTGGCGGAGCTGGCCCGGAGCGAGCCCGACTACGTGGCCGAAGTGCTGGCCCAGGTCGCTGAGCGCCCGCTGGCCGCGGGCGAGTTGGCCGATCCCCGCCGCCGCGACGGCGAGTGGTGGGGGAGCCGCTCTCTGGGCTCGATCGCTCTCGACTGGCTGTTCCGCATCGGGGCTGTCGGCATCCGGCGCCGGGGCAACTTCGTCAAGGAGTTCGACCTCCTGGAGCGCATCGTGCCCGCCGAGGTGCTGGCCCGCCCCACGCCGACCGCCGAGGATGCCCAGCGGGAGCTCCTGGTCCGCTCGGCGCAGGCGCTGGGCGTGGGCGCCGCGGGCGACCTCATCGACTACTACCGCCTGCCGGTCCGCGAAGGAAGGGCCCGGCTGCGTGAACTCGTCGAGGCGGGCACGCTCGAAACGGCGGAGGTGGAGGGATGGACCGAACCCGCCTACCTGCACCCCGAGGCCCGGCTTCCACGGTCGGTGGACACCCTGACGGTGCTGTCGCCGTTCGATCCGGTCGTCTGGAACCGGGATCGGGCGGCCCGGTTGTGGGGCTTCGACTACCGCATCGAGATCTACGTGCCTGCGGCCAAGCGGGTCTACGGCTACTACGTGCTGCCGGTGCTGCACGGCGAGCAGCTGGTGGCCCGCCTCGACATCAAGACCGACAGGGCCGGCGGAGCCCTGCGAGTGCTGGGCGCGTTCGCCGAGCCCGACGTGGATCACGCCGCCCTGGCCGAGCGGCTCAGCCCCCATCTCCTCGAGCTGGCCCGCTTCGTCGGCGTGGACGACGTGAGCCACGGCGACCGCGGCGACCTCATGCCCGCGTTGCGAGCGGTCTAGGCGGGCTTCTTCGCTCTCTCTCAGCTCTCGCTCTGACGGCGGTGTTTGGCCAGGCCAGCCTGCAGGAGCCTCTGGGCGTCGCGGGCGCCGAGGTCGAGGAAGCCGTCGGGCCAGTCTTCGCTCAATCTGCCGAGCGGGTTGATGTCTGAGGCCCGGAACGAGGTGTGGCCGTTGGCGTCTCGCCCGGCGAACACGACCCGTATCAGCTCGCGCACGTCGTCGCCGTCGTCTTCGGCTACGCGGCGTCTGAGTCGATTGACCAGATGCTCGCTGTGGTCTCGACGATGATCTGTCGTCCGCTCTCGACACACGCGACAAGGAGGTCGGCGAGGCGCATCTGAAGAGCCGGATGCAGGTGCAGTTCAGGCTGCTCCAACATCACCGTAACGTGGCCGGGCTCAGTCGGTCGGGCTCGACGGGCCAGCGTTGACCGGCATCTAGCAGCGTGGTCGCACAGTCACGCGTCAGGCCTCGCAACTCGGCCGACTCGTCCTCCTTGAAGCGCCAGCGCGGGTCGGTAGGCCCCGCCAGCGGCAGCCCGGTCGGCACACCGTCTGCTGGCTCTCCATCTACTACGGCGTGTCCGACGGCCTCGAGGATCCTCTCGTCGAGATCCCCCACCCGCTTGCGGACCTGCAGCAGCCACACCGGGCCGCGCACGTAGCACTCCACAACCAGCGGGTAGGGCAGGCCCGAGTCAGTGCCCGGGATCACCGCGTCGGTGTCGGTAGCCAACTCCGACCAGGCGTGCGCCAGCATCACGTCCGCGCAGCCGTGCTCGGCGTGGACGCGGCGAACGACCGCAAGCCGCCTGCGACCTTCCGTCCACGGCAGCGGCTCGATCACACGGATGTCGCCCCGAGCGACCCGTCGGTCCGCGACTAGGGCGGGACGAGCTGTGTCCGGCGTCCCGCGGGGCCTGTTCGACAGCGCCTGCTCGACAGCTGCGAAACCTCTGGCAGCTGAGTCGTCTTGAAGCTCGTTGCGGCTACTGCTGGTCCCGTCGCGTCGCTCCGTCATGTCAGGGTCTCTCCGAGCTTCTCGCTTGCCAGCTCCAGCAGCCGCGCCACGGCGTCGTCCCGGAGGGGCTCAGTGACGCTGTCGGCGAATCGCCTGTCGATGTGGCCGAGAATGGCCTCCTTGCGCGCTGCCACCCAGGGCCGTGATCGTCCGAGTCGCTCAGCGACCGCGTTGTCGGACAGGCCTTGCGCCTTGCACACGAAAACCGTCAGATCCTGAGCCGCCATCGATTCCACGATGTCCCGCATCGCCGATTCCATCTCCTGCCGCTCGACTCCACCCTCGGCATCCGGGACGCTTGCGGATGCCTCGACGATGTCCCCGCCGTCACCAGATACAAGGGACGCTGGAAGCCAGGCTGTAAGCAGAGTCCTGAGGATCCTCGCTAGGTCGCGCTCGAAGATGCCGCCCGTCTCGCCGATCACCTGATGTAACAGTTCCTCCAACGCGTCTGGCGAGTACACCATCGAGGCCCTCTCGGCGCCCTCACGCTCGATCAGTCTCGGAATCCGATGGGCGGCTGCGGCCGCTGCCCGCAGTTCCGTTTCGCTCAAGGTCCGGGCCACGCCGGGCTCGTCAGCCATTGTGATCCATCGCTGCCCTGCTGCTGGTCGAATGGTGAACGGCGGCCTTGAAGCCAGCTGGCCGACCCGGGCCATCAGTCGATCGACGACGGTCGAGGACCGTCGGCGCCACAAGGCTCGCTTCACATTGCGAGTCAGCAGCCGTCTGACATTCTCAGTGCTGTCGGCCACCGTGAAGATGTAGTCGATCTGCCCTTCTCCGATCAGCAGTTCCACAGCCGTCTGCTGGGCCAGCTCCTCTATGGCGTCGGCGTCCCACATGGCGCCCTGGTTGAACTCCGCCGGCCGGTATCTGCGCCCGACCATCCCGGCCAACTCGACAGTCAGGCCCCAGATGAGCGGACCGATGGTCTCGGCTTCGTGCTCCCGGCGCAGATCGCTGAAGTCGGTGTGCCCACTTTGGGGCGTCATGGCCGCAACTCCGCTCGCATGGCATCGAGCAGCCGCGAGCCCTGAGGCTCCTCACACGAGTAGGTCTCATCGTTGAGGAGACTCTGGTCCACGTCCACCGGGATGGCCAGTTTCACCCAGCCGGGCTTGTCGATTCTGCACGGGGGGTCAGGTTCATGATGATGGGCATCATGTCGGAGGCCGCCCGGCTGAGTCGAGCGCGGGTACAGGATCGCCTCCGGGCCGAGGGGCGTAGCGAGGACCACTGGCCGGATCTTGCCACCGCCGAAGGGCTTGCCTCCCAGTTCGTTGCGTGTTCGATGCACGGGCGCCAAGAACCACGATCCCGTCGAGTATTCGTAGCCGAGGAGCGTCCGGAGCGCGTCAAACCCTCGCATTACAGCCAACTCGGGTGCCGTCGCGAGCGGAGCGATTGCGGTCGTGGGCGATGTCGGTCAATAGGCGTCGGTCTCGTCCACTCGTCAGGCCGGCTCTCGACGGAATCAACATGAATGATGGAAACTACGCTAGAATATGCAAAACAACAACCCTCTGCGAGGCAACCCTTGCGGGCTGGATTCCCGGCTCGGGTAACGTCTAGGCGATGAGCGTTGCGGTCGAGCCTGGGGACCTGGCCTCGGTTGCGGCCGCGCACGGGCCGACGGCCTTCGTGCTCACGGTGGGTGACGACGGGCGCACCCGGGTCATCCATGTCAAGGTCGACATCGACGGCCGGGGCGTGATCCGAGCCGTGGTGGGTCGGGGCGCGGCTGCCAATGCCGTGGCCCGGCCCGATGTGGTCGTGCTGTGGTCGCCCGCCGCTGACGGGTTCAGCCTCATCGCCGACGGGGTCGCCTCCGTCGACGGCGAGCCGCGGCCCGACACGCCGCTGACCATCGAGGTCTTCGCCGCGGTCAGGCACCGTCCCGCCCCGGTCTGAGCTTCGACGGTCGAGGCGCCGGCTCTCCATGTCGTTTGTGATCCGGCGCCCGGCGGCTCGCTGCGTGCTGCTCGACGGTGCCGGGCGGGTGTTCCTGATCCGCTCCGAGGATCCGATCGACCCTCACAAGGCGGAGTGGCTCGAGATCCCCGGCGGGGGTGTGGGCCTCGGCGAGGACTCGGCGGCGGCCTGCGAGCGGGAACTGTACGAGGAGACCGGCATCACCGACGTGCAGATGGGGCCTTGCGTTTGGACGCAGTACGTGGAGTACACCTTCTGCGGCATGCGCTTCGAATCGAACGAACGCATCCATGTGGCCTGGTGCGACGGAGGCGAGTTCCGGCCCCGCGGCCTCGAGGCGCTGGAGGCCGCGGCCTTCATCGGCGCCCGCTGGTGGACACTCGACGAGCTGCTGACCAACTGCGAGCCCACCGTTCCCGCCCGGCTGCGGGAGTTCCTCCCCGCGCTGGTGGCCGGCGATCTGGCCGGTCCCCCTGTCGACATATCGCCCGACCTGTCGCCCGCCTGACGCTAGAGCGAACCGGCTACCAGTCGTCGGTCCGGTCGGCCCGATCGGCCGCCCTCACGCCGTAGCCGATGATGATCGACGGCAACAGCAGCACGGAGCCGACCAGCAGCGCGACGGTTGCGACCGTGGCCGGCGCGGTGGTGAAGCCGGTTGTCAAGCCCACCGCGAACGCGGCCAGCGACAGGCCGTACAGCCCGTATCCCATCCGCTTGCCGGTGGTCGCCCAGCGGGAGAGTCGGCGGCGCCGGGCCAGAACCGGATCGTCGGGGTCCGTCATCGGGCCGTGCCCCGAGCCGTCTCCGACAACGGCAGATTGTCGGTGTGGTACAGCCAGCAGTGAACGCCCCGGTAGCGGGCCTCCTCATGCTCGAAGTTGGTGCGGGTGGGCGTGAACACCCCGATCTCATACACCGACAGCTCGTAGGCCTCCCCGACGAACGCCTCGAACTGCTCGTAGCACACTCGCAGCGCATAGCCGCGCACGGTGTCGTCGCCCGGGTAGACCGCCGGATGCGGGGCGTCCAACTCGAAGGTGTGGTACACCTCGGCCCAGTGGCTCTGATCGCAGCCGACCCGGGCTGTGATCGCCAGCCGGCGGCCCGATTGCAGTCCCTCCAGCCGGTTGAAGCAGTCGCCCCCGACCAGGCTGTACTCGCTGATGATCTCACCGGGGATGTCCAGCGGGTCGATCGGCCCGAGTTCGTTGGGCTCATCCGTGCCGCGGCTGCCGTCAGACGGGCCGGCCCCGGAGCCCTGGCCCGTGCCGTCCTCCGCCGAGAGCCCCGCCACCACGTCGGTGGCAGCCGCGCTGTCGGACGCCGCCACCGCTGCGGCCGGGTCGAACACCTCCTCGACGGCGCGGTCGGGGCCGCCGCTGCAAGCGGCGAGCAGGGCAAGCCCTGCAGCGGCGCCCGCCAGAGGGCTTCGAGCGAGTCCCATCCCGACGGAGGCTAGGGGGTGCTGGTCCGACAGGTGGCCGACCTCTCTAGAGTGGCGCCCCGTGCGACTGAGAGGCCGAGCGAGCAGGAGAGCGACACCGGTCCATACGGGCGAGGCCGTGGCCCGAGCGGCCCGTGAGCGCAGCGAACAGGAGCGGGAGACACCCCGCCCCGACGCGACGGGCTCGTCCCTGCCGGCGCACGTTCCGAGAGCGCTGGCCGGTGAGTTCCTCGGGACGGCCTTTCTGCTTGCCGGGGTGGTCGGTTCGGGCATCATGGCCGAGCGCCTCAGCAGCGATGTCGGCGTGGTGCTGCTGGCCAACGCGGCGGCCACCGCGGGGGTGCTGCTGATCATCATCCACGTGTTCGCCCCTGTCTCGGGAGCACACTTCAACCCGGTGGTGACCCTGACCGAGGCCGCCCTGGGCGACCGGCGCTGGGCCGAGGTCGTGCCCTACATCGTGTCGCAGGTGGCCGGCGGGGTGGTCGGGACGATCGCGGCGAACCTCATGTTCGACCTCGACGCCGTGAACGTCTCCACCAAGGCCCGCGAAGGCTCCCATCTGTGGCTGGCCGAGGTGGTGGCCACCTACGGCCTGGTGCTGGTGGTGTTCATGCTTGTGCGCAGCGGCCGCGTGCAGTTGGTGGCCGGTGCGGTGGCCGCCTACATCGGAGCGGCCTACTGGTTCACGTCGTCCACATCCTTCGCCAACCCTGCGGTCACCGCGGCCCGAACGCTGTCGGACACCTTCGCCGGCATCGATCCTGCCTCGGCGCCGATGTTCGTGGTGATGCAGCTGGTCGGCGCCGGGCTGGCTGCGGCGACGGTGCGGCTCCTGTACCCGCCCGGCGGGCTCGTAGAGTGACGGTCCGGACCGCATACCCCAGGGGAGCCTGATGACAGAGGTGGGCTTCGCCGCCTTCGACGCCGACAACCACTATTACGAGGCAACGGACGCCTTCATCCGCCACGTCGAGCCCAAGATGCACAAGCGCTGCATGCAGTGGGCCACCGTCGACGGGCGCGAGCGCCTGCTGGTCGCGGGGCGGATCAACCGCTTCATCCCCAACCCGACCTTCGACCCGGTGGCCAGGCCCGGCTGCCTCGACGACTACTTCCGCGGCCGGATCCCCGCCACTGACATGCGCGAGGCATTCGGGAAGCTGGAGCCGATCTCGCCCGCCTTCCGCGACCGCGACGCCCGCATCGAACTGCTCGATGCGCAGGGTCTGCGGGGATGCTTGTTGTTCCCGACGCTGGGCGTGGGGATGGAGGCCGCACTCGAGCACGATGTGGACGCCATGACAGCCGCCTTCGGGGGCTTCAACCGGTGGCTGGCCGACGATTGGGGGTTCGCCTACCGCGACCGGCTCTTCGCGGCCGGATACCTCTCGCTGGCCGATCCCGACTGGGCCCTCGACGAGCTCGACTGGCTGATCGCCAACGACGTGCGGGTGGTCAACATGAGGCCTTCGTCGGTGCCCGACGGCTCCGGGGGCCGGCGGTCGTTGGGCCACCCCGCTCACGAGCCGGTGTGGCAGCGGCTCGGCGAGCACGGCATCACGGTGGCCATGCACTCCGGCGACTCCGGTTACGGCTTCGTGCTGGAGCATTGGGGCGTCGACAGCGAGTTCGAGTCGTTCCGCTACAACGCGCTCAAGAGCCTGCTCACCTACTCGCCGATCTCCGACGCGCTGGCCTCGCTTCTGGCCGAGGGTGTCCTGAGCCGGCACCGCAACCTGCGGGTGGCCACCATCGAGACCGGCTCGGAGTGGGTGTGGCCGTTCGTCAAGAAGCTGGCCAAGACCTACGGCCAGCAGCGGCACGCCTTCGCCGAGGATCCCCTGGATGTGTTCCGCCGCCAGGTGTGGATCTCGCCCTACTACGAGGACGACCTGCACGGACTGCGCGACCTGATCGGCGCCGATCACATGCTGTTCGGCTCGGACTTCCCCCATGCCGAGGGCCTGGCCGACCCGGTGTCGTTCGTGCACGACCTCGGCGGCTTCAGCGACGACGAGATCGAACTGGTGATGCGCACCAACGGGCTGTCGCTCACCGAACGGGCCGCAGCCGCGGCGGTTTGAGGCGGCGAAGCCCACCGCTCACGATGGCGGTGATGAGTGTTCGGTGCGCAGGAACCGGTCCTATGGCGGCATTCTCGCAAGGAGCATGGGCGGGTCTGTGGTGGTGAGCGTCCTGTGTGCAGGAACCGGTCCTGTGGCGGTGACACCGCGCACAGAAACTGGAGGAGCATGGCCGTCGTGGCAACGACTGTAGGCGCCGACGGGCGGGTGCGGTGCTGGTGGCCCGGCGACGACGGGGCCTACGTCGCCTACCACGACACGGAGTGGGGCCGGCCCGTCACCGACGACGACCGGCTGTTCGAGAAGCTGTGCCTGGAGGGGTTCCAGTCCGGCCTGTCGTGGCTGACGATCCTGCGCAAGCGGGACAACTTCCGGGCCGCATTCCGCGGCTTCGACATCGGCGCCGTGGCTGCCTTCGGACCTGGGGACGTCGAGCGGCTGGTCGGCGACGCCGGGATCGTGCGCCACCGCGGCAAGATCGTCTCCGCCGTCAACAACGCCGGCCGGGCCGCCCAGTTGATCGAGGAAATCGGCTCGCTCGCGGCCTACATCTGGAGTTGGGAGCCGGCAGTGGCGTCGGCCCCTCCGGCCGGCAAGGAGTCGCTGCCCGCGTCCACACCGGAGTCGGTGGCCCTGGCCAAGGACCTCAAGCGGCGCGGCTGGACCTTCGTGGGCCCGACCACGGTGTACGCCTTCATGCAGTCGATGGGACTGGTCAACGACCACATCGCGGGCTGCTTCGCCCGCCCGGAGTGCGAGGCCGAGCGCGTCGCGCTGCTCCGTCCTCGAATCTGAATTGGCAGCGTTGTGCACGGTATGCGTGCATTCTGCTGCCAGTTCCGTGGATGGTGCCCACGCCCGGCCGAAGGTAGCCGGTTCAGACCTTCGCCTCTCGGTGCGCGAGACTGTCGGCGGCAAAGAGGAGGCTCCGATGGAGACAGCTCTGGGTTCGCGGTCGGGGACCGCCTACGGCGACGGCTGGGTGCGCAGCGCCTGCACGATATGCATGAACCGCTGCGGGATCCTGGCCCACGTCAACGAGGACGAAGTGGTCGACAAGATCCTCGGCGACCCCGACAACCCCCACAACCACGGACGCACCTGCGCCAAGGGCGACGCCGGCTTCGAGGGCTTGACCGATCCCGACCGCATCACCACCCCGCTGCGGCGCACCAACCCGGACAAGGGCGTGGGCGTCGACCCGGGCTGGGTTCCCATCAGCTGGGACGAGGCCCTCGACGAGATCGCCGGGCATTTGCGCGACACCATCGCCGACGATCCCGAGAAGATCCTCTACACCAGCTTCGACATCTACCACCTGCGGGGCGCGCTGGCAGCGTCGTGGGTGACGGGCCTGGGGATGCCGGGCTACTCGACCTGGTCGGCCGCCATCTTCTGCGGCAACAACGTGCACGGCATCCTCTACATGAACCAGAACGCGTTCGAGAGCAACCCCGACCCGATCTACAGCCGCTACATCCTGAACTTCGGCGCCCAGTTCGGCTCGGTCGTGCACTACGACACCATGCACTCCACCCACGAGCTGTCGGTGCGCCGCTCCGACGTGCGGATGGTCTCGGTCGATCCGGTGTGCTCCTCGGCGGCCGCGGTGGCCGACGAGTGGGTGCCGATCCGCCCGGGCACCGACGCGGCACTGATCCTGGGAATGGTCGACCAGCTCATCAACGAGCTGGGCATCTACGACGCCGAGTTCCTCAAGAACTCCACCAACGCCGCCTACCTGGTGGGCGCCGACGGCCGCTACGCGCGCGACCCGGCCAGCGGCAGGCCGCTGGTCTGGGACGAGAACGACGGACCGGTGCCCTTCGATGCCGGCACCGCCAACGCGGCCCTCACCGGGGTGTTCACCGTGGACGGAGCCGAGGTCCGGCCCGGGTTCCAGATGCTGGCCGACCACGTGCGCTCGTACACGCCCGAGTACGTGGAGTCGATCACCACCGTGCCCGCCGAGACGGTCCGCCGCCTGGCCAGGGAGTTCGGCGAGGCGGCCTGCATCGGCGAGACCATCGAGATCGACGGCGTGGATCTGCCCTACCGCCCCGCCACCGTCGCCTGGTACCGGGGCCTGTCGGCCCACAAGCACTCGATGCTCAACGGCATGGCCATCATCCTGCTGCCCACGCTGATCGGGGGCATCGACGTGCCCGGAGGGCTGCTGGGCGACCCGTGGGGGCTCATCGGCAAGGTCGAGGACCTCGAGTACACCTCGAAGGCCAGTGACGACGGGCTGATATCGCAGGGGTTCATCGGCGGCGGCCGGGTGGGGGGCCTGTACCCCCCGAGGCCGACCGGCCCGCCCCGCACCACCGAGATGTGGGAGCTGCTGCCGTGCGCCCCCTACGGGACGGTGTTCTCGCTGCTCAACTCCGAGCAGCCCGAGCTGTTCGGGGCGCCGCCGTTCCCGTCGATGATGATCAACTTCCAGTCCAACATGATGAAGAGCTCCGGCCCGCCCGAGGTCGTGGAGCGGTTCATCAAGCGGATCCCGTTCGTGGCCGCCATCGCCCGGCGCTTCGAGGAGACCACGCTGATGGCCGACATCGTGCTGCCCGACGTCCACTACCTGGAGCGGCTCACGCCGCTCGTCTACCAGCACCTGGCCGCGGGCGACTCGCGCCACGCCGCCTACGGGGCCAAGCCGGTGGTGCAGTCACCCGTCGTGGGCCCGGTGCCCGGCGAGCCCTACGTGGACGCCATGCAGATCTACCTGGAGCTGCTGCGGCGCGCCGACCGGCTGCCGCACTTCAACGAGGCGTTCAACAACATCGCCAAGATGCGCGAGCCCTACGCGCTCGACGCCGACGGCAGCTACTCGTACTTCGAGATCTGCGACCGGTGGCTCCGCAACACCCTCGGGGACGACAAGGGCCTCGACTGGCACCTCAGCGACGGGCTCTGGACCGCCGACAAGACGGTGCAGCAGAAGTTCCCGCGGCCGTTCTTCGACGCCAGGGCGCAGGTCTACTGCGAGTTCATGATCGACACCAAGGAGGACCTCGAGCGCACCGTCGAGGAGCTGGGCATCGGTTGGGAGACCGACGACTACCAGCCGCTGCCGGACTGGAAGCCGGGACCGGCCTATGAGCGAACCGCGCCCCACGACCTGTTCGTGACCAACATGAAGGTCCCCAACCACGCCCTGTCGCACACCCACAAGAACTCGATCCTGTCCACCCTGTCGAACCGGCACAACGACCTGAAGTCGGTGTGGATCAACCCCAGGACCGCGGCGGCCCGGGGCATCGCCCACGGCGACCTGGTGGAGATCGAGACGCCCGGGGGCCGCAAGCAGACGGCCACCGCCCGGGTCACGCAGCTGGTCCATCCCGAGGTGCTGGCCACCCAGGGCTGCGGCGGCGGCTGGAGCAGTGGCAGCAGCGGCGACGAGGTCAATTTCAACGCACTGTTGAACATCGATGTGGAGCACATCGACTTCGTGTCGGGCGCGCTGGACTGCGCCATCGCGGCCGACGTGCGCAAGGTGGCGGCTTCCCCCGAGAGCGCCGCCGGAGGCAGCAGAGCCCGGTCCTCCCGTCGAGGCGCAGGCGCCCGCAGAGCCAGGGCCGGCACGGGAGGTTCACCATGACCCGCTGGGGGATGGTGATCGACGCGGCCCGCTGCGTCGGCTGCCAGGCGTGCACCGTGGCCTGCAAGACCGAGAACCAGTCGCCGCTGGACGCCTGGTACGCGCCGGTGGTCGAGTGGGAGGAGGGCGAGTTCCCCGACGCCACCCTCAACTACCTGCCGGTGCTGTGCAACCACTGCGAGGACGCGCCCTGCGTGACGGCCTGCCCCTCGGGCGCGCTCAAGCGCCGCGACGACGGCATCGTGATCGCCGACGAGGAGGTGTGCATCGGCTCGCGGGCCTGCATGACGGCCTGCCCCTACGGGGCGCTGCACTTCTTCGAGGACCGGGGCACCGTGTCGGTGGAGGGGGCGCCCGCCGAGCCCGCCCCCAGCGTGCCGGAACGCTACGCCCACCAGAGCCACGTCCGCGGTGCGGTGTCGAAGTGCACCTACTGCGCCCACAAGATCGACTTCGGCATCGAGAACGGCCTGGAGGTGGGCGTGCATCCTCTGGCCACGCCCGCGTGCGTGGTCACCTGCCCCGCGGAGTGCCGCATCTTCGGCGACCTCGACGACCCGGACAGCAACGTGAGCCAGTACCTGTCGGGGCACGGCCCCGGCGAGGTGCTCAGGCCCGACGCCAAGACCCTGCCGAGCACCCAGTACGTGGGTCTCCCGTGACTGCCGTCAGCATGCAGTCCGGAGGGGGCGGTCCCCAGAATGTCTTCATGGACCAGTTCGACCTCGAGGCCCGCACTCAGCGGGTGTGGGACCTCAACCACGCCGTCTGGTTCACGCTCATGGGTGTCGGCGGGGGCGTGTTCCTGGCCGGGCGCATCCTCAACCTCACCGAGGGTCTGGGCTACCTGCTGGGGATCCCTACCGTCGACGTGATCAGCTTCGTGGCGATAGCGGTCGGCGGTGCGATCCTGGTCGTCGATCTGGGCCGGCCGTTGCAGTTCTGGAGGGCTTTCGTCAACGTGCGCACCAGTTGGATCAGCTGGGGAGCGTGGTCCGATCTCATCTTCCTGGTGGTGGCCGGTCTGCTGGTGCTGCCTGCGCTGAGCCTGGGCGGGTCCGAGCCGTTCTCCGGGCTGGGCTGGGATCCTCACGGGAACGACGGCGCCGGCCTCGCGCTGGAGATCGTGGCCGGCGTGGCCGCCGTGGTGGTGATGACCTACGCGGGAGCCGTTCTGGCCCGGCCCCGGGCCATCCCGTACTGGAACTCGCCTGCGGTGCCGCTGCAGTTCCTGCTGTCGTCGGCCGCCATGTCGGTGTCGCTCGTGATGTTGATCGAGGTGATCGCAGGCGAGCCGGTGAGCGCCGGCCAGATGGTGCTGCTGGGCGTGCTGACCGCGGCCCTGAAGGTCGCCGTTGTAGCGCATCTGCGCACCCGCAGAGATGCTCCGGGCAAGGCTCAGAGCCTGCAGCGGCTGCTGCGGGGCCGGCATCGCTTCGTCTTCGTGTGGGGGGTCGGCGTGGCGGGCACCGCCCTGCCCGCAGTCCTCGCCTTCGTCGGCGCCGGCGCGGCTGGCGCTCGGGACGCGCTGGCGGTGATCTGCTGTGTGCTGCTGGTGCCGGGTGGCTTCCTGCTGCGGTTGATCACCCTGCGGGTCGGGATCTATCCGCCGGTCCACATCCCGTCGATGGGCAGGCCTCGGAGTTCGGCCGCTCCGGCCGAGAGCCTCGGCACCGCTGGTCGAAGATGAATGGGCGGCTGCCGGTTGTGCCGCTGCGTGGCCCGTGGCGGGCCGGCGGCGCCGATGGGGCGGCGGTCCCCGGCTTGCAGCCCGGCAGCAGTCCCGATGCTCGGCGGTTCCGGGCAGGGCCAGGCACCGGTGATGCGGGGCCTGCGGCCGGTGGGGGGCTGACACTGTGGTCATGACCGCGGCCGCTCTCGACGCGGCCCACGAGGGCCTGCGGGCCGCGGGCATCGACTTCGTGTCGGGCCTGCCCGACGGCTGGCAGCGCCCGCTGCACGAGCGGGTCGAACTGGACGGAGACATCCGCTACGTGCCGGTGTGCAACGAGGGCGTCGGGTTCTCGATCTGCGCGGGGGCCTGGCTCGGGGGCCGCAAGCCCGCGCTGATCATGGAGAACAGCGGGATCAGGGTGGCCTCGGAGTACATCGCCCGCATCTCGCTGGGGACCGGCGTGCCGGTCACGCTGCTGTGCTCGTACCGGGGTGACGTCGGCGAGACCGAGCACTGGGGGATCCCCCACGGGATCGTGGCCGAGCCGCTGCTGGCGGCGCTGAGGATCAAGTACCTGATCGTGCGCCACGTCGAGGACCTGGCCAAGTCGATCGTGCGGGCCAAGCGGATCGCCGAGGCCCAACTGCATCCCGCGGCCGTGCTGGTGTCGGGCGACTGCGTGTGGGAGGACTGAGGATGCCCGAGCGCGCCTGGCGCCGCGGGCGGCTGCGGGTCCGTCCCGTGCCGGGGAGGATTGAGTTGATGGCCCCCGACCTCTCAGTGGGCGCTCATCGAGCCGTCGAACCCTCGGCGGGGGAGGACTGAGCGTGGCCCTGGACCGCTACGAGTGGCTGGGACGGCTGGCGAGCCGCATCCCCGACGACGCTTTGGTGATGTCCACCTACATCGGGGCGGTGTCCTTCGAGTGGGCCCACCACACCGAGGAGCATCACCGCAGCGCCCACCTCGGCCAGATGGGAGACGTGATCGGCCTGGCTCTGGGCCTGGCGCTGGCTCTGCCGCACCGCAGGATCGTGTGCCTCGACGGCGACGGCTCGGTGCTGATGGAGTTGGGCCAGCTGGTGGCCATGGGCGAGCAGCAGCCCGACAACCTGGTGGTGTTCGTGGTGGACAACGGCGTCTACGAGTCGATCGGCTGGAGCGGCCAGGGCCGCCGGCCCACCGCCACCGCGGGCCGGGTCGACCTGGCCGCCATCGCCGCCGGTTGCGGCGTGCCCTACACCGTGGACGTCACCGCCGCCGACGAGCTCGACGCCGAGATGGACCTGGCCTTCTCCCGCAACGTGTGCAGCTTCATCAACGTGCGCACCCGGCCCGGCCACTCCCATGTGCGGCCCCGCCGCACCGACGGCATCGAGGACAAGTACCGCTTCGTGCGCTACGTCGAGCGCCTGGAGGGCATCTGGATCACCGGAGTCCCACCCCAGGACATAGCCCTGATGGAGTAGTCGACGGTTCCGGCGAGGCTGCTGCCGCAACCTCGCCGCATGAGGGGCGCCCGCCCGCCCGCCGGCTGCCGCGGCGGCTGAGTTGAGCGATTGAGC
>JAPOQG010000205.1 GCA_026710865.1 Acidimicrobiaceae bacterium
CCCGTCGACCCGAACGACCGAGCCGGTCACGAAGCTGGCCCTAGCGCTGCACAGGAATGCGATCACGTCGGCCAGTTCGGAGGCCAGGCCGAAGCGGCCCATTGGAATCGAGGCCCGGTGACGGTCCCGCACCGCCTCCGGAGTCGTGCCCTCCGCAGCCGCCCGGGCCGCCTGGGCGCGGGCCAGCGCACCGGTGTCGAACTGGCCGGGCACGACCACGTTCACCAGCACCTCGGGCGCCAGCTCGATGGCCAGCGAGCGGGCGGCGGCGGCCACACCGCTGCGGAACACTCCCGAGAGGGCCAGCTCGGGCGAGGCCTCCACCACCGACCGGGCGGTTATGTACACGAGGCGCCCGTCGCCGCCGGCGCGCAGGTGGGGTATCGCAGCCCGTGTCGCGGCCAGCGCGGGCCGCAGCATCCGTTCGTAGGCGGTCGCCTCGTCGTCGGCGGTGACCTCGGTCATTCCGCCGGGCGTTCCCCCGGAGGTGTTGACCACGCAGATGTCGAGCCCGCCCAGACGGGACGCGGCCTCATCCACCATCCGGGCCGGCTCACCGACCACGGTGAGATCGCCAACCACCGCGACCGCACCGGGCAACGACGCCGCTATTTCAGTGGCCAGCTCCGCCCGCCGGCCCGCGATCGCTACCAGGGCACCCTCGGCCGCCAGCGTCTCGGCGGTGGCCCGCCCGAGCCCCGCAGTCGAGCCGAACACGAGCGCCCGCCGCCCCCGCAAACCCAGATCCATGGCGAGCGAAGCTAGCTGCCCCGACCAGTCCGGCCCGAGTCGGCGGGCTGGATGATCCTCCGAACAGCGTTCCGCTGTACGAGTCCAAAGTTCATTGGGCAAGACTCCCTAAACCCAAAGAAATCCGCCTTTTCTTTGTATCATGGGGTCATGGACCCAAAGAAGTTTGATGCTCCAGACTTCGGCCGAGCGGTCAAGACGCCCGGACCACACGGCTACTGGGCGTACCATCCCGAACCTCTGCCGAGGTCATTCGGCCTACACCCGGGCACAATAATGCTGCTCTCAGACGCAGATCGCGCACTGGGTCGGCTTGCAGGAGCAGGCCGACTGTTGCCCAATCCACATCTGTTGATCCGTCCATTCCTTACCCGTGAAGCGCTTGCCAGCAGCCGGATCGAGGGCACTCAGGCGTCTCTATCTGATGTGTTCGACGCTCAGGCTCGCAACACTTCGACGGGTCCGATCCTGGAGGTAACGAACTACATCGAGGCACTCGAACACGGCCTAGACCGTCTCGCAAGCCTGCCGGTATCCAAGCGACTCCTTCGCGAGGTTCACGCCATCCTGCTTGCCAATGTCCGCGGTCAGGAGAAGCAACCCGGCGAAATTCGCTCATCACAGAACTGGATCGGATCGGCCGACAACAGGCCCGAGACCGCGGCGTTCGTTCCGCCTCCCCGCGAGGAGATGGCGACCGCGTTAGACCAGCTCGAACGCTACATCCACGAGCCGTCCCAACTCCCTCCGCTTGTCGAGATCGGGATGATCCACTACCAGTTCGAAACGATCCATCCCTTCCTCGACGGCAACGGGCGGCTCGGACGGCTGCTGATTGCGTTCCTTCTTGTTGAACGAGACCTGTTGCCTCAGCCGCTGCTGTATCTGAGCGCCTACTTCGAGCGTCACCGCAGCGACTACTACGACCGGCTGCAGGCTGTTCGAGAACGAGGCGAAATGACGCAGTGGCTCGACTTCTTCATTGCAGGAGTCCGCGAACAGGCGGCCGAGGCCGTCCGGTGTGCCGAGGAGCTCGCAGACCTCCGAGAGACCTATCGGGTCCGATTGTCTGGCAGTCGCTCACGAGCCATCGAGGTGGTCGACCTGCTCTTTCAGAATCCGGTGCTCGTAGCCAGTCGCGTCGCTTCTGAGTTGAGCGTGACAGGCCAGAGCGCCATGAACCATCTGCGGCGGTTGCAGACCGAAGGCATCGTCCAAGAGTTGCCCGGATTCCTAGGTCGTTCGAAAGGCTGGATAGCAATCGAGGTCTTGAGAGCCCTCGATCCGGCTACTCGCATCAGCGCTGACTAGCAGACCCGAGTCCCTGGCCCGCCGCATTCGAATGCTGCCCTTCCCGAGTCGGCGGGGGACAGGGTGGGCGCTGTAGGGTCGGTATACAGGATTCCGGGCGGCTTGCGGGAGGGTCGGACATGTCCTATGAGAAGGCGGCCAGAGACGCCGGCGTGGACCTCGACATGCCCCTGCTCAGGGCGGGCAACTTCGACACGGTGGCCCAGGTCCACGACGTGCTGTTCGTGTCGGGCTCCATCGCGTTGGCTCCCGGTGGGGGCGGGATCGACTACGTGGGCCGCCTCGGGGGCGACATGGACATCGAGACCGGCCAGGCAAGCGCCCGGGGCGCGGCCGAGGCCATCCTGGCGTCGGTGCACCAGCACCTGGGCACCCTCGACGAGGTGCTGCGGGTGGTGCGGCTCACGGGCTATGTGGCCAGCGACCCCGGCTTCAACCTCCAGCCCAAGGTGATCAACGGCGCCAGCGACCTCATGATCGAGGTGTTCGGCGACGCCGGCCGCCACGCCCGCTCCGCCATCGGCGTGGCCGAGCTGCCCCTGGGCGCCTCCGTGGAGGTCGAGGCCATCTTCCAGATCAAGCACTGACCGCCCGCCCGCACTCCGACCCTGCCGGACCCACTCGACCAAACCCCAACCAACCCAGGAGCAATCCATGAACACCATGAACGTCGAGACCCTCACCCTCGAGGGAGCCAAGCTCGCCGCCGACGTGGCGCTCTCCACCGCGGAGGACGAGGGCCTTGCAGTGTGCGTGGCCGTGGTGAACGCCACCGGCAACCTCGTACTGGTGCACCGCATGGACAACGTGGTGGAGATCGCCCTCGAGAACGCCATCGCCAAGGCCCTCGCCGCGCTGACGTTCAAGCGTGACACCGGCACGCTGTCGGACTACTTCCAGAAGGACAACTCGCTCGGCCCGCCGATGACCGCCCGCCACCACATCCTGGCCGTCGAGGGCGGTGAGCCCCTGACCACCGCCGGCGGCACCGTCGTGGGAGCGCTCGGAATCTCAGGCGCCAAGCACGCCGAGGACGTGGTGTGCTCGCAGGCCGCAGCCGAGGCCTTCACCGCAGCCACCTAGGGGGTGCCCGATGGCAGACGACCATCACGACCACGACGAGCACGCCAACCCGATCCTGAAGGACCTGCCCGAGGGATCGTTCGCCTTCCACTACACGCTGCAGGCCAAGCCGGGCCGGGCCCAGGACTTCATCGACTCCTTCGAGGCCTGGGACCACAGCGACCAGAACATCGTCCACACCACGCCGGGCATCGTGCACGAGGGCGTGCTGTACCAGAGCGAGGACGACCCCGAGCGCTTCTACCTGATAGGCACCTGGAACCACCGCGAGAACCACCGCAACGTGGTCGCCCGGCTGATCGAGCAGCACCCCGCCTGGATGGACATGCTCACCGAGGACATAGTCCCCGAGTACTGCGCCATCATCGGCTGACCCGAACTCAACCGCCCTGCTGCCGGACGGCCGCGGTCACGGCCCGGCGCTCAGTCCGAGACTCGCGTCGTAGCGTCGTCTGGGAAGCGTTGATCATGATGCCAAGGTGAGAGGTTGCGCCGGTCCGCGGCGACAGTGGCAAGCACTCTCTGCCTGACATTCCATGGCGCCGCGACGTCGAGCCTCACCTATCCGCACGCTCCTGAGACTTGGAGCGACGCGCCGCTGGCTCTGCGCAGAGCGTCCCGGGCGGCTTGGGGCCCGGTCGGCCCGGCTCGACTGCCATTGCTGAACTTGCCGTTGCAAGCGTCGTCGCTTCCGGGCGCGACCTGCGGCTCGGGTTCTGCTCCGTGAGACGGTTCGGCCGAGGTGAACAGGGATGCAGCGCCCGACTCGGCCTCGATGCTGTAGGGCGGCTCCGGTGTCGTGCTGTGGTCTGGCTCGGCAGGGACGACCAGAGGAGAGGCCCCAGACTCGACGTCGCAGCCGTGAGACGGATTCGCCGGGGCGAACAGGGACGCAGCGCCCGACTCGGCTTCAATCCGGCCGGGCGGGTCGGGTGCGTTGCCGTGGTCTGGCCCGGGCGGGACGAACAGCGGAGCGGTGTCGGGTTGGCGCGCTGGGCCGTGGTGGATGCGGTCGGGGGGTCTGATGGTGTGCTTGCCGTCGCCGGCGGCGACCACTTGCCAGCCGTGGTCATGGATCCTGGCGTGACATCCCCAGCACAGCGGCAACAGGTTGTCCAAGTCGGTGCGGCCGCCCCAGGCGAACGGGTCCATGTGATGGGCATGCACCTTGCCCTCGTCGGGCTCCCCGCAACCGGCGCAGCCGCCATAGAGCGCCATCAGCGCCTGGAACTGCGACTCGGTCACCCGGCGGACGTTGCGGCCCTTCCACATCGGCACCCCCTTGGCGCTGAGCACCAACCCGAACCATGACGACTCGCCCGCCAGCCTCTCGATGACCCCAGCCGGAAGCGGCTCGCCGTCACCGGTGGAAGCCATCAGCTTCTCCGTCGCCGGGTCGAGGCGGGCCACCAGCGCGATGTCCGCATAGGGCTTGCCGCCACCGGCGATGCCCGCAGTCATGTTCTCGAACGCATCAGCCATGCACTGCTGCAAAGAGCGCTTCCCGCCGCCGGCCCGGGCCCGCTTGTCAGCGTCGAGCAGACCACGGGCACCGTCCCTGCCGGCGCCGCCGTTGGTCTGCTTGTTGTCGGTGTCGAGCAGGCGGTGGGCGTCCTTGTTGAGCCGGCTGCGGATGCGCCGCCCAGTCACCGGATCGAACTGCCCGTACAGATGCACACCGCGCGCCGCGCCCGCAGCCGGCGGAACTCCGCCTCACCGCCATCAGCCTGGCGCTCAGCGGTCCACCGCTTGGCCTCCTTGGCGAACCGGTCAGCCGGCAGCGACTCAGCCTTCGCCAACAACTCACCATCAGACTCGACCTCACCGGCACTGGTCTTGTCGAGCGCGTCGGCGAGCCGCTTGGCGTTCGCGGCAGAGATCCGGCCCTCATCAACAGCATCCTGCACCACAGGCATCGCGCCCACCGCCGCCGCGGTGCGGACCCGGCTGCGGGCATCGCTACGCGACATCCCAGTGCTCTCAGCAAGCACATGAACCCCACCGTCACCATGGCTGCGGCTACCCGCCACACCCGCCGCGGCCACAGCCTGCACAGCGTCAAGCTTGCCGCTCACCGCCCTGGTCCCTGACAGCACACCCAACAACTCCTCCGAAGACGCATCGCCCCGCCTCACACACGCCAACAACTCCGACGCCGCCGCATCAAGCCGCTCAACCAGTTCGACCAGTTCGACCACCATGAACCCATTATCGCACACCCCTATGACATCCGTCAAGCATTTACATGCTAATTAATGATTTTATCTTGTTGGGAGTCCGGATATCGATCGAAACGAACGATCCGCGACAAGCAACAGGCCTCCCGCCAGATCCGCGCTGCCCCCCGAGTCCGTCCACTGCCGCAGATCTCCCGCCCTTCTGCAAGCGCCATGACCGTCGTCGAGCCGGAGGTGTTCCGGGCCGAGCGTCGATCGCGTTACAGTCGCCAGATGGCACTGTCAATGCGGGAGCGGGATAGGGGCTCGGGCGTGGTCGGGGGGGTTGACGCGGGCCGACGGGGCAAAGCACCAGCTTGGATCCTGGCCGTCAGCGAAGCTCAGCCCGGCGCGTCTGCTGAGTTCAGAAGCTATCCGACCTTCGGGCAACTCTGGGATTACGCCAAGACTAAAGGGCTGTTGGTTGTGGCTGTCGACATGCCGCTGGGGCTACCGATGGCCTCCTGCAGATGGCGCCCATGTGAGGAACGCGCACGAGGCCGCCTCGGCAAGAAGCGCGAGCGAGCGGTGTTCCCGTCGCCCCCGCTATGCACCCTGGATGCCGTCGAGCATGCAGAGGCAGACCGGTTGGCAGTTGAAGCTGGCGGCAACACATTGTCCGGCGACACATACCGCCTGCTCGAAAAGTGCCGAGATGTGCGTGAGGCGCTCGACACCGCAGCATTCCGCTCGTCGGCTAGACCACGAGTCGCTGAGGTGCACGCCGAAGTCTGCTTCTGGGAGATGAACGGCAAGAAGCCGACTCACTACACGAAGCGTAGCGAGAGGGGCCAAGCCGACCGGCTGTCGTTGCTGAGTTCGCATTTCTCCGGCATCGACGCCGCAGTCGAGGAATCGGCTGACGCCCCGCCGGACGGCGCGTTGCGTCGTTACGACATGTTTGACGCTGCAGCCGCGGCGTGGACTGCCAGGCGCATCGCCTCAGGTGACGCGGAACGCCTCGGGAACGACGAACGCGACGAGGGCGGCTTCCCGATGTCGATCTGGATCTGAAGCGTCTGTCCTGTTGAGGCGACACCACTGTCGACGCATTCGGACGCAAATGCGCGTGCGGACACAACAGGATGTCAAGGCCAGCGGGGTCCGCCCGTGAGACGCTAGGCAGCTACGACACTGCTCCTAGGGCTTGATCACGATGCTTGGTTCGTAGAGCTTCTCCAGGTCTTTGGTCCAGCCAGACCAGAGCAGTGCACCACCGATCAAGGATCGTATGCGGCCGGTGGCAACGAGAGCGTTGCTCAAGTTCGGATCGGGGAGCGCGTCCCTGAACGCTTCAATTGCTGCTTGAGCGTCGCCCTTGTGTGAGTCCCTCTTGGCATCCGCGGTGACGAACGCCTCCCATAGGAATAGGCCGTTCGCGGCGGTCTTGAAGTCCTCCCAGTCAAGAAAGCACTCGGCGTGGGGAACTTCACGATGGATCCGGTCCAGGATCCAGGCGACCTCGGTCAGGCCGGTCGCCAACGAGCCTGCTCCAGCGCCTGCAGACCACGCGCGATTACCTTCCCCGTGACGAGCCTTGGTCAAGTCCGAGGGCTCGTCCGCGACAGGAACCCATAGGGGACACTCGAAGCCGAGAGCGACCTTCACGTTCATTTCAAGCCTCTCAGCGACGAATCTCACAAGGGATCGAGGCGAAGCGTGATCCGCATCCGCTGCCTCGGGACAACTCGCCCACCCGAACTTCCCCCGTCTCACCGAGCCGATGTCTGCACAGCAAATCGCGATCTGGGCCATCCTTCTCCAATCGCTCAATCGCCCGCCTGGGCGTGGGTATCCCCTGGCTTCGAGACTGTCGAGGTTACCGAGCCCGAGCGCTGCGGTGCATGGTGACAAGCCGGTGATCTCGTCGGGCGCCACCGGCGAACGCAGCACCATGTCTGCCGGATCATGATGGCGTCAAGGCCCGCCACGTGCACGCCCTGTCGGCACCGCTACGCCGGGTGCCAACAACCACATCCGCGCAGCCCGACTAGCCTTGCGTCATGTCCTTGCGGGAGACGATCGAACGGATCCGATCAAGCCCCGAGCCCCCCAACGAGGAGACCGCGAAGATCCAGATTCTGCTGCCGATCTTGAATGAACTGTCTTGGAACCCGTACGGCCAAGAGGTGCTCTGGGAGCATCCCGTCGGCGGCAAGAAGGCAGGAGGCAAGGCGGACATCGCGCTCCGGGCTGACGGCCACATACGGGCGATCATCGAGGCGAAGGCGCCCGGTACCAACCTGAGCCACCACGTCGAGCAGGTCTTGGGCTACGCGTTCTTCGAGGGCGTCGACATCTGCGCCCTCAGTGATGGCCTCCAGTGGTGGCTCTATCTCCCGCGAGAGTCCTACTCCCACGAACAGCGTCGTTTCGCGGAGTTGCGCCTAGGCGACCACGGCGACCCGGTCGAGCAGATTTGCAGCGACCTGGCCACGTTCCTGGGCCGGGAGTCGTTGCTCAGCGGGCAGGCGGTGAAGCGAGCCAAACAAGTCCTCGGAGCGCGACGAGAGGCTGCTCAACTCGGGAAGGAGATGCCACAGATCTGGCAAGGAATGCTCGACAAGCCCGACGGCGAGTTAATTGATCTCATCGGCCAAAGGGTGTACGAGAAGCTCAGCCTACGACCCAGCCGCGAACAAATCATCGCTGCCATGCGGAACACGCGTATCCCGCCCAAACCGACTGATCACACACTCGATCCGCCATCCGAGAAGCCGTCAGGCCGACAGCCGACGAAGCGCCCTACCGCCGTCCGGCTCTGGGGCGAACACCACCCGGTGCGGACCCACGTAGAGATCATGATGACGGTGGTCGAGCAACTGCACAGGCGTCACCCCCACGACTTCGATCGAGCTGTTGAGCCGCTCAAGAGCGGGAAATCGCAGTACGTGTCACGCGATAGCAGCCGAGTGCGCGGCACTAGGGTCAAGCAAGCTCCATCCGGGCACTACGTGGACGTGAACCTGAGCGCTGGGGAACAGAGGCGGCGAGCCGTCCGACTGCTTGAGGCGCTAGGCCACGGCGAGTCCGACCTCGAGTACGTCTACGAATAGGAGCCACGAGTGCCGTCCGACGCTGCGCCGCAAGCGCGGGACTTCGATCTTGATCAGAAGTTCACGCTGGAACGGGGACGGGTGCTGGTCACCGGGGTCCAGGCGCTGGTCCGGCTTCCCATCGACCAACACCGCGCCGACGCGGCCCGGGGCCTGCGCACGGCCACGTTCATCTCCGGCTACCAGGGATCGCCGCTGGGCACCGTCGACCTCACCATC
>JAPOQG010000321.1 GCA_026710865.1 Acidimicrobiaceae bacterium
CTCGAACTGCCACCAGTAGTCGAAGGCCTGCAGCAGCATGTAGCTGAACTCGGTGAAGGAGATCCCCTGGTCGCCGTCCATGCGGCTGCGCACCGAGTCCTTGGCCACCATCTGGTTGACGGTGATGTGCTTGCCCACGTCCCGCAGGAAGTCGAGCAGCGTCACGTCGCGGGTCCAGTCGTAGTTGTTGACGAGGCGGGCGGCGCTGTCGCCGCTGAAGTCGAACAGCGACTCGAGCTGGGCGCGGATGCCGGCGGTGTTGGCCTCGAGCGTGGCCGCGTCGAGCAGGTTGCGCTCGTCGGAGCGGCCGCTGGGGTCGCCGACCATGCCCGTGGCCCCGCCCACCAGCGCCAGCGGACGGTGGCCGGCCTCCTGGAAGCGGCGCAGCACCAGCACTCCCACCAGATGGCCGACGTGCAGGCTGTCGGCGCTGGGATCTATGCCGCAGTAGAGGGTGACAGGGCCGGAATCGAGCAGTTCCCGCAGGCCGGCCTCGTCGGTGTGGTCGTGGACCAACCCCCGAGCACGCAGGTCGTCGAGCAGGTCAGCCATCACAGCCGACTCTGCCCAGGAGCAGCCGACAGCGTTAGCTCCATCTTGTGCGGATGAAGTTCAGGGCTTCTGAGGTGTTGAGGCGGCGGGTGGCGTTGTTTAGGCGAACGTAGAAGTCTGCTTCGCCTTTGGTTCCCTTTGCGAACGTGGGCTCCTTGCCGGGTGCCACATCCACACGGCTCAGTGTCTGATCGGCGTGGGATTCGAAGCTGATCCGTACTAGCGACGCCGCTGTCGGGCCTAGCGCCTTGTCCAACAGGTTGTTCAGCCACAGCGCGAAGCCGTCGGTGGTCTGCCTCCTGCCGAGCGTCTTGATGTCTGCTTCGATGCCGGCCACCTCGCCCGTGTCGGTCACGCCGATCAGAAGCGATCCGCCTTCGGCGTTCATGAATCCTGCGACCGTCTTGACCACCATCAGCTCGAGTACGGGATCGCGCTTGTGCGTATGGATATTGACTCGTGCGGTCTGCTTGAACTCGACGAGCTTGGACTCGCCCCCGGCGATGAGCTGCTCCGTCGCCGTGTCGCTAGTCGGTGCGGCGTCTGCGGGGGTCGCTGGAGAGACCTGCTGTGTCTCAACATGGAGATCGGCGGCTAAGTCGTCGGGCTGCTCAGCGACATCGATCCAGTGCTCCTGGCCGGTGTCGCGCTCTATGTAGCTGAAGGCCGTCTTGGCGTAGTCGTGCGCGGCCAGCTTCTTGAGTTGCTCCTTCACTCGTCGCCGGCCTTCGAGAGCGAACTCGAGGTACTCCCGAAGCTCTGATCGGGTCCACTCGCCGTGGGGATGCAGGATCTTGAGAAAGCCCGAGACCGTCTTGCGGACGGCCTTCTCGTCGCGCGCCGACAGGTGGTCACCCAGTGCGAACTCATCATCTACGGCGCGTACGAAGCTCTGCTTGCGCACCTGGCGCAACGCCTCTGCGAAGTAGTCCGAGACGAAGCCGAAGTGGTCTGTGAACAGCCGGGCTTCGAGCTTGGGCGCCTCCCAGCCGGGCAGGTAGTAGTGGAGCCGATCCAGGAAGGCCGGATCGATCATGACCTTCGGCAGGTCGGCGAAGAGGTGGGCCTCGCGCACCAGGTCGCAATGGGGGCGGCTCGTGTTGCCGACGAGCACCACCGATGCCTCGGCGGGGACCTCCTCCTTGCCTCGGGCGAAGGATCCCGACTCCATGTAGTCCTTGAGCATGTTGACGACAGTCGGGTCCGATACCTGAAGGCCGGCGACCTCGTCGAAGGCCACGACGTCCCAGGTGCCGAGGAGCCCGACCCGCCCGGTCGACATGTTGATGAACATCTGGGCGACAGTGACCTTGCCGCCGGATATGAGGATGGCGTTGGGATTCGACTCCCGGTACACGAAGCTCTTGCCGGTCCCCCACGGCCCGAGCTCGATGAGGTTGAAGTTCCGCTCGGCCATCGGAAGGAGCCGGCAGACGGCCACCAGCTTGCCGCGCAGGTCGTACTCGCCGGGCTCCAAGCCGATAGTTCGCATGACGAGATCGAGCCAGGCGTCGCGGCTCAAACGGCGACGACCCTCGATGAACTCGTCGAGGTCGAACGCGGCGACTTGGATGGGCTTGAGCGCACGGATGTAGAAGGGCCGCTTCTGGGCCTCGTCCGCGGCCGCGTCGTAGACCAGGTCGAGCTGGCACCACGCGCCGCCCTGCAGGAGCCGGTCGTACTTGTAGACGAGGTGTTCGGGGACGTGGACGAACTTGTCGCCGAAGTTCTGGAGGTGGGCCCAGAACTTGTCCTCGCTGGCGAGCAGCCGCACGTCGACCTTGTCGATGAGGCGCAGTTGGCCGCGCTGCTTGACGCGCGCCTTGGCCAGTTCGGACTCGTCGGGCCGGATGAAGTTGTCCTTCAGGGTCTGGTTGACGACCATCAGCCCGGCCTCGATGGAGAACGGGTCGTCGGTGGCGCAGTACTTCCCCAGCAGGAACTCAAGCACGTATACGGGCACGTTGGCCCCGACCTTCACCTGGCGGACCAGGTCCTTGCGTACGACCCGCCCGGCGAAGCCCTCGACGACGGCACGGTCGAGTTGATCCAATTGCATTGCTGGCTCAGTCAAGCCGATCCTCCACAACGACCGGAGAGGCGACGGAGGCTGCCGAGGACCCGAGTCTCTGGCCGGTACGGGCGTCGAACACTTGGAGTTCGACCTCTGTGTCGGCGTCGAGGTTCTCGGTCACCTGGAAGGTGAGTACGCGATTCTCATGGGCGGCGACCATCACTGCTCCAGTATCGGGATCGTAGCCGTCGCCGGACACGATGCGGGCGACGGGCGCGCCATTCCCCATTCCGGCAACGACCCGAACGGTCACCTCGCTGGTGAACAGGTCTCCCTCGAACGACAGGCTCGCAGCGAAGACGCCCGTCGTGATGCGCCCTCCGGCGACGGTCACGTTCACCCGCACCTTCTGCCGCTGCGGAACCCTCAGCAGTTCGACGACGACGACGGGGACGACCAGTTCCTGAGGCGACAGGCCACCGTGGAAGAACTGCCGGCCGCCGCCGGCCTTGAACACCGCCAGACCCTTGGGCACCACTAGATCGAGATCGCCGGGCATACCGAGAGACGCGAGCGGGATCCTCGCGGCGGCCGGGTTCGGCGTGCCACCCTTGCCGACGAAGAACCGGCGCTTGGTGATGCCGACCGCGCCCGAGGGTGCATCGACGGTGCGGTCGGGACCGAGACCGTCGCTCAGCGCGATGAAGCCGTGATCGGCGGAGACGACAACGCGGTCGACGCCGCACTGCGCCAGCCGGGCGATCACGCCCGCGAGCAGGTTGACAACGTTCTGGAAGTCCGCCCAAGCCACCGACAGAAGGTCCGACTCACCGGCCGCGTCCACCTCCTGCGACCGAATCAGCACTAGGTCAGCGTCACCTACGGCGTTGCCGAGCGCCCGCTCGCCCTTCTGGGAGGCGTCGTTAAGATCGAGGTTGGCGACACTGCCGTGGCGAGCTCGCAGGAGGTTGCATCGGTCGGCGACCGTGTCCACGGCAGCGCCTCCGACGCTGACGGCGAGCCGTTCGCCATCGAGCGACAGTCGAAGGCCGTTCGAAGCGCCCGGCAGCAGGTTCGCCATTCCGACCTGGGTGATCGTCGGGGCCGCGGCCACCGCAGCATGCATCTCGACCTGATCCGTGATCTCGCCCAGGGCCTCAGCTAGCTCGACTCCGAGCTCGTACCGGAGCGCATCTACCCACACATAGGCGCATCGGCCCTCTGTCGCGTCCACGAAGCGGTCGTGGACGTCGCCCTGGCGCATGAGGTCGCCGGTGTCGAGCACCCCGTCGGCTACCGCGGCCACGAATCGGCCGAGCAGATCCTCGAGCCAGCGTTCATAGGCGCTACGCGCCGTGACGAGTGCGCCTTCCAACCCGCCGAAGGTCCACAGCTCCGTGCAGGCCAGCTCGAGCCGGCGGAGGGCCCGGTCGACTCTCCATCCCTGTTCGACGTACCAGCCAAGCAAACGGCTCGAGTCGGCGTCTTCGGGGGGACGAGCTGACGTGAGCTCCGCCTGGAGCCGGGCCGTGGCCTCGACCGCTCGCCATCGGCTTCCCCATTCTGCGACAAGATCCGAAGCCCACGGGCTCAGCGAGAGGCGCCCCTCAGCCAGGGCGAGCGTCTCGGTGTAGCTGCCCGATCCCAGCAACTTGATGCTGCGTCGGAAGTTCGCCTCCTCGAGGGCTGGCGTTCCGGTTGCGCCATCGACGGCGGGCCACCACTCCACGCCAGCGTCGAGTCCGAGCCGGTTGTCGACCTCGGCGGCGAGCCGCCTGTAGGCCGTGAGGCCGTCGATTCTCTGGGAGAGACGCTTCAGCACCTCACACGCCGTCCGCTGCTGCTTGGCCGAAGGCCGCGTCCAGACTGCCGCCAGCGCTTCGGGCAGCGTGTCGTCGGTTGCCCGGGCCAGGTCGCAGAGCAGTAGGTGCTGGAACAGACCGAGGTGCAGCCCGTCGGACGACTCGGCGAGGCGTTGGCCGGGCGATTGGCGTTCGTCGGGTTCGAACAGCACTTCCCGCGGCCCGTCGGACGATGCCTGTGCGGGCGCGCCCACGACGTGTCGGGCCAAGTCCGCTACCGCGCCCCAGGCAGCACGCGCGTCGAGCCGCTGGTCAAACGTGCCGGTGAGGACTTCGACCAGCATGCCGACGGGATCCGTCGCGTCCAGGAGGCCTGCGAGGCGGACATCGGCTTCGCCCGCGCCCTCCGCAGCGGCCTCGGCCTGCTCGAAGGTGCGGGCGTCGCGGGCAATCTCGGCAATCCTTGCTGCGGAAAGGCGCTGCTTGAGACTCTGCTTGACGAGCGTCGACAGTCTCCGCTCGAAGTCTCCAGAGGCCTTTCGGATCTCTGCCATCGGATCCTCCTCGGGTGGGGGAGCCGGCGCATACACGACTAGCTTCGGTGGTGCCTCACCGCCGATGATGCTCTCGATTCTCCCTCGCAGCTCGTACCAACTCCCTTCGAACGCCTCCGAACGGACGCCCTCGGGCACTATCGAGGACCAGACGCCCGCGTACTCGTGCTGCGGGTCCGACCACACTACGAGGCCGTGAGCGCTCACCTTCCTGTCGAGTTGAGCCGCCAAGTGGTCGCGCAGCACGCTCATAGCTCAACCCTCCACTGCGACACGGATGCCCACGGATACTTGCCTGCCCTAATGTTCTCGCGTTGCTTCGCCGCTTCGGGCCATCCGGGAAACAGGTCGGCCAATGGGGCGGCGCACAAGACGATGCCGTCGTCGAGGTCCGGCTCCCATCCGAGCGCCGCAACGCGTTCAGTTTTCCGCTGAAACGTCGTCAACTCCTCCGACAGCCGCTGCTCGGACTCCAAGGCGTCAGCGGCCTCTCTGGCCGAGCGGCCCGTGGCGTCCTCTGACAGAGTGCGGGTCAGCCGTTTCGTCTCGACGTGGGCTGCCTGCAGCCGGGCAGAGGCGGCGGCCTCGATCGCATAGAGCGTCTCACGTCGAAGCGACGGGGCGTAGACCCAGACGCCCCAGGCACCGGACGGGATGTAGAGCGGCCAATAGATCGGTGCCTTGCGGCGCGACTTCGAATAGCGGGCAAGATGCTCCTTGAAGAAGTGCCTGCGCATCTGGTGTCGAAGGTCGCGGCCATCGAGATGCGACATCAGCTCGTCGAGCAGTCGGTCGGCCTCCTCGACAAGCAGCGACGCCGCAGCCGTGACGCGTTCGCCGATGTCCCAAGTGTGGCCGGGCTGATCCAACAAGATCTGCTCAGGCGGCAGAGCCAACTCATATCCGGCAGGTGCCGTCCGCGCGGGCCGCCCGTCGTCGAGGAGCATGCCAGGAGGATGGACGGGCACCGGATCAAACAAGCCGCCCATCTCAGGGTCCGAGACTCCAGCGGCGCGCCAATCCCACCGCCCGAATGCGAGGCCGATCAAGTAGCTCAACACGCTCGCCGCCGAGGCTGACGGTTCGCTGTGCGGCAGAACCCGTCGCTCGCGTCTGAACGCCTCGATCTGGGCCGGGGGTCGCTGCAGCCCGTGAGAGATCACCTCCAACCGACGGTCAGCGAGATACGACTGCTTGACCACCGCGCGGGTCCCACCGTTCCGCTGTTCGGTGATCTCGCCAATCACGTTCCTGATCGGCTCGGATAGGAGCCGGCGCAACTCGTCCTCGTCAAGCGGACCGGCGGGATAGGACGCGGGATGCGGTCCCACCTCCGAGTCGAGGTATGCCTCCATATCTGCGTCGAGTTCAGCAAGCGAATGGGTGCGCCGATCCAGTTGGTGGCTGATCTCGATGACGCGCAGATGCTCGGCTCCGAGGCTGTCAGCAGCACATTCGGCTGCCTCGGTCAATTCCCTTCCATCCAATAGAGCCGGCATCACCGCAGGTGTAGTGAAGGCCCGGCAAGTCTCGTCGCGAGTATCGGCTCGCCGCCGGAGGCTCGCTATCGCGGCAACGGCACTCGAGGTTTCGGAGTCCGACCCGACTCGATCAATCCACGGAAGCCGCTTCAAGAGGCCGACTTCGTAGCTGCGAGGCACGCCGCCACTCACCTCTTCGCCGGCCGCGACCATGACATCGATGCATGCTTGAATCAGACGGGACTTGAGCCACCCGAGTACGGCTAGCGGATCCGCCTGAGGAAACACGGCCGGACCCTTGTCAGCGAAGGCGGCTCCTGCGGGCAGGAGTCTGATCCCGAGTCCGCTGTTTGTGCGCCGTGGCCAAGTGAGGCCGGGACGGAAGTAGTACTGAGTATTGCGGAGAACCGAACCTTCGTCGGCTCGGATGTGTTCGCCGTCGTCCTTCCAGTCGACAACTAGGTGGATGTCGGCCCAGTAGGGGCTGTACTGGCCGCCCTTCGCGAAGGGCGCCCATCGTCTTCCGGTCTTGGTCTCGTCACGGCTGCGGGCAATCCGGGAGGGATCAACTTCCCAGAACGCTCGAACGAACCGGAAGTCGTCACCGGTCGCGAGCCCTTGACGGACTTCTGCGCCGCGGCCCTCCAGCGCCGGATGGTCAGCGAAGAGGCGCCGCAGAGGCGCGCCCATCCAGTACGCGACAGGCCACCCCGGTACCGCCTTGAGGTCACTGAGCGCCACTCGGAAGACCCGATCATCGTGAAGTTCAGCCCGATGAGCGCCCGTGGCGGCCGCTAGACCAGCAGGCCGATTGGTGTCTCGAAGAAGTCGGATGAGAGTGGCGCTGTCGTCCGTTTCTGCGGGCGACGCGCCCACGACATAGGCCGCGGCTTCGACGCCAGCCTGCTCCATCACACGGTCACCGAGATCGGCCAGCGTCACAAGGCGATGGCCAAGTAGGACTTGTTTGCGCCAACTCTCGAAGGTCTTGAGGAACAGACCGGAGCGGGACGTGATCGCCCCCACATAACCCGCAGCCGGTTTGCACAGTTCGAGGCTGCGTCCCACGAAGGCAGCCAACAGGTTGTGATTACGACTCGGAATCCACGGATAGGCAGCCTTAAGGTAGGGCCTGGTGTCGGGGACGGGATCACCGAAGGGCGGATTCTGCAACACTGTGTCGTAGCGGTGCAGCAGTGCCATCACGAACCGCACGGCGTCGTCGGCCTCTGCGACCAGCAGGCGCTCGGCCGGGGTCGCGGTTGTCGAGGCTGCGAATGTTCCCAGTTCCTTGAGCAGTTCGTCACGCAGGCGCACGATGGTGCCGGGATCGACGGCGCGGGCAAGCGCTCCACCGGGGCTGCCCGCTATGGATCCGCGTATCACCTCTTCGATGGGATCCTCCAGCCGCAGGAGCGGGCCGAGGACGGGTGCTTGCTCAAGGAGTTCGGTCAAGGACCTGAGCAGCGCGCGCTGCGTCGGGTCGAGACGCTCGATCAGTTCGTCGAAGCCAGTAGCGGAGGCGGGAAGCGCTCGGGCACAGATGATGTTGGGACGGGGCAGTTCGCCCCGCGGGCATACGCGTCGTGCTCGCAGCAGCAAGACCGCCGAGGCCACCTGCACGCAGCGGAGGTCGATGTCGATACCCCATAGCGATCCGAGAATGCTCGGCGCGGCATCTCCCGGATCAACTCCTGCATGCGACCATGCCTTCTCGAGCAGGTCATAGGCGCCCAGCAGGAAGTGCCCCGAACCGCAGGCCGGGTCCAGCACTGAGACCTCAGCCAAGTCGACAGGCAGCCCCGGCTCGGTGGGCGGATCCACGAGCAGCGGTAGATCGTCGAGCAACCGCGACTGGGGATCGGCGTCGATCAAGCGTCGTCCGAGGCTGTTCTGGACGAGGAAGTCGACCACATAGCGGGGAGTGAAGAACTGGTTGCGAACTGCCAGGTCCTCGGACGTCTCAGGCGCCTTGGGGGAGCCGTCGTCGCGGTACCGAGCCCTCCGGCGGTCCTGGGCCGTGTTGAAGAACTGATAGGCCCAACCGAGGCAGTCCGATGCCGTCCACAGATCGCAGCACTCGGGATCAGCGAACAATGTGACGAGATCGCGTAGAGCGGCAGGGCTCGGTGCCAGGGTCAGCAGCGGATTGCGAGCATCGAAGAGGTTGGGAACGTCGCCGGCCAGTTCGTCGCCGCAGAGCATGAGGTAGGACCAGTAGCCGTTGGTGTCGTCGCTGGCGAGCAAGGGCGCCAACTCCCGAACCTCGAGGTACCCCTGCGAGCGCTCGCCCTCCGCGAGCGATGGGGGAAGAATGCCGAGTTCCTCCGCTATCCGTATTGCCACGAGACGGTTGAGGTGGGTGAAGACCGCCTCCCGGATGAGGCGGGCGACGGCCTCGGCCGGGGAGCGTCCCTCGCTCTCCAGGAAGCGGACGACGTCGACGATCTCGCGACGGTCGGTGAGCCCGCCGAGGTCGAGCCGCAGATCCGTCTCGTCGGCGATGGACCCGTCGGAGTCGATGCCGAACCGGCCCGAGGCCTGTATGGCCAAGTCTTGGTCCAGCCTCTCCCGGGCACGGCCGACGAGACGCTCCAGGCGGCTCCGACCGTCGGCGGTGAGAGCCTCACTCATTGCAGACGAACCTGCCGGCCGTCGGCCAACTCTGAAGCGATCGCCTCTCGGAGCCGGCCGAGGGCGGGATCGATCTCCTCTTCGGTTGCGATCGGTTCGGTCACGAACTCGCCGGCGCGGACCCAGGCGAGCCGTCCCTCCAACCGCAGTTCGTCCAGTCGTCTCCTCGCTTCGTCGGCACGGGCTTGGGCGCTGTCGATCTGCGATGCGAGAGCCGCAGCTTCAAGCCCACTGAGATCGTCCGGCGGATTCAGATCTACAAGGGGGCGAAGTGCCTCGGCCAGCACGCTGGCTTCTACATCGCCGAAATCTCGTTGCAGGTGGTCACGGTGGCGCTCGATGGCCTCAACGAGACTCCGGGCAGCTTCGAGCGCCGCGGCCTGCCGGGCGTCGCTCAGGCGGCGGGCCAAATCCGCGATCCGAGCAGCGTGAGCAACAAGGTCGCCGCCCCCGAGCAGTTCGACCAACTCGCTGTGGGAAGCCTGAAGTTCGTCGGAAAGGCCGTGGGATGAGCGGCTCGCCTCCTGATGAGCAGCCCGCAGGTCGTCGAGGTGGTCGGTAACGAACCGGTCGAGCCTGCTTGTGGCGTCACAACCGTCGATCAGGTCGGTCCAAGTGTTGTGGGCGGTGGTTACGGTGTCGATGTCGTCGCTTCCTGCCAGCCGTTCGATGAGCTGTCGGGTGCGGGTAACCGGAACCGGTACGGCGATGCCCAGCCCTTCAAGGGCGGCTGCCACGCGTACGGCCGCTTCCCGTTCCGCTCCGAACATTTTCCGCACGACCGCCGCCAGCGCGGCGGTGGAGTGGCTAGTGAGATGCTGGCCCTGGTGCGCGAGCCTCTCGGCGAGGTCTACGCGTACCTCCAGGGACACGTCGGTCTCGGCCGGCGGTTCGAAGGCGGCCGCCCGGAACCTCGGCAGCGTGCCGAACGCCTGATCTGCACGGGCGTCGCCAGCATCGGAGATCCGCTGCCCCTGGTGCACGAGTTGCAGCTCCCCGGCGCGCAGGCCAGCGGCGCACAGCGCCTGCACGACCTCCACCGGAGCGCCGAAAGGCGGGCTGGCGAAATGGGTCTCCAAGTGGCCACCCGTCGCTTCGTGGCCGTAGGACGCCCGGTTGCGGACCTCGTCCAGGAGCGCCGCCAGAGGGCCGTGGTCGGTGACGATCTGGTAGCCGTCGGGCGTCGCGGCTACCAACCCGATTCCGTCGCCATGAAGGCCCTCGGGTAGTGCGGCCAGGTCAGCGGTCCGAAGCACGTGCATAGCGACGTCGCGCCGCAGATCAGCGTTGAACTCGGTGAGCCGGGGATAGATCTCGTCAAGACGGTCGCTGAGGAGCCGCTGCGCCGTGGGCCTCAGATCGGCGCCGTCCACATCGTCGATCCGTCCTCTGAACACGGATTGTCCTACGGCCAGGTCGCGCGTCAGACGCCCCAGCGCGATGTCCTCGTTTCTCTGCTGGCGCTCGCGTTCCTCGCCGATGAGCTCCATGTCGGCCGCGGTCTTGTTGGGAACGTCGTTGCGGTCGATCATCGTGCGGCTGCGATGCAACTCCTTAAGCGCGTCCCAGGTGTCACCGGTCAGCTCGTAGACCCAGCTGACGGTGTTCGAGTTGGCAGACTCGCGCGACTCGCCGCGCCGAACTTCGCGCTGAAGCTCGTCGGCTTCATCGATGTGCAGCGCGAGGTCGCCCGGATGGATCCGTTCGCCGTCGACGGTGATCGCCGCCTTGAAGGCGCGACCCCGCGAGACGGTGAGGCCGGCCAGGGCCTGTTTGAGCAGTGCCCGCCGAAGGCGGATCGACGGTCCTTGCGTCAAGTCGATGCCTCGCCGGTCCCGCTCCCAGTCCTTCTGTTCAGGCGATTGCAGCCGGTAGCCGCCGTCGGTCTCTCGAAGGCGGTCGTCCTGGACCAGCCGGGCCAGGGCGGCAATGACGCGATCGCGCTGGCTCTCGGCCGCGAGAGCGGGGTGGAGCAGAACAGCGATGTTGTGGGGCGTCAGCGTGAGGGCCGGGACCTCTGCGCAGAGCGCGACGACCTTCATCACCTTGGCCTCGATGCCGTCGGGGTACTTGGCGGCCACTTGCTCGATCTCGGCCCGCCAGGACGTGGGGACGAGTTCTTCGAGCAGGTCATAGGAGAGATCAAGCGTGACGAGGGACCCGACCTCCCGGCTGCCGAGTCCGTGCTCGGGGTGGGCGACCAACTGCTGAGCGTGCTTGATAAGCGTCCGGTTGGAGCCTCCGACAGTGGGCGAGGAGCCGCCCTGAGCGCGGCGCGCCGACACCGCGTCGATCAGCAGCTGGATCTGGTAGGGCAACAGCGGATACAGGCGCACTAGCTGATCCTCGCCGGGGACTGCCGAACGGGTGGGCGACGAGAGCCGAACGTTGGTGATCAGCTGGTTGCGATGCGGGATCACCGCCGTGCGTACGGCCTGCTCGCCGTCGATGGCCTTTTCGAGTATCCGCTTGCCCGTCACGTAGTCGATGTCAGAGGGAAGCATGTCCACCCGCAGCGGAAAACGGGCCTGAGCCCGCGCCAGTTCGATCTCCCGGGACTCCAGGCTGTCGACGACATCCCCCAGTTTCTCCTGGGAGGTGACGACCAGCCAGAGCTGGCCTCGTCGCTTCTGGAAAGTCTCGGCGAGGCCCTGAAGGTCGAGCATGCGCTGCACTGACCGCGACACGTACTGGCCGGCCTCGTCGACCACGAACACGAACCTTTGGACTCCGCCCCCACGGCGCCGCAGAAGCTCTAGAGCCCGGGCGGCGAACCAGTCCGCGTCGATGGCGGGCGCGTCCAAATCCGACGCCCACCGGGGCAGGTCGCTGGTCGAGCCGTACAAGGAATTGAGGGCCTCGATCGCCTGCCGCTTGGCCAGCGCCGTATACCTCCGGTCGCGCCACGGCTCACCGACGATCTCGTGGAAGGCGCGCTCGAACTCCTCGAGCTTGCCGTCGCCCTCCAGCGTAATCTCGAGCTCGGCCAAGATGAAGTTGCGCGAGTAGCCGAGCTTCTCGAGCAGCGCTCGATACACGGGCAAGACGATGGACTCACCCTCCTTGGCTACGACGTTGGCCCCGGTGGCCAGATTGAGCAGCACCGAGAGCGTGGGGGACTGGCCGTGGATCGTGTTGAGCAGTGCCTGCAGGCGCGGTGCGTGCGTCCGTCCGAAGAACAGTTCGGCTGCGGGCCTGCCCTCCACGGACGGATTCGAGAGCAGGTATCCGAGCACCTTGGCCCAGCTCGACTTGCCGGAGCCGAAGAACCCCGAGACCCACACCGTGCAGGTCTCGCTGGGGTCGTTGATCGACTCCTGGTAGGCGTCGAGGACCTTCTCGAACTCCTCAAGGATGTGATCGGTGACCACGTACTCGTCCAACTCGTTCGCGATGACGTGATCGTCGCTGAGATCGACCTTCACGACCTCCTCGATGACCCGGTGCACATCTCGGCGGAACAGATCAGCGATCCTCATGCCTGCGCCTCCCTCGGCACGATCAGCGCCCGATACCCATAGGTGGGCTCGGACTTGTCCATGAACCTCAGTCCGTACTCGCCGACCAGGCGACCGGGATAGAGGAGGGTTACGGGCCTGGCCAGCCTTCCTCGAAGGTCGTCGAGCATGGTAGAGGTCCGGTATGCGGGGTAGAGCGCTCCTGCCCTGTAGAGGAAGACGGCGGTGCGCTCGTCACAGCCGTCCACCTCGGCCACAACCCGGTCCGGCAGGGTGGGAGGCTGGCGCAGGATCTCACCGACGGCCTCGTGCACCTCCCGCATAGCTGAGTCGTTGGCGGTCGCGGTGGCTTCGCGCTCTTGGGCGACGAGTTCGTCGAGGTAGCCGGATCCTTCCACCGCTTGCCAGAACAGGTCCGCAAGGGAGATCGACGCGCAGGCGATCGTCCGCGGCGGTGCCTCCAGCCAGCGGCGCAGTTCTCCCAACTCCTTGCGAACCTCCCATTCATCCTTGGGGGCGTACTGGTAAAGGATGAAGGGAGGCTCGCCACCGGCCTTGAAGTGTGCCGCGATGCGCTCTCCTATTCCCTCGGTCTCCTCACGCAGCGGCACGAGTCGCCTCCGCGAGCCCGGCGACGCGCCAGTCAACCCTGACCACGGAGCCCGCCCGCGAGAGTTGCAGGACGCCGAGCCGCGCCGACTGATTGAACAGCGCCTCAACGGCGGCGTTATCAAGCAGCCAGCGCCGCCAGACGCCGCCGGTCGTGAGGGCACGCGACGAGGCGCCTTGCTCGTGCTCGCGCCAAGCCACGTAGGCGAACCCGCGCGCGGTCATGGCCGGCGGGGCGAACTCCTTGCGATGGCATCTCGGCGCTCCAATGAGAATCCCGAAGTCACGTAACGCCGTCAGCAGGTTCTGGGCAAGCCGGGTGACGACGCTGTCGCTCCAAGCCGGAGTCTGGCCCGAGTCGGCCAGTTCGTGGAGCCAACCCACAACGTCATCGACGCCGACCGCAAGACGGCCCTGCTGCCACCAGCCCCACAGAGGCGACTCGACGAACGCTGCCATCAGTGCGTCGGCGCGAGCTGCTTCGTAGTAGCAGGCCTCCCGGAAGGCTCGGTGATCGTGCAGGAGCCCCTTGAGGGCCGGGATGACATGCGGGCCGGGATCAACGAACCGCCGCTGGATCACCCGGTAGAGCAGATCGTCCAGCCGCGACCGAGACCGTTTGCCCAGTGGGTTCTTGGCCGCGAGCCGCTCCAGGTTGGCCAGCGGTTCCAGTTGGGAATCCCACAACTCCACTACGCGGCGGGTGTCATCTAGGGCGGCGGCACCCTTGAGCAGTTGTGTGGTGTAGGTGGTGGTGTTGCTCCGGCCCACAGCGTCATCCTGCCAGATCGAAGTACGGTGCCCTGAACACGTCGCCGAGGTCGGCATAGGCCGCCGTGAGGCGGCGGGCGATCGCCGCCAGCATGTCGTCGTCATCGAGGTCCGAGCCCTTCAGCTGCCCCAGGCGCAGCCCGTCCGCCAACACCTGGCCTGGCTCGGGCTCGCCCGCCTGCTCACGGAGGCTCGCTTCGCCGGAGGAGACCTCCCAGCGCGCCAACTCATCGAAGATTGGATCGGCGACAGATGACGCCTTCTGCTCGGAGAGCCACGCCGACGCCCACCGTCGGAACGGCAGGCCATCAGAGAACAGGTGCAACGCGTTGCTGCGCCGCGCCAGCGCATCTTCGTGGCGACGCCGAGCCGAGAGCATGTCGAGCTCCAGGCCCGCCGGGCCCGCTGTGCGGGGAAACGCCCGACTCAGCACGAAGGAGCCCGCCCGGTCGAGGCCGTGGCAGCTCCACCAGCCCCGCAAGTCGGCCTCCCCCAGACGTGCCACGCCGAGCACCATTCTCACCTCGGCGGCGGCCCCTCCTGTCGTCACGCCACTCCTTTCGCAGCGCCGCCGAGCGGGCGCCGTGCCCGATGACCGGCCTCGTAGCCATCCGGTGCATCGACGAGCGACGCTCGGTCTGACCACGAGTCCGCGGATCGGGCCACAGTAGCGCGACAGCGACCTCACAGGATCATCACCGTGGGTACCAGTCGCTGCTGCACGGGGTCCACCGCGAGCGCCAACCCCTCCAGGGTGTAGGCGCCAAGCAGAGTGGGCCCGCCATCGGCGCCGAAGATCACCTGCGTGGTCGCGGTGTCTCCGCCGATCGTGGCCAGGACCTCGCCGAAGGCGCCCTCGATCGTGGTGCCGTCGGCGAGCTTGAAGCGGCGCAGTCCCCTCGGCTCGACCCCC
>JAPOQG010000258.1 GCA_026710865.1 Acidimicrobiaceae bacterium
AGCAGAGCCACCGCGGTCTCGAAGAGCAGCTTGCCCTCCTCGGTGTTGGCTCCCGTCGGGTCGCCGATATGGCCGTCGGGCCCGAAGTCGTTGGACAGCCAGCCGAAGGAGGCCATCCCTCCGAAGCGCACGTAGCGGTTGCCCGCCAGGCGCTCGGGCACGGCCCGCTTGGCTCGCTCCAGATGCACGAGGTGGGGGCGCAGGTGCATGAACACCGACGTCTCGCGGTGCCCGCCGTGGATGCCCATTCCCAGCTCGTCTCTCGCCTCGGCGGGTGCACCGCCCTGGTCCGGCGGCACGAACGGGTGCACCAGGAAGGTCATCAGCCCGTGGGCCAGCCGCACCTCCCGGCAGGCCACGTTCAGCAGCGACGAGTTGCCCCCGTGGCCGTTGAGGAACACCAGGCGCTTGGCCCTGGTCGAGGCGACGCAGCGACCGATGTCACGCAGAACCGCCAGCAGGGTCTCCGCCGACAGCCACAGAGTCCCCGGCGACCAGGCATGCTCGTTCGACTTGGACACCGACAGCGTGGGCAGCAGCCACAGGTCACAGGCGTCGCCGTGCTCGGCGACGAGGGCCGCGGCAGCCTCGTGGGCGATCACGTGGTCCACTGACAGAGGCAGGTGAGGGCCGTGCTGTTCCACCGCGCCGATCGGCTGCACGATCACCGACGACTCCGTGATCCGTTCAGCGATCTCGGGTCCGCTGAGGTCCTCGAGGCGACGACTGGGAGTGCTGGACATGGCTTCCAAGGTACCCGCGACGCTCTCCATCACGGTTGTGCGTAGGAGTCGAGCGCTGCCGGGCTCCAGAACGAGACGTCCGCGACGCCGAGGTTCCTGACGCCGCCGATGCCGTCTGTACGCGCCACCGCGGTGGTGTCCAGCCCGACGGCAGTGGCCCCGAACACGATGGCGTCATTGTCGGGTGACCACAGACGGGGCGTCTCGACGTACTGGTCGGCGAAGCGCAGGTAGTCGCGGACGAAGGCCACGGTGGGGGTGAAGCGAGCCAGTTCCACCGTTTCCCGGCCGTCCCAGATGTGCCAGGCCAGGGCCGCTCCGCCCGAATCCGGTGTCGTGGGCGCCGCAATCAGCAGGCTGCGACCGTCGTGGCTCCATTCGAGCCAGAACCCCAGGCTGTCGAGCACCGCGGCGCGCTCGCCGGTGTCGAGGTCGGCGATCCAGACTGCGCCGCCGGAGATGTCCGGCTGAGCCGCAGTCTCGTCTGCCTGTGCGGTGGAGGTCGCGTCCGGGCTGCCATCGGGACTCGCGGAAGCGGCCGGCACGTCCGCCACCGACAGGGCGGCGAAACGGCCCTCGGGGTGAACGGACATCATCACCAGGCCCTCGGCGTCGCCCAGGTCGGTCAGCTCTCCGCTGTCCGCGCTGCGGCGCACCAGTCGAGGCCCGCTGAACGCGATTGCCTCCTCCAAGCCGGCTTCGCTCGGGCTGGCATCGGAACCGGCTCGGGAGGATGGTGTGAGCGAGTTCACGTACAGGAAGTCCGGGGTGCCAGGAACCCAGGCGGGCGCCTGAAAGTCGAGGCCGACTGAGCCGAAGTCCGTGTGCTCCTGAGGCGAGGCGGGATCAGCGAGCAGCCACAGCTGGGCCCCGGCGTGGATCAGCAGGCGATCGCCGCCAGGTTCCCAGGCGACGTACATGCTGTCGCTCTCCAACGAGACGTTCGAGGCCGGCCTGCCGTTTGTGTCGAGGATGTCGAGCGACGTGCCGCCCGACCCGCCCGGTCCCAGAGCCGCCAGTCGAGTGCCGTCGTGGCTCCAGGAGTAGAAGAAGTACGGGCGGCTGGCTTGCGAGGCTTCGATCTGCCATGTGGAGACGTCGATCACCGCGACGCTGGCCGCCCCGCTGTCCGGGTCGACGACGGTGGCGACCAGCCGGCGGCCGTCGCGTGACCATGTGGGCTGGGTGACGAGAAGGTCGTTGGCCCATTCGGCCAGTGGCCTGCCGTCACCCATCAGGAAGCGCAGGCCTGTCGGGCCTGTGGCCGCGATCAGGCCGCGGCCGCCGACGGCAGCGATGCTGGGTCGGGCCGCCTCTGAGGTCGACGTGGGTGCTGGGGAGCTGGTTGCTGCGGCGCCCGGGGCCAGGGCGGACTCCAGGTCGGTGTCGGCCGGGGCGGGGACAGAGGTGCGCTCCGGTGCGCTCGCGCAAGACGTCACAAGAAGTACGGCGCAGATGGCCGCTCGCGTGGCGAGGCCTCGGCGCGAGAGCACGATCGAGACCGTAGCCCGTGGTCGCGGCCCCGGCCCCGCCCCAAGGTTCCGGCCCGTCCGCAGGATCCGGCCGGTCTGGTATTGGTGGTCACGCGATGGGGGCCTTGAGCCGCCACCCGCCGGGTCGGCTTCTTGGTCTCCCTGGGTCTCCCTGGCTTGCCCCACCCGTCGGTCCCCGCTAGGTTCGGGTCGGAAGTAGTCGCTGGAAAGGAACTAGAATGCTGGCACTGTTGCTCGTTCTGACGGCCCTCGTTCCGCTGATCATCGTGCTCGCACCGCGACAGTTCGGTGGGCAGTCTTCCGCCGGAAAGGCGGGGGGGGGGGGGGTCCCCTTGTCGGGAATGGATTTCGCCGGCGTAGGGGCCGGGGGGCCCCTGCCTTAGTCCGGGCCCTGGGCGGTCGCCCGCCCGCAGCGCCACGGCGCCCCCGCGGCCCCCGACAAACGGCAGCGCCCCCCCGCCCCCCCCCCCTTCGAAACCCACTCCCAAAAAGGGACCCCCCCCCCCCCCCGCCTTTCCGGCGGAAGACTGCCCACCGAACTGTCGCGGTG
>JAPOQG010000148.1 GCA_026710865.1 Acidimicrobiaceae bacterium
CCCCGGGACCGGCTCTCCTACTCGACGATCCGAGCCCTGGCCGATCTGAGCGGGGCGGTGACCGAGGTGCAGGGCCACACCCGCTACCGCCTCGATGGGCTGGAGACCATCTCGGTGGTGGACCAAGGCGGCATCGCGTCGGGCATCGTCTCGCGCACCGCGGCCTCGCCGACGCTGACCGGCAGCAAGCACCGGGTGGCGGTGGAGCGCCGCGTGCTTGCGGCCCGGGGCCGCCACGACGGCCGGACGGTCGTGTTCGTTCCCGAGGTCGCCGCAGGTTCCACGGTCGGCATCACCCTGCTGCACGTCCGCTTCGAGGAGTCGCTGCCGGCGGCGGTGGCCCGGGGCGTGCTGCAGGGGTACCGCAACCGCTACTCGGAGCTGCGGGACGCCGTCACCGAGACCGAGCCCGACTTCGACGAAGAGCGCCTCGCCGAGATCGCGGTCGTCGACCTGCTCACCGCCCCCGTCGGCGACCTAGCCGACCGATGGCGCACAGAATGACCCGGCACCATCGCCGCCGTCAACATGAGTTGACTGAAAGGGTCGGGATGTGTAGCGTCCCTTGGTGGAGATTGCCGCGAGCGCCCGCAAACACGGGATTTCGGAGGAGGACATCGTGACCGCGACCCCTGAGGCGGCCGTTGAGATGGCTTCCAGTGCCGACAACGCACGGGCTGCGGAGCTGGCAAAGCGCGCCGCGGCCTTCGAGGAGTGGGCGATCAACGTGGACACCGACGAGTTGCGGCCTGCGAACACCTCGGCGCTGCGCGAGATCGCCCGGCTAGCGGACATGCGCGCCGACCTCGACGGCCGGCGCGCCGACTTGGACGAGCGACTGACCCAGCAGGTGCGCGCCGCTCGGGTCGCTGGTCGGACTTGGCCTGAGATCGCGGTAATGCTCGGCGTCACCAAGCAGGCCGCCCACCGCAAGTACGCCCGGCTGTGCGAGCCCCACGGCTGAGGGGCGCGCCACAAGCCGGGCGCGCGGCCCGGCGGTCCTCGGCGGCTCGGTAGCGTTGTCAGGTGACCGTCGGCAGCGACCATCCTGATGAGATGGCTGGGTTCGTCGGGATCGGCATCGACCTGGTGGACATCGACCGGTTCCGCAGGGTGCTCCGGCGGCGGCCCTCGGTGGCCGAGCGGCTGTTCACCCCGAGCGAACGGACCTACGCGCAGCGAGCCGTCGATCCGGCCGCCCGGCTCGCCGCCCGGTTCGCGGCCAAGGAAGCGGCGCTCAAGGCCCTCGGCTACGGCCTGGGAGGCATGCGGATGGTCGACATCGAGGTCGTCCGGGCCGACGACGGCCGTCCCGAGCTGGTGCTCCACGGCGACGCCCGATCGCGAGCGGCCACCCACGGCGTCGGCCGCTGGCTGGTGTCGCTGTCCCACACCGACCACCTCGCCCAAGCCACCGTCGTAGCACTAGCCCGATGATTCCGGTCGTCACGCCGGGCCGGATGGCTGAGATCGACGCGGCCGCGCCGGAGTCGGTTGACGTGTTGATCGAGCGGGCCGGAGCGACCGTGGCTCGGGCTGCGGTGGAAATGATGGGAGGCCGGTACGGGCGCCGGGCCGTGGTGCTGGCCGGGCCCGGCAACAACGGCGCCGACGGGAGGGCCGCGGCCGGCCGGCTCCGAAGGCGAGGCGTGCGGGTTGGTGTGTGGTCGGTCTCTGATGCGCCCGAGACCCTGCCCGCTGCCGATCTGTACATCGACGCGGCCTTCGGCACCGGCCTGTCCCGCCCCTACACCCCGCCCCAGCGGGGACGTCCCGACGCTCCGGTGCTGGCCGTCGACATTCCCAGCGGCCTCCACGGGGTCACCGGGGAGGTCCTGGGCGGCCCGGTGTGGGACGCCCGGCGCACGGTCACGTTCGCGGCTCTCAAGCCGGGACTGCTGTTCGGCGAGGGCCCGGCCGCATGCGGCCACTCGACGGTCGCCGACATCGGCCTGGCCGTCGGCGCCGACGACGTCGACGCCTGCGCGCTGATGACCGATGCCGACGTGGAGGCGCTGCCCGCCGGCACAGGCGCCACCCACAAGTGGCATGCGGCCGCGCTGGTGGTGGCCGGGTCGCCCGGCATGGGCGGCGCCGCCTCCCTGGCCTGCTCGGCCGCGCTGCGCAGCGGCGCTCGCATGGTCCATCTCAACGCGCCCGCGTCGGCGGGCGCGGCCGCACCCGTCGAGGCGGTGCGGGCCGAGCCCCCGCTGGCGGTGGAAGCGACCCGCTTCGGGGTGTGCGCTGCCGGCCCGGGACTAGGGACCGACCAGGAGGCCGCCAAGCGTCTGGCCGACGGCCTTGCGCTCGGCCTGCCGACGGTTGTCGACGCCGACGGCCTCCGCCTGCTGCACGACCCGGCGGTGGCCGCTGTGCTGGATCGTCGCAACCGCGGCTCGGTCCCCACGGTGCTCACCCCCCACGACGCCGAGCTGGAGGCACTGGTGACGGCCCGGCCCGGCCCGGACCGCATCGCCGCGGCCCGGAACGCGGCGGCCCGACTGGGCGCGGTCGTGCTGCTCAAGGGAGGCCCCACCGTGGTGGCCGACCCTCGCGGCCGGGCCAGGATCGTCTCCAGCGGCGACGCCCGGCTGGCCACGGCCGGCACCGGCGACGTCCTGGCCGGCATGGTCGCGGGCCGCCTGGCCGCCTTCGGCCCGGAGCGCCTGCTCGACCGCGTGGCCGAGGCCGCGCATCTGCACGGAAGGGCTGCCGCCGCAGTCGGGGGCGCCCGCCTGATGGCCGGCGACCTCCTCGACGCCCTGCGGGCGGTCACGCCGTGAAGAGGTCCAGGCCGAGGTCGCCTCAGGGCAGGCATGGGTCGCTCCGATGCGACCGGTCCCTCAGCCGGCTTCGGTGGACCGGCAGGCCAGTGAGTGGCCCTGGGTCAAGCTCGCCTCGAATCTGCACGGGAAGCTGCTCCCATATGACGGGTCTCTCCACTGATTGCGGTCAAGTGGGCCCGGGCGGCCCGCAGGCAGGCCCGGCACACCAGTGAGCGCGGTGGTGCGATGAGCATCGGCGGGCTGTCGCCGACAGTGGGGCGGGTGCGGCCGGCCGCCATCGAGTCCAACGTCAGACGCCTAGCGGCTCTGGCCGATGGTGCCGCCCTGTGCGCGGTGGTGAAAGCAGACGGCTACGGCCACGGTGCCGTCGCCTCGGCCCGGGCCGCGCTCGCGGGAGGAGCGTCCTGGCTTGCCGTGGCCACGATTCCCGAAGCTCTCGAGGCCGCCGAAGCGGCCGAGAGCGTCGGCAGCGACGCGCCCGTGCTCATACTGCCGGAGGTTGCGCCCCGGCTCGCGGCCAGCGCCCCGGGCCTCTGCCCGGACCGGGTCCGGTTCACCGTGGCGTCGGCCGCGGGCATCCGGGCGCTGGCGGCCGCACCTGGGCCCGCCCGAGCCGTCCATCTCAAGGTGGACACCGGCATGCACCGGATGGGCGCGCTCCCAGCCGAACTCGACGCGGTGACCGGAGCCCTGCGAGCGGCCGGAGCCCGTCTGCGCCTCGAAGGAGTGTGGACGCATCTCGCTGTCGCGGACGCTCCGAGCGATCCGTTCACAGCAGAGCAGCTGGCCCGCTTCGACCGGGCCCTGGCCGCAATGCGGCGAGACGGCTTCCCCACCGGCGTGGTGCACGCGGCCAATTCGGCCGGGCTGCTGGCCCACCCCGACGCCCGGCGCGACCTGGTCCGGGTCGGAATCGCCATCTACGGCGTGCCGCCATCGCCGGAACTCGAGCGGTCCACAGACCTGCAACCCGCACTCGAGCTCGTGTCGCGGGTCATAGCGGTCCGGACCGTGGCGGAAGGCGAGACGGTGTCGTACGGGCGGCACTGGCGGGCCGTCGAGCCCACGCGGGTGGCCACCGTCGCCATCGGCTACGCCGACGGCGTACGCCGCGACGCCGGGACGGCCGGCGTGGAGCTGCTGGTGCGCGGCCGGCGGTGCCCGATCGTGGGAGCGGTGACGATGGACCAGCTCATGGTCGCCCTCGATCCGGCCATCGCGGATGAGACGGCGACGGGCGACGAGGTCGTGCTGATCGGCCGCCAGGGCGCCGAGGAGATCACCGCTACCGAGATCGCCCAGCGGCTCGGCACCATCGCCTACGAGGTGCTGACGTCGATTTCAGCTCGAGTTCCCCGGGTCACGGCCTAGTCCGGGAATCGAGCCGGCGCAAGACCGCCTCGAAATGTTTCCGGAGGAAACAGCATGATGTTGCCCAGGGTTGGGAGCGTCTGACCGCCGCCTGGCCGAGCTGACTGGGATGGCACCTGATCAGATACCATCGGCTCCGTGGACGCTGCGACGGTGATCCTGGAGGCCAGGAGCAGGTCGGGGATGTCGTTGCGGGAACTGGCGCGGCGCGCCGGAACTTCCCACTCTGCGATCTCGGCCTATGAGACTGGGCGCAGGTCTCCCACCACGGACACTCTCGACCGCATCGTGCGGGCCGCGGGATTCGCGCTCGATGCCACCCTGTGTCGCCGCATGTACGGCGACGGCGACAGCGGCGGCGGCCGCGGCGACGAGTTGGAGGCCGTGCTGTTGTTGGCCGAGCAGTTCCCCGCACGCCACCAGTCCGAACTGGTGGCCCCGGTGTTCGGACGGGCGCCGGGCGCCGTGGGGCAGTGAACGTCGTAGAGCGCATCGTCGCTCTACATGCCGCACTGGACGCCGCTGGCGTGCCCCACGCCTTCGGCGGCGCGCTGGCGCTGGCGTGGTGCACCGAGCGCGCCCGGGGAACCGTCGACATCGATGTCAACGTCTTCGTGAGCCACGACGCCGCGGGCGAAGTGTTCGACGCCCTGCCCGAGGGCGTGGCGGTGACCGATGACGCCCGCCGCGCCGTCGCCGCCGACGGGCAAGCCAGGCTGTGGTGGGGCCGCACCCCCATCGACTTGTTCTTCAATACGGTCGCCTTCCATGAACAGGCTGCTACCCGGGCCCGGGTCGAGGCCTTCGCCGGGCATCGCATCCCCTTCCTGGCGTGCCGCGACATCGCCGTCTTCAAGGTGTTCTTCGACCGAACCCAGGATTGGGCCGACCTGGAGCAGATGGCAGCCGCCGGCACCCTGGACACAGAGACCGTTGCCGCGGTGATTGCTGCCCACCTCGGGCCGGACGACCCCCGCATCGAGCGCCTTCGGTCCCTGGGGCCGTCCGGCCGGCCATGACTCGGTTTCGGCACCAGCCCTCGGCCAGCGCTCGGCGACCGGACGGCGCACGGCGGACTGCTTCCTCGCCGGGGCACCTTCTCGCGCCGGGAGGTACCGCAGGCTGTGCATGCCGTCACTAGGACTCGGCGCAATTGGCGGAGGCTGGGACAATGTCTGTCGACTTGCTGATCCCTGGAGTGGAGATCGGCCACTGGACCGATCCGGTGGCCCGCACCGGCTGCACCGTGATCGTGCTGCCGCCCGGCACGAGAGCCTCCGGGGAGGTGCGCGGCGGCGCCCCGGCCACCCGCGACTTCGCCCTTCTGGCACCCGAGCGTCTGGTCGAATGCGTCGACGCCATCGTGCTCACCGGCGGGTCGGCCTTCGGCCTGGCTGCGGCCGACGGGGTGATGGAGGTCCTGGAGGCCGAGGGCCGGGGCTTCGACACGCCCCACGGGCCCGTGCCGATCGTGGTGGCCATGGCCCTCTACGACCTCGGCGTAGGGGATCCGGCCGTGCGCCCCGGTGCCGCCGCAGGGCGCCACGCGGCCACCAACCGGGCCACTTCGGCGGACACCGGACCGGTCGGAGCCGGCGCGGGCGCAACGGTGTCCAAGTGGCTCGGTGCCGAGCACGCCGAGCCCAGCGGCCTGGGCGTGGCCACAGCTCAGCGGGGAGAGCTCACCGTCACCGCGGTGGTGGCCCTGAACGCGGCCGGCAGTCCCGGCCCGGACTCGGCAGGCATGCTCGAAGAGATCGCGGCAGGGTCCTTCACCGGTTGGGCGGATCGGGCGGACCCGTTCACCAACACCACCCTGTGCGCGGTCATCACCAACGCCGTCCTGTCGAAGCTCGACTGCTTCTGGGTGGCCCAGGGCGGCCACGACGGCCTGGCCCGCGAACTGGTTCCGGCCCACACCCGCAGCGACGGCGACGCGGTCGTGGCCACCGCCACCGGCCCGGTGCCCGCCGACGTCGACGACGTGCGACTGCTGGCCGTTGCCGCAGTGGCCGAGGCGGTGCGCCGCGCCGCCGGCACGGCTGACGGGTAACTCCCGGCGCACCGGTCGCCCCGGCGCGCATCCACCGGTTGGCCGCGCCGCCGGCACGGCTGACGGGTAACTCCCGGCGCACCGGTCGCCCCGGCGTGCATCCACCGGTTGGCCGCGCCGCCGGCACGGCTGACGGGTAATCCCCGGCGCACCGGTCGCGCCGGCGTGCATCCACCGCTTGGCAGCGCCGTCGGTACGCTCGAAGGGTGACAAGGCCCCGCTCCACCACCCCCGCGACAGGTGTGGATGTTCGCGTGTAGGACCGCAGGCGTCGACCAGACGCGGGCGCTGGGCGGTGCAGTCGCCTCCCTTGTCCACGCGGGCGACGTCGTCGTGCTGGTCGGCGACCTGGGCGCGGGCAAGACCGCCTTCGTGCAGGGGTTCGCAGCCTCGCTGGGTGTGACCGCCCCGGTCACCAGCCCAACCTTCACACTGGCCAACCGCTACGAGGGCCGCCTGGTGGTCAACCACCTCGACGTCTACCGCTTCGAGCACTCCGGCGAAGTCCAGGATCTGGCCCTGCCCGAGCTTCTCGACGAGGGCGTAACCCTCGTGGAGTGGGGCGACACCATCTTGGTGGCCCTGCCGGCCGAGCACCTGTCAGTGACGATCCGCTTCGGAGACGGCGACGACGACCGGAGCTTCGAGCTGCGGGGGCAGGGCGAGACCTGGAACCGCCGTGCCGACCGGATGGGCGCCGCGCTCGCGCCTTGGTGCCGAGCGTGCTGAGCCGGAGCCTCCGGAGCACCCCCCGAGCGCGGACGCGGCGGCCCGTCCCGGAGTGCCCGTCGTGCTGATTCTCGGCATCGAGTCGTCGACCGGGCGCGTCGGCTGCGCGATCGGGGGCCACGAGGGCGTGCGGGCCTCCGTGCAGACAACCCGCGACCGGCGCCACGCCGAACTGCTCGCACCCCAGATCAAGACGGCATGTGCCAATGCCGGCGTTGCTCTGGACGAGCTCGGAGCGGTCGCCGTGGACGTCGGGCCGGGCCTCTACACCGGCCTGAGGGTGGGTGTGACCACCGCGATCACGATGGCGCACGCCCTGCGGGTGCCCATGGTGCCGGTCACCAGCCTCGACCTTCTCGCCTACCCGATGCGCCACACTGGACGGATCATCGTCGCAGTGATCGACGCCCGCCGGGGCGAAGTGTTCCATGCTCTCTACGGCTGCCTGCCCGGCGGGGTGCAGCGGCTGACCGAGCCGGCCGTGGGTCCGCCCGACCGTCTCGTGTCGCAGATGATGATCGACGAGGGCGACAAGCTCGTCGTGGGCGATGGAGCGATGAGGTTCAGCCCGTTGTTCGAGGGTCTGCGCGGGGTCGAGTTGGCCGATCCCGGATTCGCCCACCCGTCCGCCGACTCCCTGGTGCTGCTGGCCCGCGCACGGGCGCTTCGCGAGGAGTTCGTGCGGCCCGACGAGATCCGGCCCCTCTACCTGCGCAGGCCGGATGCTCAGGCGAAGTGGGTGGGGAGCGGACCGTGACTGCTAGCGCCCCGACCGCCGGCCGTGGATCGGCCCCCGCGCCCGGCGGCGCCATCCTGGGGATCGAGACCTCCTGTGACGAGACGGCGGCCGCAGTGGTCGCCGGCGGGAAGCAGGTGCTGTCGTCGGTGGTGTCCAGCCAGATCGACCTGCACGCCCGCTACGGAGGCGTCGTCCCCGAGGTGGCCGGACGGGCCCACGTCGAGCGGATGGTCCCGGTGGTGTCGCAGGCACTGGTGGAGTCCGCGGTCGACGACTCCGACATCGCCGCGGTGGGCGCTACCGCCGGCCCGGGCCTGGTGGGAGCGCTGCTGGTCGGCATGTCGGCGGCCAAGGCGCTGGCGCTGGTCTGGGACGTGCCGTTCGTGGCCGTCAACCACCTCGAGGCCCACCTCCACGCGGCCTTCCTGGATGAGCCGAGCCTGGAACTGCCGGTGGTCGTGGTGCTGGTGTCGGGAGGCCACACCATGCTCGTGCTGATGGAGGACCGGCTGCGCTACCGCGTGCTGGGCGCCACCGTCGACGACGCCGGCGGGGAGGCCTTCGACAAGGTGGCCCGCTACATGGGCCTCGGATACCCCGGCGGCCCGGCCATCGACCGGCTGAGCGGGCAGGGGGACCCGGATGCGATCGCCTTTCCCCGGGCGATGCTGCACGACGGCTGGAACTTCTCCTTCAGCGGACTCAAGACCGCGGTGATCAACCACCTGCGCCGCCACCCCGACGCGCCGCCCGCGGATGTGGCCGCGTCGTTCCAGGAGGCGGTGGCCGACGTGCTGGTGGCCAAGGCCCGCAGGGCTGCCGCCGAGCACGGAGCAGTGGGTCTGTGCCTGGCCGGCGGTGTGGCCGCCAACAGCCGTCTGCGGGAGATGACCCTCGACGCCTGCACGGCCGACGGGCTGGCTGCCTACCTGCCGAGCCGGGCGATGTGCACCGACAACGCGGCCATGGTGGCCGCAGCCGCATGGTGGCGTCTGCAGGCCGACGGGCCGTCGGAGCTGACGGTCGGCGCCGACCCGTCCCTGGGCCTGCCGGAGAGCTAGAACGCGCCTGATCGCGCGTTGTGGCCCACCCCGACGCGCCCTATCGTTGGCACTCGACACGGGAGAGTGCCAACGCCCGTGCTTTAGTCCAAGAACACCTAGAACAGGAGTCCGGGAGGACAAATGAACCTGCAGCCACTCGAGGATCGCATCGTTGTGCGGCCCGGCGACGCCGAGGAGACCACCGCCAGTGGTCTCGTCATCCCCGACACCGCCAAGGAGAAGCCCCAGCAGGGCGACGTTCTGGCGGTCGGGCCCGGTCGCCGGTCCGACGACAGCGGCGAGCTCATCCCCATGGACGTCGGCGTCGGCGACACCGTCGTCTACTCGAAGTACGGCGGGACCGAGATCACCGTCGACGGTGAGGACCTGCTGATCCTCAACGCCCGCGACGTGCTCGCCAAGGTCGTCTGAGGTAGCCGATGCCCAAGATCCTCAAGTTCGACGAGGAGGCCCGCCGGGGCCTCGAGACGGGCGTCAACAAGCTCGCCGACGCGGTGAAGGTCACCCTCGGCCCCAAGGGCCGCAACGTGGTGCTCGACAAGAAGTTCGGCGCCCCGACCATCACCAACGACGGCGTGTCCATCGCCCGCGAGGTGGAGCTCGACGACAAGTTCGAGAACATGGGCGCCCAGCTCGTGAAGGAAGTGGCCACCAAGACCAACGACATCGCCGGCGACGGGACCACCACCGCGACGGTGCTGGCCCAGGCCCTGGTGCGCGAGGGGCTGCGCAACGTGGCCGCCGGCGCCAGCCCCATGGCTCTCAAGCGGGGCATCGAAGCCGCCGTGGAGGCCGCCGTGGGCGCGCTCGCCGAGCAGGCCGTGCCGGTGTCCACCGACAAGGAGAAGGTGCAGTCGGTTGCCTCGATCTCCGCGGCCGACGCCGCGGTCGGTGAGACGCTGGCCGAGGCCTTCGACAAGGTCGGCAAGGACGGCGTGATCACCGTCGAGGAGAGCAACACCTTCGGCATGGACCTCGACTTCGTCGAGGGCATGCAGTTCGACAAGGGCTACCTGTCGCCGTACTTCGTCACCGACCCCGAGCGGCAGGAGGCGGTGCTCGAGGAGCCCTACATCCTGTTGAACCAGGGCAAGATCAGCGCGGTGTCGGACCTGCTGCCGGTGCTCGAGAAGGTCATGCAGACGGGCAAGTCCCTGCTGATCATCGCCGAGGACGTCGAGGGCGAGGCCCTGGCCACGCTGGTGGTCAACAAGATCCGCGGCACCTTCAACTCCGCCGCGGTGAAGGCTCCCGGCTTCGGCGAGCGCCGCAAGGCGATGCTGCAGGACATGGCCATCCTCACCGGCGGCCAGGTCGTGGCCGAGGAGGTCGGGCTCAAGCTCGACTCGGTCGACCTGTCGCTGATGGGCTCGGCCCGCAAGGTGGTGATCACCAAGGACGACACCACCATCGTGGAGGGCGCCGGCGACACCGCCGACGTCGAGGGCCGCGTCAGCCAGATCAAGGCCGAGATCGACAACACCGACTCGGACTGGGACCGCGAGAAGCTCCAGGAGCGCCTGGCCAAGCTGGCCGGCGGCGTGGCCGTCGTCCAGGTCGGTGCGGCCACCGAGGTGGAGCTCAAGGAGACCAAGCACCGCATCGAGGACGCCATCTCGGCCACCCGGGCCGCCATCGACGAGGGAATCGTCGCCGGCGGCGGCACCGCGCTGCTGCGCTGCCGCGCTGCGGTGGCCGAGGTTGCTGCGAGCCTCGACGGTGATGAGGCCACCGGGGCCCGCATCATCGGCGAGGCTCTCTCCGCGCCGACCCGGCTGATAGCCGAGAACGCCGGCCATGAGGGCGCCATCGTGGTGCGCGAGGTCGAGTCGGCCTCCGGTTCGGAGGGCTTCGACGCGGTCGCGGGCGAGATCGTCGATCTCATCGGTGCCGGCGTGATCGACCCGGTCAAGGTGACCCGGGCCGCGCTGCAGAACGCGGCCTCGATCGCCGGGCTGATGCTCACCACCGAGGTGCTCGTGGCCGACAAGCCCGAGGACAAGCCCCCGCCCGGTCCCCCCGGCGGAGGCATGGACGGCATGGGAGGCATGGGCGGCATGATGTAGCCGTTCGCCCCCGCGAACCCCCCAAAGGAGCCCGAGCGATGCGCTCGGGCTCCTTCGCGTTCAGGGCCTGCTGCTCATGGCCGCGGTGAGGGGCGTTCTCGAGGCTGTCCCGCCGCGCGGCATGTGGCGCCTGCCTCCACCGGACGCCTTCGAGCCTGAGTTCTTCGAGCGCATGAGGGAGGCCAGCGACCGCCCTCAGCCGCTGACGGCGGTCACGCGGGGCTCAGCACCCGGATTTCGCAGCGGGGTCCGGGAGCTCGGGCCAGGCGCGCGTCGGCTGTGATGAGGGCGCAGTCCAGGGACTCGGCCAAGGCGACGTACACGGCGTCGTAGACGGTCACCGTGGATCTCAACTCGTACGCCCGTTGCAGCATCGCCAGGGCCGGATGCCGCTGAAACGGCAGATCAGCCAGCGTCGCTAGGGCCGCGGCGAAACGCTCGTCCGTGAGCCTCCCCGCGATCCAGCGCTTCCGCAGCACCGCCGCCGTCTCGACATCGGCCACATCCGGCAACGAGACCCCCTCGGCGCGGCTCACCGCGGCCCGGGCGACACGACCGGCTCGTCCGTCCTCGGCGAGAAAGTTGGCCAGCACCGAGGCGTCGACGACAATCAGTGCCGCTGTCCCCCTTCATCACGTGCGGCCAACATCTCGAATCTCTCATGCAGAACCTGGTCGCGTTCGGCTCTGATCTCGTCGAGGTCGGCGACCGCCTGCGCGAATCCGACACGGCCTCCGGCGTGCCGCTCGATCCGGGCGATGACCTCGTCGACGGTCGGGGTTTCGGCCAGCCGGGTCAGCTCGGCCGACAGGTAACGCTGTAGGGAGGTGCCGGAGGTTCGGGCCCGCTCGGTGAGCTTCTGATGGACGTCTTCGGGAAGGTTGCGCACTAGGACGTGGGGCATGATTGCATTATGCTATCACTTGCGGGGGATCGGCAACTCTCGACTCCGGGCGGTGCCGGTAGCCTCACACCGATGGATCGCCCGCCACCAGACCCGCGCAAGTTGCTGGACCACTGGGAGGAGTGGGAGCGGGGCGAGACACCGCCGGGCCGGGTGATGAGCGACCTCAAGACCGGAGGCATTCGGGAGCTTCTCCAGGATCTGGCCGCGGCCGCGGGCGGGGAAGGATCCTGACCGACTCGACCGCGCCGGCAGCGGCCGTGTTCGAGCCGCCGGCGGCTCCTGCGGGCAGGGGCGGGTCCCAGCATCTACCCCGCCCGGAAGGCGCAAGGCTGGGCGGAGCCGCGCCGTGGTCGGTGCTGCCGTCGTGGCAACGCTGTCCGAGCCTGGAGCAGGTATGCGACGCGATCGCGGCTGCCGTGCCCGGACACATTGCGTCACCGGCGTCGGTTCCGCCGGGGTCGGCGCCGTCGGGGGTGCTGGTCCTGCTCTACGAGCACCGCGACGAGCCGTGGGTGGTGCTCACCCGGCGGGCCTGGCACCTGCGCCACCACGCCGGCGAGGTGTCGTTCCCCGGCGGCCGGCGCGAGCCGGGCGACGCCGACCTCTGGGCCACCGCCCTGCGGGAGGCGGCCGAGGAGATCGGCCTGGATCCCGGCGCCGTGCGGCGGGTCGGGCAGCTCGACACCTTCGTCACCGTCGGGTCCCGGTCGCTGGTGTGCCCGTTCGTGGCCACGGTTGAGAGGCGTCCCGAGCTGGTGCCCGACCCGGCCGAGGTCGAGCGGGTGCTGCACGTCCCGCTGTCGGAGCTGACCGGTCCCGATACCTGGCGGGAGGAGATCTGGTCGCTGGGCGAGGCGTTCGGGGGCGAGCGGGTCATGACCTTCTTCGAACTGCCGGGCGACACGGTGTGGGGAGCCACCGCGTCCGTGCTGCGCCGGCTGCTGACGGTCGCCATCACCGGGATGGAGGGCGGGTAGGCTCGTCCGGTGCGCGGCTTGCGGCGCCCCGGTCTATCGGTGCCTGGCCCGATGAGCGAACCCGTGCGAGGGTCGCAGTGCCGGGGGCGTCTCGATGGCTGAGACAGAGATCGGCTTGGGCAAGTCCGGCCGCCGCGCCTACCGGCTCGACGAGATTGCCATCATCCCCAGCCGGCGTACCCGGGATCCCGAGGACGTGGACATCTCCTGGCAGATCGACGCCTACCGCTTCGACATCCCCGTGCTGGCGGCCTTCACCGACAGCGTCACCAGCCCGGCCACCGCGGTTCGGATGGGCGAGCTCGGGGGGGTCGGGGTGCTCGATCTCGAGGGCGTGTGGACCCGCTGCGAGGATCCCGCCTCCGAGCTGGCCGAGCTGGGCGCGATGCCGCTGGACACCGCGGCCAGCCGCCTGCGCGAGCTCTACTCCCGCCCGATCCAGCCCGAGTTGGTGGCCGCCCGGATCTCGGAGATCGCCTCGGCGGGAGTGCGCACTGCGGGCCGGGTCCGGCCCCAGCGGGCGGTGGAGCTGGCTCCCCACGCCACCGCTGCCGAGATCGACCTGCTGGTCATCTCGGGCACCATCGTGTCGGCCGAGCATGTGTCGTCGTCGGTGGACCCGCTCAACCTCAAGACGTTCATCCGCCGGATGCAGACGCCGGTGATCGTCGGTGGCTGCGTGAGCTACCAGGCTGCGTTGCACCTCATGCGCACCGGAGCCGCCGGCGTGCTCGTAGGGGCCGGCTCCGGCCATGTCGGCACCAGCCGCCATGTGCTGGGACTGGACGCACCGCAGGCCACCGCCATCGCGGACGCCCGCGCGGCCCGCATGCGCCACCTCGACGAGACCGGTGTGTACTGCCACGTGATCGCCGACGGGACCATGAGCACCGCGGGCGACATCGCCAAGGCCATCGTGTGCGGCGCCGACGCGGTCATGCTGGGCCTGCCGCTGGCCGTGGCCTCGGACTCGCCATGCCCGGGGCGGCACTGGGACCTGTCGGCCGGCCACCCGACGCTGCCGCGGGGCCGGATCACCGGCGTAGAGCCGCACGGCACGCTGGCGGAGATCCTCCACGGCCCGGCCCTCGATCCCGAGGGCGCCACCAACATGATGGGCGGGCTGCGAACGTCGCTGGCCAAATGCGGCTACACCGACGTGAAGGACTTCCAGCGGGCCGCGGTCGCCATCGTCTCGCCGTGACCCATCGACACGGCCATCGTTGCGGGCGCGGCTTCCCGGTGACGGACCGGCTGCAACCAGCCCGACATCTGGGTCGACTCGACCGAGCCATCGTTCTGGGCGCGGTTTCCCGGTGATGGACTGGCTCTCTGCACACAGAACGGGTGCAGCCCGATCGTGACCGGCGCAGCCGCCGTTATGGCAGGGGCCGGCCCGGGCGGCGACTTCGACACCGTGCTGGTGGTCGACTTCGGTGCCCAGTACTCGCAGCTGATCGCCCGGCGGGTGCGCGAGTGCGAGGTCTACAGCGAGATAGTGCCCGCGTCGATCACCGCGGCCGAGATCGCGGCCCGGCAACCTGCCGGTGTGATCCTCAGCGGCGGCCCGGCCTCGGTGCATGTCGAGGGCGCTCCCACCCTGGACTCCGACATCTACGGCCTGGGAGTGCCTGTGCTGGGCATCTGCTACGGCGCCCAGCTGATCGCCGAGCAGCTGGGCGGCTCGGTCGGCCCCAACGAGCGGGGGGAGTACGGCCGGGCCGAGATGACCGTGGCCGGCGCCGGCGGCGTCCTGCTGTCGGGGCTCCCGTCGCCCCAGCCGGTGTGGATGAGCCATTTCGACGCCATCGTCGATCCACCGCCGGGAGCGACCGTCACCGCGGCGACCGCGGCCTCGCCGGTGGCCGCCTTCGAGGACGTGGACCGGTCCCTGTACGGCGTGCAGTTCCATCCCGAGGTGGAGCACACGCCCCACGGGCGCCAGGTGCTCGAGCGCTACTTGAGGCACGGCTGCGGCGCCGGGCCGAGCTGGTCGATGGACTCGATCATCGATGCCTCGGTGGTAGCGGTGCGGGGCCAGGTCGGCGAGGGCCGGGCCATCTGCGGGCTGTCGGGGGGAGTGGACTCCGCGGTCGCGGCGGCCCTGGTGCACAGGGCCATCGGCGACCGGCTCGCATGCGTGCTGGTCGACACGGGCCTGCTGCGCCTCGACGAGGCCGACCAGGTGGAGGAGGCCTTCGCCCGCCACTTCGGGATGGACCTGGTGCGCGTCGACGCGGCCGATGAGTTCTTCACCGCGTTGGCGGGGGTCACCGAGCCCGAGACCAAACGCAAGGTGGTGGGCGAGCAGTTCATCAGGGCCTTCGAGCGGGCTCGCAGCCAGGTTCCCGACGCGGGGTTCCTGGTGCAGGGGACGCTGTACCCCGATGTGATCGAGTCGGGGGCCACCACCCACTCGTCCACCATCAAGAGCCACCACAACGTGGGCGGGCTGCCCGACGACCTGGACTTCGAGCTGGTAGAGCCGCTGCGGCTGCTGTTCAAGGACGAGGTGCGGGCCGTCGGCGCGGAGCTGGGCCTGCCCGACGAGATCGTGCACCGCCAGCCCTTCCCGGGCCCCGGCCTGGCGGTGCGGATCATCGGCGAAGTGACGCCCGAGAAGGCTGAGACCCTGCGCCACGCCGATGCCATCGTCCGCGAGGAGCTCCGCACCGCCGGCCTGGAGCGCGAGATCTGGCAGTCGTTCGCGGTTCTGCCCGATATCCGCACGGTGGGGGTGATGGGCGATGAGCGCACCTACGGGCACCCGGTGGTGATCCGGGCGGTGACCAGCTCCGACGCCATGACCGCCGACTGGGCCCGGCTGCCCCACGACGTGCTCGAGGCCATGAGCAGCCGGGTCATCGCCGAGGTCGGCGGCGTAAACCGGGTGGTCTACGACATAACGTCCAAGCCCCCCGCCACCATCGAATGGGAGTAGCGGACAGCAGGGGTTGCGCGCGACGCGCGCGGTCTGGTAACTTGCTGTCATTGCTCCCCGTCTTCCCGGCCATGCCGGGAATGACGGGGCTTTATTTGTAGGTAGGGTCGCACGGTGACGCGTATTGCTGTGTTCATCGACTACCAGAACGTCTACCACTGCGCACGCCAGGCCTTCGGAGATCCCGACAATGATCCGCCCACGTTCGGGCACGTTCTGCCCCAGCGGCTTGGTCTGTTGCTCAAGCAACTCGGTGAGGATGTAGATCCAGATCGCGAATTGTGTGCCGTGACGGTCTATCGCGGCCGGCCGGGGCCAAAGAGCCACCGGCACCTTCAGTCGGCCTTCGCTCGGCAGGTCGCCGCCTGGGAAGCTCTGCCGTTGACAGCTGTCAAGACCCGACCGCTTCGCTATCAGCCAACCGAGTGGTCCTTCGGCAAGGCGGTTCGATGGCGGGGGGAGGAGAAGGGCATCGATGTGCTGATCGCCCTCGACGTCGCGATCGGCGCGCGCGACGACTGCTACGACGTAGCAGTCGTGGTGTCTGCCGACACGGATCTGATTCCCGCGATCGAGGTTGCGCTTCGAGCGGGGAAACGCGTGGAGACAGCGACATGGTCGAGCGGAGCTCTTCGCGTCAAGCCATTGGCCGCTACAGGCTGGCGGATCTGGAACCATTGGTTGGACAGACAGCGCTTCGAGTACGTCCGCGACGACACGGATTACCTAGCGAATCCTGCGGAGGGCCCTAGTGGCTCCGAGTCCCGCGCGTAGTGGAGGTTGGCCGCTGCCGGGTGTTGGAACGCTAGCGGCATCAGGAGAGTCATCAAGTCCCGCATGGGCCTAGCCTGGATCCACCGACACGGTCAGCGGTGAGTGCGCGGGGGTGGACGCGCCGACAGCGCCGCCGCACCCCGCACCAGCCCACAACACCCAAACAAAGGGGGTATTTCGGATGGTGCCCAAGTGTCCCTGGTATCCAGTGAGGGCGACGAATTGGCCAGCACGGTCGCAGGCGCCCCCGACGTCCAATATGAAGTCGAGCGGCACGAGATGGAATCAGCGGTGCGAGACCTGGTGGAGTCGATGACGGCTGAGGACCTCACGGTGCTCGTGTGCAAGCTGCAGGGACAGTCAGACAACGAGAGTCCCACCTTCGCAGCGAAGCAGCCCGTCACCCGTGGCGACATTCGTGTGATCGAGCCGCTGCCGTGGATGGAAGGCCGCAGGAGGTTAGCAGTCGTTCGGCGCGTCGATGCCGACTGCGAGATCGCCGAGATGATGCTTACGCATCCCTGGCCCGAACTCGCCACCGATAGAGATGCCGTGATCGCGGGCGACGACGCAGGCCTGCCGCACCCATTGGTCGTGGAGTGCTACGTGCGCGGTCCGATTTGGCTGCAGCAAGTTCGGGAGCGGGTGGGGGTCCTGACCGAGTCGCTGATGGATGCCATCGGCAGCGCAGTGATCGACGGAGACCGGATGGTAGGAGGCGTGCGGCCGCCGCTAGAGCGCGGCGCTTGCCGTCGCCTTCGTCGCCGAGTACTTCGGTGGTAGCGTTGGCTGAGAAGCGACCCAGGGAAGAGCCGGTGGCCCAGCCAGTCGACGTCGACGCTCAGAGCGAGACGCTGACCATTGAGGATCTCAAGGCCAGCGTGGGCAAGGGGCCGCGGCTCGGTTCCGGCGACATAGCCAACACCTACTACAGCGACGAAGAGTTCCTTGCCGCGCTCGACGCGCCCCGAGGCCGCGCCAACAGCAGTCCGCCACAGTAAGCGCCGCCGTGCCCACGCACGACGAAACTACTGCGTTTCAGCGCGACCGGAACAGGCTTACAGATGCGCAGACGGAGCGCTTCAAGGCACGGCTCGCAGACTTCATCGGCGACCTGAAGGAGATGGAGGCAGGCCGACGCAGTTGGTTCCGCCCGGGGCTGCGCGTGAAGAAGCTGTCGGGCCGGCCCGACGTGTACGAGATGTCGTGGGCTTCAGACGGACGTGCGACCGTCGCCATAGGCGACCCTATCGTCGCCGGCAAGCTCCACATCGTCTGGCTGCGAGTCGGCAGCCACGGCATCCTCCGGTGACCTGCCCGCAGCCGGTCTGGTCCAGCGATGCGGTTAGAACGCCCGCCTAACCGCGCTGTTCCTTGTGGACGATGCAGAGCACTAGCGAGGGGACGGGCACCCCGAGAACCTGCCCCAAGCGGCTTGACAACAAGACAGGGACACCCCCCGACGGGGCCTCAGCACACCCGGCAACGGCCACAGGCAGCCTCACCGGTGCAAAGAAACGACATTAGCGCTAACTCGCGCATCATTGCGCGCAAACCCGGCCCTCGTGGGGGATGCGCGATATTTCAAACGCCGAGGTCAAAGGGCTTGGGCGTTGAGGGGTCTGGAACGGACTTGGCGCGATCCTGGAACGTCTTCTGGCACAGGAGCGCGACAGTCCAGGTCAGAGGGGGTGTGGGCGGATCGACGGTCCTCGGCCGGAGCGAGGGGTCAGTTGGCTGTTCTGGAACTGTGCATGGCGCGTGGGGTTTCAACGGCGCGCGGCGCCTCAGGCACATGTTGGCATCTGGTTTGTTGGCAGCGTCCCCCCGAGAGCTGTTTGCGACCCGGGCCCCAAGGCTGATCGCCGAGGCACGCGCGACCTATTGTGCTCAGTGTGGGTCCATCACTAGCGCGGGGCGCGCCCGCGACTACCGTTTACAGACTCAAGATCACGCTGCGGTCTGTGAGGCCGCCGGTATGGCGACGAATCGAGGTCCGCTCCGATGTCGCCCTCGACGAGTTCTCTGGCCTCCTCGAAGCGGCGATGGGTTGGTGGGGCTGCCACCTCCATTCCTTCTCGGTTGACGGGGCCGTCTACGGACGAGCAGACCCCGACGACTGGCTGAGGTGCGGGACCCGCGACGAGTCGGCGCACCAACTCGGCGATGTGCTCGGCGAGGTCGGGGCCAAGATGTGTTGGGACTACGACTTCGGTGACGGCTGGCAGCACGATATCGAGGTCGAAGCCATCGAGGTCGCCGACTCCGGGGTCACCTACCCGCGTTGTGTCGCTGGCCGCAGGGCGTGCCCACCCGAGGACTGCGGTGGACCCTGGGGCTACGAGGAACTCCTCGTTGCCATCGCTGACGAGCACCATCCCCGCCACGACGAACTGATCGAATGGCTCCCGTCCGGCTGGGACCCAGCGCACTTCGACCCTGCAGAATCAACCCGGAGCATGCTGACACCGCGACCCCTCGTCGACGACTGGTTGTGAGCGTTCCCGTCGCTGATGGGCGATGCGGATGCTCGTGATCCGCTGTAGGCGGTGAGGGCCGCTGCGATCTGGGGCGGTCGCGGTCGCGGCTATGGCGCGGGCGGCTTGAACAGGAGACTTGAGGATTTCTTGCCCAGCTTGTCACTGACGACGATCCCGCCTCGCGTGCGCCCGTCCGAGTCTTGGTACAG
>JAPOQG010000323.1 GCA_026710865.1 Acidimicrobiaceae bacterium
GCACGTAGAGCTCGTCGATCTCTGCCTCCCAGTCGGTGGCCGGCTCGGGCTGATTGGGATACCACAGGTGCAGGTCCTCGCTGCTGTGCCAGAAGCCGATGCCGCTGTAGGGGTCCGGTCCTCCGGTGAAGCCGATCACCATGGCCTCCCAGTCATAGGTGCCGACCAGTTGATCGACGAGCAATCCGAAGTCGATTGCCTCGTAGTCCACGTTGAGCCCGACGGCCTCCATTCCCTGCTCGATGATCTGGGTGGCCTCTTGTCGCACATTGTTGCCGGTGTTGGTCACCAGACGGAACTCGATGGGGTTGCCGCTCGAGTCCTCACGGATGCCGTCGTCGTCCGTGTCGATCCAGCCGAGGCTGTCGAGGATCTCATTGGCCTTGTCCAGGTCGTAGGGGTAGGTCCTGACATCGGGGTTGTGGAAGTCACCGGCTGCAGGGCTGACCGAGGACCACTGCGGATAGCCGAGGCCGTACAGGACCCCGTCGATGATGGCGTCCTTGTCCACGGTGTGGGCCACGGCCTGGCGGAACTGCACGTTGCCGAACCAGTCCCGCCTGGGCGCAGCGACGTAGGGCTCGCCGGTGTCGGGATTGGTGCCGGGGTTCACGTTGAAGCCGAGGAAGGTCGTGCCGAAGCCGGGGCCTCGCCGATAGATCGTGAAGTTGCCCTCTTCCTGGAGGGGTTCCAGTTCGGCGTACTCCTCCCCCAGCACCCCATGGACATCTGACTCGCCGGCCAGGAAGCCGGCCAGTTCATCCTCGGTGTCTTCGACGATGTTGTGGACCACCCGGTCGAGGTACGGCAGGCGATTCCCTTGGGCGTCGGTCAGCCAGTAGTCGGGATTGCGGGCCATGACCACTCGCTGGCCGGGCTCGTAGCCCTCGATGGTGAATGGGCCGGTGCCGATGATCTCCGCGGGATCGGTCTCGATGTCCCAGGCGTCGACGAAGGTTCCGTCGTCGACGCGGGTCTCGAGGATGTGGCGCGGGAATATGGCGGTGCCCATCGAGCGCAGGAACGGGGCGAACGGAACCGGCAGGGCGAACTCGACGGTGTGATCGTCGATCACGGCCACCCCCATGCGGCTCGCACGCCACACGCCCTTGTCGTCCAAGTACGGGAACTCGAAGGTGGAGCGGCTGCTGGCCGGGATGTCGTCGTTGTAGATGATCCGGTCGAAGGTGAAGCCCACATCGTGGGCCGTGAACGGCTCGCCGTCGTGCCAGGTGACGTCCCGGCGCAGATGGAAGGTCCACTTCAGGCCGTCGTCGGAGCGCTCCCAGGACTCGGCCAGCAGAGGCTCCACCCGGTCGGTCAGCCACGAGGTCTCCGTGAGGCCCTCGAACAGGTACCCCAGCACGCCCGATGACGACGCGTCGTTGGAGACGGCGAGGTTGAATGTGAGCGGCTCGGAGATGGTGGCGATGGTGAGCGCGCCTCCGGGCGTGCCGATCGTGTACTCGAACTCCTCGGCGTTCTGTTTGAGGACCTCCACTGTCGAGGTGTCCGGCAGCGGGGCGTCGCCGCCGGCTGCTGTGTCATCCTCGGCCTGCCCATCGTCGGCCGGCGTTGCGTCAGCAGCTGAGGGAATGTCCTCCGGGTCCGAGGTGTGGTCGTCCGCCTCCGCCGGATCGTCGGCAGGTCCCGCGTCAGCGCTGGGCAAGGCGTCATCGGACTCGGAGTCGTCACCGTCCGGTACGACCTCATCCGGCGGCGCTGACTCGCTGGACTCAGCATCGACGGACGGTGCAGCCTCATCGCCAACCGTCGCGCTGTCACCCGTGAACGCGGCGTCGGTACTCTGACTTCCCGAGCATGCGACCAGCAGCGACACGGCAAGGGCCACGAGAATGCGAGACACGAGCTTGAGAACGGTTATCACAAGCAGGACGCTATCGCTCGCGGCTCGTTCGCATCCACGGATTGCGTGCAGCCCCCGATCCTCACTTCGGGCTTGAGCGGATGGCGGCTGCACCCACGGCTGAGCGGTTCGAGTTCCCGGGCGGGGCCGGATCACCGCTCGCGGGAGTGCTGCACCGGCCCGGGTCCGGCACTCAGGTCGCGGGGGCGGCTCTGCTGTGCCACTGCTTCACCTGCTCCAAGGACCTGTTCACCACCACCCGCATCGCCAAGGGCCTGGCCACGGGCGGCTACCTGACCCTGGCCTTCGACTTCACCGGGCTGGGCGAGAGCGGCGGCGAGCTGGCCGACACCACGGTCGCCACCAACGTGAGCGACATCACCGCGGCCGCGGTGGCCCTGATCCGGCGAGGGGCCGGACCGTGCGTTCTGGTGGGGCACAGCCTGGGCGGGGCGGCCGCGGTGCTGGCTGCGTCCCGCCTGCACACCGTGGCCCAGGTGGTGGCGGTGGCCTCGCCGGCCTCGGTCGCCCATGTCGAGCACCTGTTCACCGACGACGCTCTGGAGCAGATCCGCTCCGAGGGCTCAGGCGAGGTGAGGATCGGCCCGAAGCCGGTGAGGATCGGGCGGGACTTCCTGGAGGATCTGCACCAACACGACGTGGCTGCGGCCGCGTCCTCGCTGGGGCGGCCCATGCTGGTGGTGCAGGCCGGGGCCGACGCCGTGGTGGGCCGCGGCCAGACCGAGGCCCTGGCCACCGCCGGCTCAGCCGCGCTGCACACCGTGGCCGGCGCCGACCATCTCTTCACCGACCGCGGCCACTCCGAAGAGCTGGTCCAGACCATCCTCGGCTGGCTCAGGGGCCTGAGGGCCTGAGAGCTCGCAAGGCGATGCTCCTGTGGCCTAACGGCTCAGCCAGTCGTCGCGTGTGTATCCAGCCTGTTTGAGGAGTCGGAGCAGGAAAGGGCCGGCGATCTCCCGGTCACCGGGAACGACGGGATGGAATGACCAAGTTCCTGACCGAGCTCAACCCATCCGGCGAGCACTTCACGGAGCTTGGTGAGCGCTTCTTCGGGTGTAGCTCCGAAGGACGACGCACCCGGACAACGAGGATTCTCGGCCCACCATCCAACATGCACGCCGTCATCATCGTGGACTCTCTCGGTGAGCGCACCGGCGAGCGCAGCATCGAGCCAGCGCTCAAGCGGGGGCTGAGTCGGGCGGAGTGCCATGCCCGCAGTGTAGTTCAAGGGTGCTTTTGATTCGCCATGGGTCTCGCGCCCCGGGCAGCCCAAGACAATAGAACCTCTCGGTCGCTTGTCGCTGCGCACGGGTTCGGGCTGGCGTAGGGCGAACATATGTTTGTATATTGGTGGGATGGCGGGTCTGGAACCATCATCTGCGCAGTTGGCAGCGATGCGACCAACCGGGGCCGAGGCATCCGCGGGTGGGGCCCACGAGCGGCGGATTCCGGTGGAGGAGGCGCTGGAGGCACTGCTGCCGGAGGGCAGCATCCGGCGGGGCACTGCCGTCGCGGTCGGCGGCCACGGCTCGATGACGCTGGCGGTGGCGCTGGCGGCCGAGGCCTCCCGGCGGGGCAGTTGGGTGGCGGCGGTGGGGATGGCCGACCTGGGCGTGGCCGCGCTGGCCGAGCGGGGCGCCGACCTGGACCGTTGGGCGCTGGTGGATCCACCGGCCGGGAGCGGAGGCCGGGGCAGTTGGGGCGCGGGCTTGGCGGCCGATGTGCTGGGCGCGGTGGTGGACGGCTTCGACCTTGTGCTGCTGGGACCTGGGATCAGGGTGACGGGCGCGACGGCGCGGCGGCTGCCGGCCCGGATACGCGAGCACGGCACCTCGCTGATATGCGCCTGCGGCGGCGACGTCTCCGGGGGCTTCGCCAACAGCCTCCAGCCGGAGTTGCGCATAGTCATCGAGCAGACGCTCTGGACGGGCATCGACGACGGTCACGGGCGGCTGCTGGCCCGTCGGGCCGAGGTGACCGTCGAGGGCCGGGGAGCGGCGTCCCGGCCCCGACGGATGCTGATGTGGCTGCCCTCGCAGGACGGCCGGGTGGCCTGTGCGGAGCCCGGCCAGCGGTCAGCCTTCGGCGACGGCCTCCAAGACCTCACAGAGCGCCGAGCGGGCTAGCCGCGCCCGGCACGACCGAAAGCACCCATGCCTCCCCCGCCGCCACATCCTCAGACACGGAGCAATCCAATGCACGGGCCCGCCACCGTCAAGCGGCGCCCGTGCCTCCCCCGCCGCCACATCCTCAGACACCGCACGGGCCGACGGTGGTGGACAGGTGAGCGAGCCGACAGGCGCTGAGAGCCCGACACCCGTGCGGACGGTGGTGGTGGACCTCGGCCTAGCCGACGCCCGCGACTGCGAGCCGGTGGCCGCCGCACTGGAGCAGTTCACGCCGACGGCCGAGGCGTTGAGGCCCGGACTCCATGCGTTCGGGGCGAGGGGGCCGTCGCGCTACTTCGGCGGCGAGCAGGCTCTGGCCGGGCTCGTCGCTCGAGCCTCGGCTGAGGCGGCGCCATCGGCACGGTCCGTCGGCGTGGGCGTGGCCGACGGGCTCTTCGCGGCCGGCCTGGCCGCCCGCACCGCCCCACGGGCGCCACTGCCCGCGGTCCCGGCTTCGGCCCTCGAGGGACACGGCACCGGGCCGCCCCACGCCGGGCTCCACGGCACCGGGCTGCCCGCCTCCACGGCTGTACTGGTTGTGCCGCCCCGGCAGGGCCGGCAGTTCCTGGCCGGCCTGCCCTTGACCTTGCTGGCCGATCCGATCTCGCCTCTGTTCTCCGAGGACGGCACGGAAGCGCTGCTGGATGTGCTGTGGCGGCTGGGGATCCGGACGCTGGGAGACGTGGCCGCGCTGAGCAGGGCCGATGTGCTGGGCCGCTTCGGCTGGCCGGGGCTGGTGGCCCACCGTCTGGCCTGCGGGCTCGACGACCGCCCGCTGCAGGTCCATCCCACTGCGGACAGCTCCGCCACCGAGGCCGAGATCGACCCGCCCGCCGACCGGATCGAGACGGTGGCTTTCATGGCCCGAGCGCTGGCCGACGACATGGTGGCCCGGCTGGCCCGCGACGGCCTGGACTGCGTGAGCGTCGGCATCACCGCAGAGTCCGACAGCGGCCACGCCAGCCTCCGCCACTGGCGGCATGAGCTCCGTTTCAACGCGGCAGGCATCGTCGACCGGGTCCGCTGGCAACTCGAAGGGTGGTACCGGTCGCCCGAGCGCCCCACCGGCCCGGTCACGCTCATCCGGATAACGCCCTGCGTGGTGGCCCCCGCCGACGGCCGCCAGCTGGGAATGTGGGGAGAGAGGAGCGAGGCCGACGGGCGGGCCGCCAAGGCGCTGGCCCGGGTGCAGGGACTGCTGGGCGGCGAGGCGGTGACCGTGCCCCGGCTGACCGGCGGGCGCCGCCCGGCCGACACCGGCCGCCGGGTGCCTCTGCACGCCGCCGCGGTGGATGCCAGCCCGGCACAGGAACCCTCAACGGCCACCGCCAACGGGAGCAAGGCAAAGAAGGATCGGGGGCGCAAGCCGGCCAGGAGAGCCAAGCCGGGCAAGACGACCGAGGTCGCTGACGCTCCGTGGCCCGGTCGGCTGCCATCGCCCCAGCCCGCGGTGGTGCTGGACAGGCCCGAGCCGGTCACGGTCACCGATCGCGAGGGCAACACCGTCACCGTCAGCGGGCGGGGCGAAGTGAGCGCGGCACCGCAGCGGGTGACGGACTCGAGAGGCGGCAGTAGAACAGTCGTGTCCTGGACAGGCCCGTGGCCGCTGGACGAGCGCTGGTGGCGCCCGTCAGCCCGCCGGCGCCAGGCCCGGTTCCAGCTGGTCCTCGACGACGGCTCGGCCCACCTCTGCGTGCTGGAGTCCGGCCGCTGGTGGCGCGAAGCCACCTACGACTGATTATCCATCGCTGTTCTCCTGAGGTAGACGGCACGCAAGACGTGGCTACCTCGGTGCCGAGTACACTCGCAGTGCCAGATGGTGTGAAGGGTGGAACGAATGGAAGTTCTGCGAGGTGACCGGTGATCGCCAGAATACCCCTGGTCCTGGACCCACAGCCTGAAGGGGGCTACACCGTCACCTCACCGCTGCTGCCTGAGTTGATCACTGAGGGCGAAACAGTGTCCGACGCCCTAGCCAACGCCGAAGATGCCTTTGCCGCAGTCATGGAGATCTATGAGGACACGGGGCGCCCGCTGCCGTCGAGCATCTGCTTGGACGACACGAATGGCCCAGTATCGGTTGAGGCCCTCGTCGCCATTCCGTGAAATACAGGGAGGCGGCTCGAAAGCTGTCGAAGCTAGGATGCCGCGAGATCGCCCGGAGAGGCGGCGGATCTCACAGAAGATGGTTCAATCCCCGAACTCAAGGACACGCCGTACTGCCGGACTGGGGCGGGCGTGACCTGAAGATCGGAACTTTGCGCTCCGCTGTCAACCAACTGGGTCTCGACTGGAACGAGTTCCAGGAGGCATAAGCTCTCGAAGGTCGAGTAGCAAACATACGTTCGTTACTACTAGGGTCCGGGGGATGGGGTTCGACAACCCGATCATCCCCTGGCGGGAGCTGGAGCGGCGCCTGTCGGACCGGGCGGGTGTGCCGCCCCGGTCGAACGGGGCCGGCCGCCCCGACGCCGGCGCGCCCCCCGGCGGAGCCGGCGTGGTCCGGGGCCTGCCCAGCGGCCGACCCAGGCAGTCGCAAGCTCCCCGGGTGCCGTACGCGGAGTTGCATGCGCGCTCGCGGTTCAGCTTCATGGACGGGGCCTCCAACCCGGAGGAGCTGGTGGCGGAGGCGGGCCGGCTCGAGCTCGACGCCCTGGCCCTGACCGACCGGGACGGCTTCTACGGGGTGGTGCGGTTCGCCGAGGCCGCTGAGGAGGCCGGTCTGCCCACAGTGTTCGGCGCGGAGCTCACCCTCGACCTGGCCGGCTCGTCTCGCCAGTCAGGCCCTCTCCGTCAGTCCGGCAGGCACGAGCGGGGCCGCTCGGTGGTGGTGCTGGCCCGCGACGCGGCCGGGTACGCGGCGCTGGGGACGCTGGTCAGCCGGGCCCACATGGCCGGGCGCAAGGGCGAGCCCCGGCTGTCGAGCGAAACGTTCCTGGAGGCCGCGGCCGCTCACCGCGACCGGTGGGCGATCCTCACCGGCGCTCATGGCGGCGCGGTGCCCTCGGCGCTGGTCGAGCACGGGCCGAAGGCCGCGGCCACCGAACTCGACCGGCTGATCGGCGCGGCCGGCGCCGGCAACGTGTTCGTGGAGCTGTGGGACCACGGCGACCCGCTGGACAGCCACCGCAACGACGCCCTGGCCGAGCTCGGGGTGCGGCGGGGGGTGCAACCGGTGTGCGCCAACACGGTGCGCTACGCCACCCCGACCGACCGGCGCCTGGCCGACGCCCTGGCAGCGGTCGGCGACCGGCGCAGTCTCGACGACCACGACGGCTGGCTGCCCGCCTGGGGCGGGGCCCACCTGCGCTCGGGCGCCGAGCAGGCCCGGCGCTTCGCCCGCTACCCCGGCGCGGTGGAGGCCGCGGCCCGGCTGGGGCGGGAGTGCGCCTTCAGCCTGTCGCTGGTGGCGCCGGAACTGCCGCCGTACCCGTGCCCCGACGGGCTCGACGAGGCTGCCTACCTGCGCCGGCTCGCCACCGAGGGCGCCCTGGCCCGCTACGGCCCGCCGGAGGCCGAGCGGGTGCCCGGCGCCTGGGGTCAGATCAGCCACGAACTGGACATGATCGAGCGGCTCGGGTTCTGTGGCTACTTCCTGGTGGTGTGGGACATCACGTCGTTCTGCCGCAGCCAGGACATCTACTGCCAGGGCAGGGGGTCGGCCGCCAACTCGGCGGTGTGCTACGTGCTGGGCATCACCAACGTGGACTCCGTCGCGCTGGGGCTGCTGTTCGAGCGGTTCCTGTCACCCGAGCGCGACGGCCCGCCCGACATCGACATCGACATCGAGAGCGGCCGGCGCGAGGAGGTGATCCAGTACGTGTACGGGCGCTACGGCCGGGACCGCACCGCGCTGGTGGCCAACGTGATCGCCTACCGGGCCCGCTCCGCGGTGCGGGACATGGCCCGGGCGCTGGGCCACCCGCCCGCAGTGCAGGACGCCTGGGCCAAGTCTCTGGACCGCCGGGGCGGCCTGGGCCAGCCGGCGGCGGGCTCGGACGGGGACGCGGCTGCCCGCGGCCCCGACGCCATCGGTTCGGATGTGCTGGACCTGGCTGCGAGAGCCGAGGGAGGGCCCCGGCATCTGGGCATCCACCCGGGCGGGATGGTGATCTGCGACCGGCCCATCGCCGAGGTGTGCCCGGTGGAGTGGGCGTCGATGGCCGACCGGTCGGTGCTGCAGTGGGACAAGGACGACTGCGCTGCGGCAGGGCTGGTGAAGTTCGACCTGCTGGGTCTGGGGATGCTGTCGGCGCTGCACCACGCGGTGGACCTGGTGGCCCTGTCCTGCGGCGAGCGCATCGACCTGGCCGCCCTGCCCCAGGACCCCGCCGTGTACGACATGCTGTGCGAGGCCGACACGGTGGGCGTGTTCCAGGTGGAGTCGAGAGCGCAGATGGCCACCCTGCCCCGGCTGCGGCCCCGCTGCTTCTACGACCTGGTGGTGGAGGTGGCCCTGATCCGGCCCGGCCCGATCCAGGGCGGCTCGGTGCACCCCTACATCCGGCGCCGCAACGGAGTGGAGCCGGTCACCTACCTGCATCCGCTGCTGGAGCGGTCCCTGGCCAAGACGCTGGGTGTGCCGCTGTTCCAGGAGCAGCTCATGGGTATGGCCATCGATGTGGCCGGGTTCACCCCGGCGGAGTCCGACGAGCTGCGCCGGGCCATGGGGGCCAAGCGGTCGGTGGAGCGCATGGAGCGGCTGCGGGGCCGGTTCTTCGCCGGGACGGCCGCCCGCGGCATCGACGCCGAGGTCACCGAGCAGATCTGGCAGAAGATGGTGGCCTTCGCCACTTACGGGTTCCCCGAGAGCCACTCGGTGTCGTTCGCCTACCTGGTGTACGCCTCGGCGTGGATCAAGCGGCACTACCCGGCCGCGTTCTGCGCGGCGCTGCTGAACGCCCAGCCGATGGGCTTCTACTCGCCCCACTCGCTGTGCCAGGACGCCCGCCGTCACGGGGTGGTTGTGCACGGCCCCGACATCAACCTGTCGGCCGATGGGGCCGTGCTGGAACCGTGCGATGCCTCCACGGGCGGGGTGGCGGTGCGCCTGGGCCTGTCGTCGGTGCGGAGGGTGGGCCCGGAGCTGGCCGCGGCCATGGCCGAGGGGGCCCCGTACGACTCGATGGAGCACCTGGTGCGGGCCATGTCCGAGCGCAGGATCGCCGGCAAGCAGGCTCGTGGCGTCCGACATGTCGATAACGGACGACCACAACCGCCGTCAGGCGGGCGACAGCCAGAGAACGGACAGGCCACGAACGGACGAACGCCGCCGGGCCGGCAACCGCGCAAGAAGGCTGGGCTACTGCCGCCGTCGGGCGGGCGACGGCGCAAGAAGGATTCGCCACTGCCGCCGCTGGACCTGCCGGCGTTGGAGGCGCTGGCCGCGGCCGGTGCGTTCGACTCGCTGGGCCTGGACCGGCGCGAGGCTCTGTGGGCAGCCGGTGCGGCGGTCCAGTCGGGCGCCGACCGCCTTCCAGGGGCGGTCACCGGGGCGGAGGTGCCGAGGCTGCGGCCCATGTCGCCCCAGGAACAGTCGGCCGCGGACCTGTGGACCACCGGTGTGGCCCCCGACGGGCACCCGACCCGCTTCCACCGGGACGCGCTGGCCGCCGCAGGGGTGGTGCCCGCCGCCGACTTGCTGACCCACCCGGTCGGGCGGGTGAAGGTGGCCGGCACGGTGTCGCACCGCCAGCGACCGGCCACCGCCGGGGGCACCATGTTCATCAACCTCGAGGACGAGACCGGCCTGATCAACGTGATCGTGTCCAAGGGCTGCCAAGCCCGGTTCCGCAGGGTCGCCCTCACCTCGCGTGCGCTGACAATCCGGGGCCGCCTGGAGCGCCACGAGGGCGCGGTCAAC
>JAPOQG010000140.1 GCA_026710865.1 Acidimicrobiaceae bacterium
CGAAACAAGCCGCCGCTACGACCCGGCCGACCCCGAAGCGGGAATGACCTGCTCCTACCTGCTGTACGAGAAGGGGCCACTGGGGGTCGTCGGTGGCGGTGCCTGGACCTACAGCGTCGAGGTCTGGGCCACCGGACCCCCAGAGGTGTGGGACCACCCCGCCGACCAACCCGCCGGTTTGGACAGCACCGACAATCCCTACAACGATCTACGTGTCGAGCCCGACCCTGACTGACTGCCCGACCCCGAAAGCGATCAACATGGCCCTGACCGACGACCCGAACGACAACCCGGAGGCAGGCCCCACCGCCGAGCCACCGGAAGCGGGCGCGCAAAGCACCGTCCCCACCATCGCCACTCTGCGATGGCCGATCGTCCAAGCACTCCGCGATGTCGGTCAGGCATCTGACGCTGAACTAGTTGAGCTTGTAGCGGACTCGCTGAGGCTGACCGACCAGCAGAGAGCCGAGATCATTCCCTCAGGACAGACCAGGCTCCGAAACCGCGTCATCTGGGCCGCACACGAACTCAAGCAGATCGGCGCCGTCCACCATCCCAAACCGGGTTTCCGTGCGCTGACAGCGCTCGGACACAAGATCGACGACCACCAGATCAAGGACTTGCGTCGCGCCTTCCAGGCAGAAGAACGACGACGCAAGAAGGCCAAGGAGAAGGTCGAGGCAGTGGCGGCCGACACTCAGACTGCTTGGCTCATCAGGGCCGGCGGGCGGGGTGAACACGCGGAGTCCTTCATCAAGAGCGAGATAGCCGCGGTGGACTTCGGCCACCTTGGCGACCTGTCGGAGGTCTCAAGCCGAGATGAGATAGTTGAGTTGGTCAAAGAGGATTGGCCCGAATCCAGCGACCGGGAGGCTGGCGCTCGAGCGGATCAACTCTGGGCGTTTCGATCTGAGATCCGCCGCGGCGACTTGGTAGTGACGCCGCGCAGGACGAACTCGTCTTTCGCGCTGGGAACGGTGACGGGGCAGTACTGGTATCGGCACGATTCCGACACGATGCGGCATGCCGTGTCGGTGGACTGGAAGCCCAACGACGTGCCCCGAACAGCCGTGAGGCAAGATCTTCTGGAATCGCTGAGTAACCCGCGTTATCGGTGGACGATCAACTCGATCACGAGCGAAGAGGAAGCGTGGCGTCTCCACCAACTGCTGGAGACCGGTCGGGATCCGGGCCCGCGAGTGGATGCCCCCGCTGACAGGGGGGATCTGTCTGCTCTAGTCGAGCGGTTCCGCGCCGAATCGGGCTACCCCACTGAAGCTCATGAGGAACAAGAGCGGCTCCGAGCCGAATGGGCCGAGAAGCTCGCACGCGAGAATGTCGCATCATTGACCCGTGAGGATCTCCTCGCGTACACAAGCAACGCGGTGGGCTACGGGCAGTACGTGGATCGCGGGGAAGACCGGAATCAGCAGTGGATTGTTGATCTGGACGATGCCCAGTACGACAGGCTGCTCGACAGCATCCGCGATCTCTGCTGGGGCGACGATGACTTGTCGACCAGGATCGACCGTCTCGTCGACCGGGTGGGCGGATCCAATCGAGATACCGGCACCAAGGGCTTCACGGGCATTCAGGTGAGTCGTACCCTTGCCATCTGTCACTCCGAGCAGTTTCTGCCAACTCCTTCGCAAATCGGTGTGTGGGGACGTGAGCCCATGCTGCGTGCGCTCGGCCTTCCAGAGCCTCAGGGCTCATACGGACAGAGAGCTGTGGATGCGAACGACCGGCTCCGGCAACATCTCGCGCCGTACTTCGACGACGATCCGCAGGCCATTGCATGCTTCCTGTACTGGCTGGTCGCGCAGGAGACTGACTCGGACGGCGGCCACAAGCCCGGCGGTGAGGACACCGACCTGTCCGTCCTGGTCGAACGGTTCCGGGCCGAGACGGATTACCCGACCGCAGCCCACGAAGAACAGGAGCGCCTGCGGGCGGAATGGGCCGAGAAGCTCGCGCCGGAGAACATCGCCAACCTCAGCCGTCACGACTTGACCGCCGTTGCGTCGCACGGAACTTGGTCTCCCGGAATATACGTGTATCCGCATGCACAAGGAGTAATGCAATGGATCAGGGACCTGGACGACGACGAGTACTCCAGGATGCTGGATCACATTCGATACCTGTGCTGGGACGAAGACGAACTATGGCGCGGGTATGACCAACTCACCGACAACAGAAGCGACCGGAGAACAAAGGGCCTGGTGCACTCCACAACAAGCCGGCTTCTTGCCATCTCCCATCCCAATGACTTTCTTGCGATTGGGGTGCAGGGAGGCAGGTGGGGCCGCGCTGCGATGCTGCACCGGTTGGGACTGCCCAAGCCGACGGGATCTAGCTACGGACAAAGGGTGTTGGATGCCAACGACCGTCTGCGCGAGCATCTCGAACCCGAGTTCGGTGACGACACGCTTGAGATGGGAGCATTCTTGGGGTGGTTGCTTGACCAAGAACCGCCACCCTGTCCGATGAACCTCGCTGAACTTGCGGGTGAGCTGCTCGTCGACGTTGAGTCATTGAAGGACATTGTCGAACTTCTCGAGGACAAGGGGCAGGTGATCCTGTATGGGCCGCCCGGGACCGGCAAGACGTACTTGGCGCGAGCGTTGGCGAAGGTGCTGGCACCGGACGAGTCGTGCCGGGCGCTGGTGCAGTTCCACCCATCCACGTCCTATGAGGACTTCTTCGAGGGGTACCGGCCTGCCGGCACCGGCGACGGCGGAGGCATCCGCTTCGAGTTGACGCGTGGGCCTCTGGCCCGGATGGCGAAACAGGCCTCTGAATCGTCAGAGCAGCACGTGATGATCATCGATGAGATCAACCGGGGGAACCTGCCCCGCGTTCTCGGAGAGCTGCTGTTCCTGCTGGAGTACCGCGACGAGGAGGTCGAGACGCTGTATCGGACCGGGGAGCGGTTCTCGCTGCCTGAGAATCTGTGGTTCATCGGCACTATGAACACTGCCGACCGGTCGATCGCGCTGGTGGACGCCGCTCTGAGACGGCGTTTCCACTTCGTGCCGTTCTTTCCCGATCAAGAACCGATGGCCGGCCTGCTCGGCCGCTGGCTGGAACGCGAGGGAGAGCCGGGCTGGGTCGGCGACCTCGTCGATAAGGTCAATGACGAACTCAAGAAGGCCCTTGAGGGCTCCCATCTCTTGCTCGGGCCGAGCCACTTCATGAGGAAGTACGGTTCGTCGCTGGACACGCAGCGAGAGCGGCTGCGGCGGATCTGGAAGTACAACATCGAGCCGTTCATCGAGGACCAGTTCTTCGGCGACCCCGGACAGATCGCCCACTTCCGGTTCGACGCGGTGATGAGGCGCAACGGGCCGGCGGCACAGTCCGACGTAGAGGCCAGCGATGACGGTGATGACCAGGAGAGCGCCAACAGTTCCGAGGGCGAGCCTGCAGCCGCGGATGGAGATGCCGCGGCCGAGCCCGGCCCTTCGCAGCCCGAGGATGAGCAGTGACCGGGCCGCTGCCCGGGTCGTGCCCCGGTGCCATCAGCACGGAGCGACTCACCTGTGGAAGCGGCGGGGCGATCCCCGCCGACGCCCACACCGACGCAGGGCCTCGCCGCGGTCGCCGGCCGCGGCTCGCTGCCGACGCCCCAGCGGCTGCGGTCTCGCTGAGCTGTGGGCCGTTCGCTCTCAGCGGGGTCGGCGGGCCTCCGACCTCACCCCCCGGCTCGGATCGGCGAGGTCGGCCTCGATCTGCGCCACCAGGTCGGGCCGCCGCAGCAGCGCCGCCTCATGCGCCGTCATGACCACCGCCGGCGTGAACACCAGCGTGCCATCCGAGTGTTCGGTGACGAGGTAGCGGCTGTGCTCGGGATTGCCTAGGCGCCCGAGCGCCACCCGTCGCCGAGAATCGAGTTCCACTAGCTGCTCCATGGACCGGCTTCCGTTCCTCGTTGGCTTGACCCGTGTTGGGGGCGTGTGTGCACAACGCCCTTCGCCACGTACTGTAACATAACCCCTGCAACACACCAGCCCAAGATGCCATGTGGGGCAATCCCCCACATGTGCCGAGACCTCCGCACTACGATGCGCTGCGTGATCCCCGTCGTCTTCAGCCCCGAGGCGGATCGGCGACTCGTAAGCCTCCAGGCTGATCCCGCTCGCGCCCAACTCTACGACCGCGTCAACGATGCCTTGGATGCCATTGAGGACAATCCGTCCAGCCCCGCGGTCCGTCGGCGGCGGTACAGCCGACCGCCCGTCTGGGGTGTGCCTGTCCACGGATCCGGCGAGGATTGGCTGATCCTGTGGAACCTGACCGAGCGAGGACCGTTCGTCCACTACCTCGGCGAGGATCTCCGGTGACGACGCTGGGGACGGAAGTTCCTGATCGGTGGCCCCCAAGGCGCCTCGAGGCTGACGGCGAGGAGACTCCGGAACCCGTGTCTCTAGAGCTGCGCGAGTACGGCCGCGCCGAGCGGGAGCTGACCCACGAGCAGGCTGACGCGCTGAATCGCGTAGGGGGCGGGCAGTACCTGTCGGTTGGGCCGGGTGAGCACACCGGGCACTGGCAAGTGTCGGCCCACAACTACGTCGGGTCGATCAATGTGGCGGGGCTGCAGGTGCTGGTGCGGCCCAAGATCCCGCTGCGCAACCTGTTCCTGCTGCTTGAAGTGGGGCTGCGCGAGCGGGACTGGCGCGACGAGGCCGTGCGCTTCGAGGAGACCGGTGATCTGTTGCCCGCCCTCGTGTCGTTCTTTGCCCGCACCACCGAGACCACGCTCGCCCGCGGGCTGTACCACTCCTATCGCGAGCAGCGCGACCGGCTGGTCGCCATGCGGGGTCGTGTCGACATCCCCCGGCAGCTCGCCCAGCCCGGCGTGGTCGTCCCGATGCACTGCAGGTTCACAGAGTTCACCGCCGACCTGATCGAGAACTCGTACCTGAAGGCTGCCGTGTCCCGGTCGCTGCGGGTGGCCCGGGTGCAGCCCGTCGACCGGCGCCGGCTGATGCAGCACCTCGTAACCCTCGAGGACGTGAGTGGCGTGAGGCACCACCACAGCGACCACGACCGTGTCGTGTTCAGCCGGCTCAACGAGCACTACCGGCCCGCGCTGCGGCTGGCCCGGCTCGTGCTGGCGAACCTGACGCTGCAGGATGCCCTCGGCGAGACGCAGGCCTCGTCGTTCATGCTGGACATGAACCAGCTGTTCGAGCGGTTCGTGACCGAGCGGCTGCGGCGAGCACTGAGAGGACGCCTCGACGTCAAGGACCAGCACGTCGACCATCTCGGCACGGAGCGCGACGGCCATGGCCGGGAGCGCAAGCTGGAGATCAGGCCCGACCTGCTGTTCAGCCTCGGCGGTTCGATCAGGTTCGTCGCCGACATCAAGTACAAGCTCACCGACGACGCCGCTAGCGGACGCCACTCCGACTACTACCAGCTCCTGGCCTACACGACTGCGCTCGACCTGCCCGAGGGCGTGCTCATCTACTGCCTCGACGCCAACCGTCCCGGCGACTCCGACGACAGCGGCTCTGTCGGCCGCCCGTCCCGCTCTCCGGAGTCAACCGCCTCAACAGGCGCCGCGGCTGTCTCGTCGGTTCGAGTTCGCCACGTGGGCAAGGTTCTGCACACCTACGCACTGGATCTGTCAGGCACCGCTGACGACGTGGCCGAGAATCTGCGTGAACTCGCTGACTGGATCGCCCAGCGCGCCGCCGCGACGACTTGCAGGACGAGCGGAGCGGCGATATCGATTTGAGGGACTCGCGAGATGATGAGCGCCGGGGCAGCACCAGCGGGACGGCCACGACCCGCAGGCGATATCGATTTGAGGGACTCGCGAGATGATGAACGCGGCCCGCGGCCGAGCGCGGTGAGTAGCGCTGTGCCAGGCTCGCCCTCAACTCTGCACGGGCCTTGCTTCCATATGACGGGTTTCTCTACCGATTCTGGTCGAACAGGCCCGAGCGGCTATGAGCGCAGCCAACAAGAGCGGGCAACACGACGCACCGCGAGGGTTTGGCCATCTGTCCGCGCGGTCCCTTGGAGGGCAAGAAGGAATCGCGGCGTGCTGAGCCCGGCGAGCGTGGAGGGTCGCCATGAACGGCGAGGTGTCGCCATTGCAAGAAGGAATCGCGGCGTGGTGAGCCTGGAGAGCGGCCTTCCCGAATTCAGACATGAATTATCCGTTAAAATCATGAAAAGGCTTGACAGATGTCACACCCCTGTGCAATACTGCCGTCATGCTGATCGAAGCCGCCCGACGGGCCGAGGCCGCAGTGAAGGAGATGCTGGCCATCGCCGACGACGGGGCGGCGACGGCTGACGAGTTCCGCGACGCGCTGGCGATCTCCAGGTCGTTCATGGCGGTGGGCTCGGCGTTCCAGACCTCAGCGGTCGAGGTGATCGCCAGGGTTGAGCGTCACGGCGACGGCGGCGCGGAGGTGCTGGCGGGGTCGGCCGGCCTGTCGCGGAACGAGGCCCGCAGCCGGGTCAAGACCGCGGCCGCCTTGACGAAGACGCCGAAGGTGCGCGATGCGGTGGCTGCGGGCCGGGTGCCGGCGGCCAACGCCAAGCGCTTGGCCGAGGCCGTCGAGAAGACCAGCGCCTCAGACGTCGAGTCAGACGGCGAGTTGCTGTCCAAGGCGGAGTCGATGCGGCCCGAGCACTTCGCCGGCGAGGCCCGCCGCTGGGTGACCGACCGCGACGGCGACGACGGCGCGTCCGAGCACGCCCGACAGCGGAAGCGGCGCTATGTGAAGGTCTGGGACGCAGACGACGGGATGGTGCACCTGCACGGCCAGTTCGACGCCGCCACCGGGCGCCAGATCGGCAACCGCATACGGGCCGAGGCCGCCCGCATGCACGACGCCGACAAGCAGAACGCCGCCAACGGCGACGAGCGGCGCACGTTCCAGCAGTGCATGGCCGACGCGCTCGACAGCCTCACCGCCAACACCGGCGCAGGCACCGCGACAACAAAGCCCTTCGCCGACATCTGCGTCGTCGCGCACGTCGATGACGCCACCGGCAAGCTCATCGCGGAACTCCCCGACGGCATGCGGCTGCCCCAGTCGGTGTTCGAGCAGTTCGCCTGCAACGCCAAGCTCACCGGCCTGGTCTATGACCGCGACGGCAAGCCGATCTGGCGGGCCCACTCGGTGCGCACCGCCACCGAAGCCCAGCGCCAGATCCTCTTCGCCCGCTACGGCGGCTGCTTCGCCTGCGCCGCGCACCCGGCTCTTTGCCAGATCCACCACATCAAGCCGGTGTCACAGGGCGGCAAGACCAAGATCTCCAATATGGTCCCGGTCTGCTGGGACTGCCACAACAAGATCCACCACCACCGCTGGTACATCCACAAGCGCGCCGACGGCAACCACACCCTGCACCCCCCGTGCCGAGTGAACCACGGCCCGGCCCACATCCCCGAAGAGCCGTTCGAGCTAAGGGCTGATTCCGAGCCGATTCGCGCAATGACCCCATGGGCGGCTCAACAGCAG
>JAPOQG010000325.1 GCA_026710865.1 Acidimicrobiaceae bacterium
AGTCGGGCAGGCGGGATTTGAACCCACGACCTCCTCGTCCCGAACGAGGCGCGCTACCAAGCTGCGCCACTGCCCGTGTGCAGCCCTGCGATGCTAGCCGGGGCCGGTGCCGGCCGCGCCCTCAGGCGGGGGCGGGCTCGTCGGCCAGCGTGGAGGCCACCAGGCGGGCCAGGCCCATCGGGTCTATGGGCTTGACCAGCCACGCGTCCGCGGTGCTGCGGCGGGCCAGGAACTCGTCGGCGTCGCGGTCCAGCAGCATGATCACCGGACGCCGCGGCAGCCGGCCCATGCCCTCCTCCTGGCGCACGGCCAGGCAGGCGGCCATCCCGCCCATGTTGCCGACCTGCAGGTCGAGCACCACCAGAGCGGGGTCGACCAGATCGATCGCCTCGAGGGTGTCCGCGCCCTGCCGCACCCAGTGCAGGGTGTGGTCGCCGCTCAGCGCCGCCTCGCACTGCGCCGCCACCCAGTCGGCGTCGGTCACCAGCAGCACGTCGGGCACGGCGGAGATCGTACCGGCCCGGAGGCCGAGCCGATAAGCGCGAGCCGGCTACCCCGATCCCGGCGGCGGCCGTATATCCTCCAGCCCGTGCTGGACATCGAGTCGTTCCACAACGAAGCCGAGTCCTACCGCCTGCTTCGTCCCACCGGCGAGCTCGATGCCTACACCGTGGCCCAGTTCCGGGAGGCGTTGGCCGACCATGCCACCGCGGGGCGTCTGGTGGTGGACCTCTGCGGGGTGCCCTTCATGGACTCGGCCGGCCTCGGGGCGCTCATCGGCGGGATCCGCCGCATCCGCGAGAACGAGGGCCGGGTCGTGGTGTTCTGCAACGGCCCGACGCTGATCCGGCTGCTGCACACCACCGGATTCGACCGCATCGTGCCCGTCGCGGAGACCCTCGAGGCCGCGGTCGGCGCCCTCGACCGAGACCCCGACGCCTGACCACGGACACGGCCGAGCGGCCGAGCGGGCAGCGACACCAATGCCAGGAATTCGCGGGGCGCTGAGCAAGGCCGTGGCCCGTCGGCCTCTTGCCCGCCTGACCGTCTTGGGCGCGCTCGCGGTCGCAGCGTTCCTGGCGATCGGCACCGCAGTGGCCGCAGCCTCCGACAGCCGCGACGGCACCGCCGCGGCCGGCTCCGGCGTTCTCGACGTGGTCGAGGTGTCGGGCTTCCTCGATCCGATCATGGCCGACTTCATCGAGCGATCCATCGAGCAGGCCGCCGCGAAGGGCTCGCTGGGCCTCGTGCTCCAGGTGAACAGCCCGCTGGCCATCATCGAAGACGAGCGCCTGGTCGAGCTCGCCGCCCGCATCCGCTCCTCGGACGTGCCGGTCTACATGTGGGTCGGGCCCTCCGGGGCGGTGGCCACCGGCGCGGTCGGCCAACTGGCCGGGGTGGTGGACGACCTGGCGGTGGCCCCCGGCTCGGAGCTGGGCGACCTCGGCCCGCTGATCCTGCCGGCCGAGCACCTGGCCGAGCCGTTCGCCGACGCCTACCCAACCATGCAGGACCGGACAGTCTCATCCGCGGAGACCATCGAGCTCGGCCTGGCCCGGGAGGCCCCCACCCTGGGGTTCTTCGTGATCGACCTGCCCGGCTTCGAGACCGAGATCGACGCCACCGGCGACGAGCCGGTGCGGGTCCCGGTCAGCGCGGTGCGCTTCGCCAAGCTCTCCCTGATCGACCAGTTCATGCACACCGCGGCCAGCCCCGCGTTGGCCTACCTGCTGTTCCTGGCCGGAGCCGGGCTGCTGGTCTTCGAGCTCTACACCGCGGGCGTGGGACTCGCCGGGGGACTGGGCGCGCTGTCCTTCCTGCTCGGCTGCTACGGGCTGGCCGAGCTCCCGGCTCGGGGCTGGGCCGTCGGGCTGCTGCTGGTGGCCATGTTCGGATACGGCGTGGACATCCAGACCGGCGTGCCCCGCGTCTGGACCGGCATCGCCACCGTCTGCCTGACGGTCGGATCGTTGACCCTGTTCGACGGGGTGTCGCTGTCGTGGGTCACGCTGGTGGCGGGCCTCATCGGGGTCACCGCGGGGATGGTGACCGGCATGCCCGCGATGGTCCGCACCCGGTACGGCACACCGACCATCGGGCGGGAATGGATGATCGGCGCCCTCGGCGTCGCTCGGGACGAGGTGGATCCCGAGGGGGTCGTGGTCATCGACGGCGCCCCCTGGCGGGCCCGCACCCAGCGGGCCACCCCCATCGCGGAGGGCGACTCCATCCGGGTGATGGCATTGGAGGGCCTGGTCCTCACGGTCGAGCCCGCAGACGACGGCGGCGGTGCTGACGCCGCCGCCGGCGACGGGCTCGGCGATGGCGACACGGCCGGCTGACATGCCTCCCGGGCCGGGAGCCGGGCGCGAGCGGAGCCGGGAGATGTCACAGGCCTGGTCGATAATCGGTCCCGCGAAGCGGGTATGGCTGCCGGGTCCGGTCGGGTGGCGTTCTAGAAAAGCGCCTCAACGGCTTGGCTTCGGGACAACTCGTGTGGTAGTCGTCACAGGCGAGGAGGGCGTTCGGTATGGGGTTTCTATCGGCCGAAAAGGTTGAATGGCAGATGCGGGCGGCCTGCCGAGGCCCCCACGCTTCTGTGTTCTTCCCGCCGCCCTACGTCGAGAAGCGCGACGAGAAGCGCCGTCGCGAGCTGAGGGCCAAGGACATCTGCGCCACCTGCTGCGTGCAGTCCGACTGCCTCCAGTACGCGCTGGACATCGGCGAGCAGCACGGCATCTGGGGCGGGCTCAACGAAGTCGAGCGACGCGACCTCCTGGTGCGCACAGCCCGAGCCTGAGCCGCTTCGTCTAGAGTTCGGGCAGCCGGGGACCGGCGATGCGCAGGTCGCCGCGCCGGCGAGTGACGCCGGTGCCGTCGAGCCGGCCCAGCAGCGCCAGGGCGTACTTGCGGGTGGTGCCCCACGCGTCGCGCACCTCGGCCACCGTCACCCCTTCGGGCTGATCGGCCAGCAGCCGGGCCACCACCACGGCGGCCTCGTCCACCGCGGACGCGGCGAAGTGGATGCCGCCGCTCTCGACGAGACGGCCCTGCCTCACCAGGAGCCGCAGCTCGTCGCCGCTGACGCCGGTAGCCGCGGGGGGCGCGAACGGTTCGGCTCCGGCCGCGGCCAAGAACGGATGGCCGGCCAGCGGGTCTGATCCGCCCGCAGTGCGGGCCCGGCCCTCGCCGGTGGTGATGCCGTCGATGGTGCCGACCACCGCCCGCTCGAAGTCGTCGAGTCCGGCCAGGTCGAGCCCGAGCGGCCCGGCGCCGGCCACCGCATCGGCGAGCTGCTGCCTGGTCCGCTCGAGGTGCTCGGGATCCACCGCCCACCGGCCCAGGTCGGGCGGGCGGGCGCGGCCGGTGAGCCGCTCCAGCCGCACCGCGTCGATCCGGCCCCGCTCGGCGATCATCCGTTCCACCGACCGGTCGGGCCGGGCCCTCGAGGCGGGCAGCACCGGATCGACGTCGAGCACCTCGCCGCCTCCGACCGTCTCGGAGCGTCCCGACTCGCGCAGGATGAAGCGGTCCCCCATGCACAGCGGCAGCGGCACCCGCAGGTGCAGCCGCACCAGTCCGGCCCGGCCGGGCTCGATGGCCGACGGCCCCAGCACCCGCAGCCGCACCGGGTGCTCGCCCGACCCGATGTAGGCCACGTAGGCACCCCGGCGGGTGACGGCGTGGTCGAGCGAGGCCAGCACCGACAGCTCCGCGTCGACGGTTCGGGCCGCGTGCCACTGCCCGGCCCGCACCACCGCGTCCCCCCGGACCACGTCGCGGTGGCCCGCGCCGACGAGGTTGACCGCCACCCGGTTGCCGGGGCCCATCTTGTCGCACTGCCGGTGCAGGCTCTGCAGGGCCCGCACCCTCACGGTGTGGCCGGCCGGCAGCACCGCGAGGCTGTCGTCGCTGCGGAGCCGCCCCCCGGTGAGCGTGCCGGTCACCACCGTGCCCGACCCCTTGATGGCGAAGGCCCGGTCCACCCACAGCCGGGGCCGGCCGCGGTCGGCCGCGGTGGGGGTCACGGCCAGCAGATCGTCCAGCGCCGCCACCAGCGCGTCCATCCCGGTGCCGTCCACCGCGTCGGTGACCACGATGGGCGCCTCGGCCAGGAACGTTCCGGCGACATGCTCGGCCACGTCGAGACGGGCCAGCTCCACCAGGTCCGCCTCGGCGCCGCCTGCCTTGGTGAGGGCCACCATCCCGTGGCCCAGGCCGAGGAGCTGAAGGATGCGCAGATGCTCCTCGGACTGCGGCTTCCATCCCTCGGTCACGTCCACCACGAACACGCAGGCGTCCACCCCGCTGACCCCGGCCAGCATGTTCTTGAGGAACCGGACATGGCCGGGAACGTCGATGAAGGCGACCTCGCGGCCCGACGGCAGCGGCATCGACGCGAAGCCCAGGTCGATGGTGAGGCCCCGCTCCTTCTCCTCGTCCCACCGGTCGGGATCGGTGCCGGTGAGCGCCCGGACCAGGGTGCTCTTGCCGTGGTCGACATGGCCGGCGGTGGCGACTACATGCATCCGGGCCCGGCCTCAGTCGGGCAGGCCGGCCGCTTCGCGCAGAGCGGCGGCCACCTCGGCGTCGTCGTCGGCGTGGACCGTGCGCAGGTCTGCGACGGTGGCGCCGTCGATCACCCGGGCGATGATCGGCCGCGGCCGTGACCGCAGCGCCGCAGCGTGGTCGCCGGGCACGGACACGCCCACCGACTCGATCTCGACGCCGGGCAGGGTGCCGCCGCCGGGCGTGGCTGCGGTGACCACCTCGGCGAGACCCTCGTACGGGCCCAGCCGGCCCCGCAGCTCGGCCGGGGTGAGGGCGGCCATCCGCCAGAACTCGATGGCGTTGCCGTCGCCCCGCAGGTAGGCCAGGGCCGTGTCCTGCAGGGCGCCCAGAACCAGCGAACCCGGCCGCAGCGCCCGGGCCAGCGGGTGGCGGCGGCAGGCGTCGACCAACCCGGCCCGCCCCGCGATGATCCCGGCCTGGGGTCCGCCCAGGAGCTTGTCGCCGGAGAACGTCACCACAGCCGCGCCGGCCTCCAGGCTCTGGCGGGCGGCCGGTTCCCGGTCCAGCCAGGGCGGCGGTCCGCCGTCCAGCCACGGGCAGCGGCTGTCGAGCAGCCCCGAGCCGATGTCGGCCACCAGGGGCGGGCCGAGGTCGGCCAGCTCGGCCGTGCCGGGCGCCTCGGTGTAGCCCACCATCCGGAAGTTCGACTGGTGCACCTGCACGACGACGGCCACATCGTTGCCGGGGTTGGCCACCGCCGCGGCGAAGTCGGCCCGGCGGGTGCGGTTGGTGGTGCCGCCCTCCACCAGCCGGGCGCCCGACCAGGCCATGACGTCGGGCACCCTGAATCCGCCGCCGATCTCCACCAGCTCGCCCCGGGAGACGACCGCGTCGCGGCCCTCGGCCAGCGCGGCCAGCACCAGCATCACCGCCGCCGCGCAGTTGTTGACGACCATGGCGGCCTCGGCTCCGCAGGCCCCGGCCAGCAGCGCGGCCGCGCCGGCCTGGCGGTCGCCTCGCTCGCCGGTGGCGAGATCCAGCTCCAGGTTCGAATAGTCGGCGCGCTGGCTCCAGGCCAGCGGCGCCCGGCCAAGGTTGGTGTGCAGCAGCACGCCCGTCCCGTTGATGACCGGCGCCAGCAGGCGCCGGCGGATGCCGTGCGCCCGATCCTCGGCCGAGTCGGGATCGCCCGCCGCGATCGCAGCCCGGGCCGCGTCCACCAGCAACGGATGGGGCAGGTCGATGCCGGCCAGCGAGCGGGCTAGCCGGTCGACTGACGGCGGTCGATCCTGGGGCGGCACGTTGACGGCAAGGCTACGCATGCGACGCGGCCCGGCAGCCGTTGGTCCCGTTCTGTGTGCAGAAAACCCGCTCTGCGGCGCATATCTGCACACAGAATGCCGCAGCGGGACCCGTACGCTGGGGGTGTGTTCGTCGTGCTGCTCGTAGCGCTGCTCTGCGTGCCGCTGCTGGAGCTGTATGTGATCATCCAGGTGGCCGGCGGTATGGGGACCGGCCAGACCATCGGACTGCTGATCCTGGTGTCGGTGGTGGGTGCTTGGATGGTGCGCCGCTCAGGGCTGGGCGTGCTCAACCAGATCCGCAACCGTCTGAACCGCGGCGAACTCCCCGCCGCCGAGTTGGTGGACGGGCTGCTGATCCTGTTCGCGGGGGCGCTGATGCTCACGCCCGGCTTCATCACCGACGCGGTCGGGCTTCTGCTGCTGTTCCTGCCCACCCGCGTGCTGGTGAGGGCGCTGCTGATGCGCCACTTCGCCAAGAAGGTCACCTTCGGGGCATGGGCCACCGGATCCGACGGACGGGACGGCTTCGGCTTCGGCTACAGATCGGGCGGCGGCCCCGGCGGTTTCGACGCGGGCGGTCCCGATGTCCGGGACGTCAACGAGGTGCGCGAGGTTCGCGGCAGCCGGCCGAGCAGGGAGGATCCCGATGGAGATTGACCCCGCCGCCATCGCGACTGTGGACGAGGTGCTCACCACCACGCGCGCCGTGCGACGGCGCCTCGACCTCGAGCGCGAGGTCGACGACGAGGTCATCCTGGATTGCATCGACATCGCCGAGCAGGCGCCAACGGGAGGCAACCAGGGCAGCCGCCGCTGGCTCATCGTGCGCGACCCCGAACTCAAGCAGCGCCTGGCCGATCTCTACCGCGACGTGATCGGCAATCGCATGATCACCGAACGCGACCGTCTGGCCGGCACGGGCCACCCCCGTGAGCGGGCCATGCTCTCCTCGGCCCATCTGGCCGAACATCTGGGCGAGGTGCCCGCCATCGTCATCCCGGTGATCCTCGGCCGCCACGACGGCAGCGGCCGCCCGGGCCTGTTCGACTCGGTGATCCAGAGCGGCTGGAGCTTCTGCCTGGCCTTGCGGGCCAGGGGTCTGGGCACCGCTTGGACCACCGCCGGTCTGGCCAAGGCCCCCGAGATCAAGGAACTGCTCGGCCTCCCCGACGACGTGACCGAGATCGCCATGTTCCCGGTGGCCTGGACGGTCGGCACCGACTTCAAGCCGGCCCGGCGGCATCCGGCCCGCGAGATCGCCTACTTCAACGGCTACGCCCGCACCTACGAGCGGGGGCCCAGCGATCCGGTGTGCATGGCCGACGGGCCCGGCACCGTCGCCGAAGTAGACATACGGGCCGACCCGGCTGCGGTTTGGACACGGGTCACCGACATCAACCTGCCGGCCGGGTTCTCCGAGGAGTTCATGGGGGCGGAGTGGCAGGACGGCTATGACGGTCCGGCTCTGGGGGCTCGTTTCGTGGGCCGCAACACCCATCCGGGCCGGGGGGACTGGGAGGTCCCGTGCTTCGTCGATGCATTCGAGGAGCAGTCCGTGTTCGGCTGGTGCACCAGCGACATCGACAACCCCGGTGCCCGCTGGCGCTTCGAGTTGGAGCAAGTAGTGGGAGGCACCCGGCTGCGGTTCAGGTG
>JAPOQG010000364.1 GCA_026710865.1 Acidimicrobiaceae bacterium
ATCGAGCGGATCCATCCGGCCACCAAGGGCGACATCCTCGACGGCACCAGCTTCGAGAGGATGCGGACGCTGGTCGGCGGCCTGGCCCGGATGCACGGCGTCTACTGGATGGACGCCGCGCTGAGCGACGAGGACTGGCTGCTCGACTGGAGTGCTCCGACGCTGCTGGCGGGCATCCCGCGGGCCCGGGAGAGCTGGAGCAACCTTCGCGAGCAGTTCCCCCAGTACCACTCCGACGAGCTCGCGGCCATGGTGGACGTGTTCCTGGCCGACGTCCCGCAGTGGCTCGGGTGTTTCGCGCAGCGTCCCTGGACGCTCATCCATCAGGACTACGAACTCGACAACGTGCTGTTCCGGGATGACGGGCCGGTGATCGTGGACTGGCAGTCGCCGATGCGCTCGTTCCCCGGCATGGACCTTGCCTGGCTGCTCATGGCCAGCCACAGCGACGAGACCCTGGCCCGCGAGCCCGAGCTGCTCGACCACTACCGCCGCCAGCTGGCGTCGGCCGGCGGGCCCCAGTGGAGCGCGGAGGACTTGGAGGAGGATCTGGCCTGGGCCGTCTTCTTCTGGGTCTCGGTGTCGCACATCCCATTCATGGAAACGGTGCAGTACGGCGAGCAGCTCCGTATCCACCGTCGGTTCAAGGCGATGTTCCAGGGCACCATCGCCGCGGCCGAGCGCTGGGGAGCGGCCGAGCGTATGAGGGCCCACGCCTAGACCGCGGGCGCGGGCCCGGAGGGAAGTGAAGATGGTTGAGATCCTGAGTTCATTGTCGGCGATGACTCCGCGTTGGCTGGAAGAGGCTCTCGCCGAGGCCGGGCACGCTCCGCCGCCGGTCGCCTCGGTGCAGGTGTGTCCGATGGACGACTTCTCCGGTGCCATGGGCGAAGTCGGGATCGCTCGTGTGGTCTATGGTGCCGAGACCGACCTGCCGTCGGAGTTCGTGGCCAAGTGCCCGCTCGACGACGACTTGGCCCGCTTGTACAACTCGGTGAAGCTCTCGTACCAGCGCGAGGCCGGCTTCTACCTGGACATGGCCGAGACGGTCTCCGCCGTCAGCGGCATGCACATCCCCAAGTGCTTCGTGAACCTGTTCGACCCCGAGACCCACGCGGCCACCCTGCTGCTGCAGCGGATCCATCCCGCGGAGAAGGGCGACAACCTGGCGGGCACGACCTTCGAGCGGATGGAGACCCTGGTCGGCGATCTGGCCCGGCTGCACGGCGCTTTCTGGATGGACGAGACGCTGCTCGAGCATGAGTGGCTGCTGGACTGGCACGCCCCGTCGTTCCTGCTGGCGCTCCCGTTCGTCCGCGATGCCTGGAGCGACATGCGCACGAGGTTCCCGGAGCACCACCCGGACGACATCGCCGCGCTGGTGGACGTCTTCATGGCCGACGTCGAGGGGTGGCTCGAACGCTTCAACCAGCGGCCGTGGACGTTCCTCCACCAGGACTACGAACTCGACAACGTCCTGTTCTCCGACGCCGGTCCGGTGATCGTGGACTGGCAGACCCCGATGCGATCCTTCCCCAGCGACGATCTGGGGTGGCTGCTCCTCTCGGGCCACAACGACGAGACCCTGGAGCGCGAGCCTGATCTGCTGGACCACTACCGCGGCCGACTGGCTGCCTCCGGTGGACCCGACTGGAGTGAGGAGGATCTGTTCGAGGATCTGGCCTGGGCCGCCTTCTACCGGGTGTCTACGGTGTTCGTGGCGTGGCTGCTCGCGGTCGACGCCGGCGAGCAGGGCCGCCAGATCAAGCGCTTCGAGGCCATGATGTCCGGCAGCGTTGCCGCGGCCCAACGGTGGAGTGCCGTGGAGCGAATGAGGGCTCACATCTAGCCTTCGGGCAACCCGCAGCTTGCACATCCGAATCGAGACCCAGGAGGCACCGCCGTGCAGGGACTGATCTTGGAGGGCACCGGAGAGGACACCGTCCGGCTGTCCCACGACCTGGAGCTGGTCGGGTCGCTGGCGCCCCGCCAGGTGCGGGTGGAGGTCCGGGCCGCCGGGGTGTGCGGCAGCGACCTGAGCTGCGTGCTGGGCAAGTACTACATGCCCACCCCCTTGGTGCCTGGACACGAGGCCGCCGGGGTGGTGCTCGAGGTCGGGTCGGCCGTCACCTACTGCTCGGTCGGCGACCACGTGGTCCTGTCCACCTTCGGCAACTGCGGTCACTGCGGTGACTGCGAGGGCGGCGATCCGGGCAACTGCACCAACGTGGCGCTGGGATCTCTCAGCCAGCCCTACGCGGAGCACGGGCGGCCCGTCTACAACTTCGCCAACATCGGGGCGTTCACCCAGCAGACCGTGGTTGGCGAGAACCAGTGCATCCCGATCCCCGCGGCGATGCCTCTGGCTGCTGCGGCCCTGATCGGCTGCGGGGTGGCGACCGGCACCGGCGCGGTGTTCAACCGGGCCAGGGTGCAGATCGGAGACACCGTGGCCGTCATCGGCGCCGGCGGGGTCGGGCTCAACGTGATCCAGGCCGCCAAGCTGGTCGGGGCGTCCGCCGTCATCGCCATCGACCGGGTCGCGGCCAAGGAGGCGCTGGCCCGCGAGTTCGGGGCCACCGACTTCGTGCTGGCCGAAGGAGACGACTTCGACCCGGTGGCCGCGGTCAAGTCCCTTTGCCCCTCCGGGGTGCATCACGCCTTCGAGGTGGTGGGCAGCACCGCGCTGCTGGCCCAGGCCATATCCATGACCCGTCCCGGCGGCAACGTTTGCGCGGTCGGGGTGCCGGATCTGGGGGCCAAGGTCACCTACCCGTTCCTCGACCTGCACCAGAACAAGAGCCTGCTCGGCATCCGGGCCGGGGGCGCCCGTCCCCGCAAGGACTTCCCGATGCTTGCCGACCTCTACCTGAGGGGCAGCCTCAAGCTCGACGAGATGATCTCGCGCACCGCGGGCCTCGACGGCCTCCAGGGCGCCTTCGACGCCCTCAGGACCGGCGCCGAGGCCCGCACCGTCCTGCTCCCCAACGGCTGAGCGCCACTGTCAGAGGCCGGGCGCGGATGGGCGGCACGAACGCCGTCAGGAGGGCGCCTCGTTCATCAGGGCGCTGAAGTGCTCCATCTCCGCCACCAGGCACGCCGAGACCGCGGCTCTCGCGATGGCCTCGCATCGGGTGGAATCGTCGACGCGGCCGGGGCTGATCACCACCAGGGTCACTCCCAGGCCGTCGTCGCGCACGAGGCTGACGCACACCGTCACTCCCTCGTCGCCGTACCCGTCCGGGTCGTCCCGCCCCGGCTCGCCGGACAGCGCGTCGGGCAGGGTCACCATGAGGCGGTCCACCAGGCCGGCGGGCAGCGGGGTGGTGAAGGCGTATGACGTGAACTCGCAGCCCGCCACCCGGTAGAGGCCGGCGCCGAGATGGCTCATGTCCACGACGGAGGATGTCAGGGTCATGGTCGTCTCCTCGGCCAGCGCCAGGCCCATCAGCGTGCCCAGAAGCTCGCAGTTTCCCGAGGCGAGGACCAGCTCGCGGAACTCGGCGGGGTGCAATGTGCAGCGGGGATCGGTCATCGGGCCGACGGAGCAGCGGTGGCCGTCCGGGCTGGTCAGTTCGAGTCGGGCACCTGGAAGGTGGAAGACCAGCGCGGCCGCTATCTGCAGCGCTCCGGCCATGGGGGCGGGCGAATTCATACGCGAGCTCCTTTCGCTCTGCGGGGGAATGCTGCAGCCGGGGCTGACAGCAGCGACGGGAGCGAGGCTTCATCCGGGCGCTCCGACCCGACGGCAGATCCCAACGCAGTCAGCGAGAGGACGATGCAAGTCCGCTGACTCTAGCCAGGGGCCGGGGCGCCTCCGCAAGCCGTCTGGCAGATCAGCGGCTGGTGGCGCGCCAGTCGTCTCTCAGTTCGCGCATCCCGGTGAGGGTGTAGGGCCGGGATTCGAGCCATTTCTTCCACTGGACTGTGCCGAACAGCTTGTACTCGTCGGTGCGGACATGGAACTTGGCCGGCTCGATGGCCTCGATCTCGGCGCCGCCGCCTGCCCGCCCGAGATCGCCCGCACCCTCGACGACGACTTACTGCACATGATGGGCTACACCCAGGGCGCCTTCGCCCTGGGCTACGTGGGCGACCAGACCGACCCCCTGGCGGCCCTGCGGGCGGCACGGCCAAGGCGAAGACCATCGGCACCGTGGCCGAGCAAAACGAGAACGCCCGGCACTTCGTCGCCGACATCGCCGACACCGGTACCCGCGGCTAATCGAGGCTGGGGCCGGTGGTGTGGGTGCCTGAGCGCAGCAGGGTGCCCGGGCGGGCCCCGGTGAATCGGCCGCCGCTCACGATCTCGGTGCCGTTGCACACGACGTGCTCGATGCCGGTGGCGTCGGCGTAGAGCCGCGAGGCTCCGGCTGGCAGGTCGGAGCGGAACCTCGTCGGCCCGGAGCCGACGCTCGCCTCATCGAGCACCACAACGTCGGCGTAGGCGCCCTCGGACAGCACTCCCCTGTCCACCAGTCCGTAGAGGTCGGCCTGCACCCCGGTGAGCAGATGCACGGCCTCCTCCATGGGAATCAGTCCTCGCTTGACCACGGCCTCGTTCAGCATGGTGGTCGCGTAGTTGGCGGTCAGGAACAGATCCAGGTGCGCGCCGGCGTCGGAGGCGCCGATCACGGCCCGCGGATCGCGCCAGATCTCGACCCGGGCCTCCCAGTCGGCGGTGGGCTCGGGCATGGCCGGATTCCCGAACGACGTCTCCAGGTCGTCGGCCAGGGCGATGTCGCACAGCGCGTCCCAGGGGTCCTGGCCCCGTTCCTCCGCGATCTCCCCAATCGTTCGGCCCGCGCAGCCGTCGTTCTCGGGCGACGGGGAGTGGAACACCACCTTGCGCTCCCAGTGGGCCAGCGCCCGCAGTGGATGGTCGCTCTGGGCCAGATCGTTGAGGCGGCGGCGCTCGGCCGGGTCGGCCAGGACGCGGAGTTTGTCCTCCCTGGGCAGCAGCATCACCTCCTCCCAGCCGGGCAGGGCATCGAGCACGAAACCGCTGTTGAAGTTCAGGTGCAGCGACAGCATCTGCGGCACGGTGAGGGCGACGACTTTGCCGCCACGCTCTGCGGCGTGGTCGCCGGCGGCCAGCTTGGCCCGGTTCATGTCCATCGACCGGGCCGTGACCGTCATGACGTTCCAGTTGAGGGGGCTGCGGGCCGCGACCGACATGTCGGACATCAGTTCCAGTGCCCAGTCCTCGAACGGGCCCAGCGCGGGGATGAACTCGACCGAAGTGCCGTCGAAGTCGGCCAGCACCGAGCACAGCTCCACCAGCTCGTCGCGCTCCGCGCAGCGGCTGGGCACCATGTTGCCCATCGGGTCGTTGTGGGTGCGCGACCACGACGACGAGAAGCCCAGCGCGCCGGCCTCCAGGCCGTCGCGCAGCAGCGCCTTCATGGCCTCCAGTTCCTCGTCGGTGCTGGCCCGGCGCACGCTGTCGTCGCCCATCACCACCCGTCGCAGGGCCGAGTGGCCCACCTTGAAGCCGGCGTTGACCGCCACGTTGCCGTCGATGGCGTCGAAGTACTCTGCGGTGGTCCGCCAGCTCCAGGGCACGCCCTGCTGCAGTGCCTCCAGGGGGATGCCCTCCACCCGGGCCAGCATCCGCATCAGGTAGTCGCCATGGGCGGGGTCGTCGCCGAGCGGGGCGATGGTGAACCCGCAGTTGCCGCCGATGACGGTGGTGACGCCGTGCAGCGGCGACGGCGACAGGTCCGGGTCCCAGAACACCTGGGCGTCGAGATGGGTGTGCACGTCGATGAACCCCGGGGTCACCGCCCGGCCCGTGGCGTCGATCGTGGCCGCCGCTTGGGCGCCGCTGTTGACGAGGTTCCCGATGGCAGTGATCCGGTCCCCAGCGATGCCCACATCGGCCCGCTGCCGGGGCCCGCCCCGGCCGTCGATCACGTCTCCGCCCGATATCAGCAGGTCGAACATGACCCCGACGCTAGCCGCGGACCGACCGTCGGTCGGTCAGGAGATCTCCAGCTGCATCAGCAGGCGCCCGGAGCCCTCCAACTCCACTTCGAACACGCCGGGAATCTCGGCCGTGAACGCGAGGTGGGCCGGTTGGCCGTCGGCGACCGCTCGCAGGGCCACATCGAGTCGCTGCGCGTCCAGCGAATTTCCGGCGGTTGAGGGGAACTATCCCCGTCTACGACCGGAATTTGGAATGGCGGCGAGTCCGTGCGGTGCTAGCGGGCGGTCCAGCCGCCGTCGATGACGATGGTCTGGCCGGTGATGTAGCTGCCCGCGTCGGAGGCCAGCAGCAGCAGGGCCCCGTCGAACTCGTCGACCTCGCCGGCCCGGCGCATGAGGGTGTTGCGCTGGATGTGGCGCAGGCCGGGTGCGTCGGCGGCGGCGAACATCTCCTCGGTCAGCTCGCTGCGAAAATAGCCCGGGCCGATGGCGTTGACCCTGATCCCGGCGGATGCCCACTGCTTGGCCAGCTCCCGGGTGAGACCGATCAGGCCGGTCTTGGAGGCCACGTAGCCAGCCTGGTGGTTGCCGCCGGAGGCGACGATCCCCAGCATCGAGGCCACGTTGACGATGCTGCCGCCCCGGCCGTGGCCGATCATCTCGCGGGCCGCGGCCGACGACAGCACGAAAGCCGAGGTCAGGTTGACCTCGAGAACCTGCCGGAACTGGGCCGGGTCCTGCTCGTGGGCCCGGACGACGGCGTCGCTGGTGCCGGCGTTGTTCACCACGATGTCGGGTCCGCCGTGGTCGGCGGCCACCTCGACCAGCCGCTGGAGCTGGGAGTCGTCGGTGACGTCGCAGCCCACCGGCACGACCCCGTCGACCTCTGCGGCCATGGCCTCCAACCGGTCTAGGCGGCGGGCCGCGGCCACAACAGTGGCGCCCCTCGACGCCAGCAGCCGGCAGTAACGCTGCCCCAGCGTCCCGCTGGCCCCGGTGACGATGGCGACCCTGCCCTGCACCGCGAATGGATCGTCGTTGATCGGCCGCACGCTCATGAGACCGCGAACCTACCCCGATCAGGCTGCTTCACCGCGGCGCACCAGGTCGCCGCCCGCCGTCAGCAGGGCCGCCCCGAGGAGGCTCCCGACCGCAGCGGTCAGCCAAGCGGTCGAGTAGGACCGAGCGAAGAGCAGGCCGAACACCAAGACTCGCTCAGCGACGCGATGCTTGCGGCCTTGACACTTGCCCTAGAAGTTCCTAACCGAGGCTACAAAAAATCTATAGAGGGATTTAGGAACTGCTATAGTCGGCACTCGTGGACCCCGTTGCCAATCCGTACGCCCCCGGGGCCGGGCAGCGGCCTCCCGAACTGGCGGGCCGGGACGAGGAGTTGTCCGACTTCGGGATCATGCTTGACCGGCTCAGCGCGGGGCGAGCTGAGCGGGGAATCGTCCTCACGGGCTTGCGCGGTGTCGGAAAGACGGTGCTGTTGGAGGACCTCCGCTCCATGGCCGAACAGCGTCGTTGGGTGGCCGCCTTCGTGGAGGCGGGCGATGCCCGCCCCTTCCGGACACTGGCTGCGGGTGCCCTTACCGCATCGCTGAGGGTGGCCTCGTGGCGGCATCGCTCGTCGGCTCGGCTCCGCCGGGCTCTCGGAGTGTTCAAGTCGTTCTCGTTGCAGGGGTCGCCCGACGGGGCGATCGCGGTCGGCATCGAGGTTGACCGCGTTTTTGGCCGGGCCGATTCGGGCAACCTCGAGCTGGACCTGTGTGAGCTGATGACCGACTTGGGCGAGGCGGCTGCGGAGCTGGGTACGGGTGTGTTGCTCGCCGTTGACGAGCTGCAGGCTCTGGCGCGCTCGGACATAGCAGCCATACTCGCCGCCGCCCATCAGGCGAGCAGGCAGCGTCTCCCGGTGGCGATAGCTGGGGCTGGGCTTCCGAACCTGCCGGCCCTGCTAATGGAGGTCAAGACCTACTCCGAGCGGCTGTTCTCCTACCGGCAGGTAGGCACGCTCGGTCCCGGCGACGCCGCCGGGGCATTGGGGCGGCCAGCTGAGAAGCTCGGGGTTGCCTGGCAGCCAGCGGCTGTGGAACGAGTGGTCGGGGACTCCGGGGGCTATCCCTATTTCCTTCAGCTCTTTGGCAAGGCGGCCTGGGACTTCGCCCCAGGCCCGAACACCATCGGTGCCGAGGACGCCGCGGTCGGTGTGCTCTGGGCGCGGCGAGACCTAAACGCCAACTTCTACGGCACTCGCTGGCAGCGGGCCACGCCCGCGCAGCGCGCCTACCTGTCAACGATGGCGGCTGAGACCGGTGACGCCGATGGGGCCGTGTCGACTGGACGGATCGCGGCGCGCCTCGGCAAGAGTCACAGCGGCCTCGGACCGTGCCGTGACCAACTGATTCGCAAGGGGTTGATCTATGCGCCCGGGCGCGGTCTCGTGGCCTTCACGGTCCCCGGAATGGGCGCCTTCGTCAACAGCCTCTCGAGCTGAACCGCAGGGGTCCGACAGGATGATCTTCGCCAGCGCTGTTCAACAGCGTCGCGGCCCTGTTCTTCGCCTCTGACGAGTCCCGCTATGTCAGTGGCGCCTGCCTGCCGGTAGACGGGGCCGTCATGGCCGCTCGTTGAGCCGCGACGCGGTCTAGCCGTGGATGTGGCCGGTTGCGCTGGTCGGGGTGAAGCGGGCGATCAGGCGGCGCTCGTCGATCATGGCCCGGCGGTACTCGTCCCAGTCCGGGTGGGGGCCGCCGGCGACCCGCTCGTAGTAGTCGACCAGGGCGTCGCTGGTGGCGTCGCCGGGACTGGTGGTGGCGGGCGAGAGCTCGACGGTCCCGTCGAGCGACACGTACGACCACTGGTCCTCATCGGACAGGTGCAGTACCGCCCTCGGGTCGCGCCGCAAGTTGACGGTCTTGGCCCGGCCCGCGGTGACCGAGATCACGAAGGCGCCGTCGTCGAGCGCGTAGACGATGTCGGAGGACTGGGGCCGGCCGTCGGCGCGGATGGTGATCAGCACTGCGAGCTTGCGGTCGGCCGCCCATTGGATTGCCTGTGACAGTTCCATGCCCGCCTTCCTAGCGGGCCGGCGGGCGCAGCGCTCAGCCGGGTCCCGGAAGGCCGGGGCCGTCGATGTGGGGGCCGGTCGTGCCGCCGAGCTCCGTCGAGCCCATGCCCAGCTTGCGATGGTCCCAGGTTCGGGTCCGCGCTACATCGAGGCGGACCGCCACCCGCTTGCGCAGCATGGCCTCCACGAAGGGCCGGCACTCCTCGGTGTAGGGGCCGGTGTAGCGCTCCCACACGTTGACCCCGACCCGCCAGATCTGGTCGGGATCCTCCACGATGACGCCGCGACCCTCCAACGACACGCCCCGCAGCGTCTCATAGGTGTTGCCCGCCTCGACCATGACCACGAGGCCGTCGTCACGGCGCAGGTTGACGATCTTCTGGGCCTTGGCCTTGGACTCCAGCCACACCTGCCCGTCGAGCCAGGCGTACCACATGGCCACCAGATGGGGCATCCCGCCGGGACCGACGGTCGCCATGGTGCAGGTGCGCGACTGGTCGAGGAACGCAGCGACCTCGCCCTCGCTCATCTTGATCTGCGAGCGCTGGTTCCTTCCCACTCCGGCTCCTCTCGCCGTCTCGTCTCCCGACGGCATCGTCTTGGTCGCTGCCGGCCCTACGCCGGCGAACGACTCTAATCCTGCGACCCGGTAGCGTTTCAGCGCGGCACCGATCCGGAAGGTCCCGCGTCTCAGGCAAGCAACAAGGGATTAGGGCCATGTCGAAGGTTTCGGTGTTCGCGAAGTTCTCCTGCCAGGAGGGCAAGGGCGAGGAGATGGACGCGGCGCTGCGGGCCGTCGTCGCCGCCAGCGAGTCGGTGGACGGCGTGGAGTCGTACTCCTACCACCGGGGCGAGGACGGCACCTACTGGTTCTTCGCCCTCATGTCGAGCATGGAGGCGGCCCAGCAGCACGCCGGCAACGAGGCCATGCAGGCGGCCATGCCCGCGATGATGGCCCTGCTCGACGGCCCGCCCGACATGGGCATGACCACGCCCGTCGCCGCCAACGGCTTCGACTTCTGACGAGGCTCGGTCAGCGGCGTCGGCACCGTCAGGCGACGAGCACGTCGGTCTGAGCGAAGTCGTCGCCGACGAACAGCAGCGGGACACCCATGCGGCGGGCCAGCGCGTAGGAGAACGTGTCGCCGTAGTTGAGCCCGGCGGGATGCCTGCCCTTGCCGAACCAAGATACTGCATCAGGTATAAGGATGCCACGGGTGAGCGACTGTGAGGATCGCGCTCGCTCTATGCGGGCCTGGTTCTGCCTGATGGCTGCGGCCCGTCGATCGACTTGAGGATCACCTGCAGTTGCGCCGCTGGTTCCGGGCCTTGGGAGGAAGGAAGCGCGTCGGCGTCCACGGGGTTCGCCTGACGTAACCCGTCAAGCACCTCCTCACCAAGTTTTGATATTTCACAGATCATGTTGCCCCCTTTTTGTACCTACAGTTCAAGTACGGTTGTCAACTCTTGTGTCCTTCATCACTCGGATCTTTCTCCAGGTACTTCGCGACCTGTCCCGTCAGCCGCTTGCGAGCCCGGTGAACCCGGATGGCCACGGCGTTGGCGGAGATGTCGAGCACCCGTCCGACATCGGTATAGGACAGCTCCTCCCACGTGACCAGCATCAGGATCTCACGGTCGTCTTCGGAGAGTTCGCACAGCGCCGACCGCATGACGTCGGCCTGCTCATCGACCGCCTCCGATTCGGAGGGTTTCGGTTGGTGCAGGCTGCGAAGCGCCTCATGGAAGGCATGCTGGCGTCGTGCCGACCGAGCCGAGTTGCGGATCACGTTGCGGGCGATGCCGTAGAGCCACGGCCTCTCGTGGCCCGAGGGAGCGGCATCACGGCGCCGCCAAGCCACCAGGAGCGTCTCAGCTACAACGTCGTCCGCGGTTCCGGCGTCCACCCGCCGGCGCGCGTAGGCGAGCAGGGGGCGATAATTCTCGTGGAAGAGGGAGCGGAACCACTCCCGGTCGGGGCTAGGCGGCTGGTCCGACGGATCGTCGCTCATACTCCTACTTGTTGTCCGCGAACTGCCGCTTCTTTTCGCCGAGCTGCTCTCCTCCTCCCCCGCCGACGTCGAGTCGAACCTCCTGCCGGCAGTCCGGCACCTCGACGCGGTCGAGCCCAGCGGCGACGCCGTCGGGCTGGAGACTCCACATCCGGATACGCTCGAGGCCCTCGCCGTCGGGGAAGTCGATGCCTGCCATGGCGGTCGCGGCTAGGGCCTCTCTCTAGGGCTTCTCGGTAGTGGGATCGATGATCTTGCCGACCTCGGTGACCACCGTCATCGGATGACTTGCGAGGTCTCGACAACCTCATCGAAGTCGTTGTCGCCTGCTTGTCGGCGGCCTGCCGCGACGAGCTCAGCCTGCTCGACCGGGCCCGCATCGACTCGATGATCACCGTGGTCGACGCTGCCCGCCTCCTCGAGCACTTCGCCGACGAGCTCGACGTCGCCGAGTTGGGCATCGGCGCCGACGAAGACGACGAGCGCG
>JAPOQG010000051.1 GCA_026710865.1 Acidimicrobiaceae bacterium
GCCCTGCTGTCGGTGCGCAACCTCCGGACCGAGATCGACACCGACGAGGGCACGCTGGTGGCCGTCGACGACGTCAGCTTCGACCTGTTCGCCGGCGAGGTGCTGGCGGTGGTGGGGGAGTCGGGCTGCGGCAAGACGATGCTGGCCCTGTCCATCCTGGGGCTGCTCCCGGGTCCGAGGGCGGCCACGACCGCCGGCGAGGTGCGGCTGGCGGGCGAGGATCTGCTGGCGGCCTCGCCTCAGCGCCGCCGCCGGGCGCGCGGCGCCGAGATGGCCATGATCTTCCAGGACCCTCTCACCGCCCTCAATCCCGTTCACCGTGTGGGGGACCAGATCGCGGAGATGCTCAGAGCCCACCGGCCGCTTCGCAGGGCGGAGGCCCGCCGGCGCGCCGAGGGCCTGCTCGAGCGGGTCGGCATCCCCGACGCCGACCGGCGGGCCCGCTGCTATCCCCACGAGCTGTCGGGTGGGATGCGCCAGCGGGTCATGATCGCCATGGCGGTGGCCCTGGACCCGGTCGTGCTCATCGCGGACGAGCCGACCACCGCGCTGGACGCCACCGTGCAGGCCCAGGTGCTCGAGGTCCTGTCGGAGGTGAGACAGCGCATGTCCGGCGCCATGATGATCATCACCCACGATCTCGGGGTGGTCGCGGGTGCGGCCGACCGGGTGATGGTGATGTACGCCGGTCACTGCGTGGAGCGCGGCGACGTGCGCGACGTGTACCACCGGCCGAGCCACCCGTACACGGCCGGGCTGCTCGCCGCGGTGCCCCGGCTGGACAGGACCGCGGCCAGGCTCACACCCATAGCCGGCGCGCCGCCGGTGCCGGTCGGCGCGCCACCGGGATGCAGCTTCGCGCCCCGCTGCGGAATGGCCACCGGCATCTGCGAGCAGCAGCGGCCCGAGTTGCGGGGTGCCGAGGGCCATCCGGCGGGAGCCGCTTCGACGGAGGCGGCTGTGGCCTGCCACCACTCCGCCGTCGAGGGGTCGTAGCTCGGGGAGCTGCCGTTAGCATTGCTGGCGCAAGTCCCCGCGGGCTGCAGTTGAAGGGAGCGCACGATGGCGGTGAGAGGTTCGACAGCTTGGCACGCATGGGTCGAGGGGGTCTTCGATGACCGGGTCAACCGGTCCCGGCCCCGCGCGCTGAGGGCGCTCGCGGAGTGGGCCGCAGCCTCAGTGGGAGTGAATGGCGACGTCTACGCGGGCATCTCCGCGGGGTATGCGGCCGTGTCGCGTGCCGCTGAGTCTCCCGAGGCGACCATCCGGGCCGCCCGCTACGCCATCTGGCACGCGGTCACGTCGCTGCGCGAGAGCAGCCCCGACGACGTCGACGTGTGGCACTTCGAGCTGCACGCCGCCGGCGAGCTCATAGGTCTTCGCCTTCCCGACCGCCCCCACCTCGCCGATCTGTCCGTAGCGGGCTGACGGGCCCGGCTCGTTCAGCCGATCTCGTCGGGCATCTCCGCCTTGCGCCGAGCGACATAGTCGCGCAGTTCGGCGTCCAGCGCGTCGTCCATCGACGGCGGCTCGTAGTCGGCCAGCAGCTGCTTCCACCGGGCGTTGGCCCGCTGGGCCGCCGACAGGGACCCCTCGTCGGTCCATTGCTCGTAGCTGGCCGCGTCGGCGATGTCCGAGCGCCAGAAGGCGTTCTCGAAATTGGCCAGCGTGTGCGGGTTGCCCAGGAAGTGGTCGCCGTGGGCGTTGCTGCTGAACGCCTCCATGGCCTGGCCGTTGTCGCTGGTGTCCACACCCCGTGCCCATACCTCCATCGCTCCGAGCTGGTCGGCGTCGAGGATCAGCTTCTCGTAGCCCAGGGCCAGGCCGCCCTCCTGCCAGCCCGCGGCGTGCAGCACGAAGTTCACCCCCGCCTGCACGGTGGGGAACAGGGTGTGGGCCGACTCGTACGCGGCCTGGGCGTCGGGCAGCTTCGAGGAGGTGAACTGCCCGCCGGAACGGAACGGGACACCGACCCGGCGGGCCAGCGACGCCATCACGTATATGGCCTGACCGGCCTCGGGCGTGCCGAAGGTGGGCGCCCCGGTGGCCATCGACATCGACGACGCGAACGTCCCGAACACGACCGGCGCGCCGGGCCGGACCAGCTGCAGGTAGGCCATGCCCGACAGCGCCTCGGCCAGGGCCTGCGCGGCCAGTCCGGCCACCGTCACCGGCGACATCGCTCCGGCCAGGATGAACGGGCTGATGATGCAGGCCTGGTTGGCGCGGGCGCAGGTGGTGGCCGCGCCGAGCATGGTGGCGTCCCAGCGCATCGGCGAGGAGGCGTTGATCAGCGACGTCATCACCGTGCGGTCGCCCAGGTCGCCGCCGAAGGCGATGCGGGCCATCTCGACGGAGTCGGCGGCCCTAGTGGCCGCGGTCACCGAGCCCATGAACGGCTTGTCGCTGTAGCGCAGGTGGGCGTACACCATGTCGAGGTGCCGCTTGTTGACCGGCACGTCCACCGGCTCGCACACCGTGCCCCCGCTGTGGTGCAGCTGCGGAAGGGAGTAGGTGAGCTTCACGACGTTCTCGAAGTCCTCCAGCGTCGCGTAGCGGCGGCCCCGGTCCAGGTCCATCACGAACGGCGAGCCGTAGTTCGGGGCGAAGACGGTGGCGTCCCCGCCCACTTTCACGCTGCGAGCGGGGTTGCGGGCGTGCTGGGTGTACACGGCGGGCGCGTTGTCCTGCACGATCCGGCGGCACAGGCCGGGCGGGAACCGCACCAGCTCGCCGTCGACCTCCGCGCCGGCGGCGCGCCACAGCTCCAGGGCCTCGGGATAGTCCTGGAAGGCGATGCCGACCTCCGACAGGATCGTCTCGGCGTTGCGCTCGATGATCTCCAGGCCCTCGTCGTCGAGTATGTCCACCGGCGGCACCCGCCGGACCAGGTACGGCGCCGTCTCGCCTGAAGCGGCTCGCGCCCCCCGCCGGCCGGCTCTGCCCCCGCCTCTGCGCCCTCGTGGCTCGCTCATGATGCGACTCTCATAGTACTTTTCCGGAATTATCCCTGGTTTCTACTAATATTCATGCTGCCGGGCGGGGTCGGCGGTGACGGCGCCTGCCTTCGGCCGGGTCCGCGTCGGCCGCGTCGGGCAGATCGATGGCCGCGGCCAGGTGCGGGGTGGGGTCGGCGTTGTGGGGGAAGGCCATGGCCGCCACGAACAGCTCCTGGAAGCGGGGCTCCGTGGCCGTCTCGATCTTGACGATCGACCGCACCAGCCGTTCGACCTCGAGGCGCTGCTCGCCCGACAGCAGCATCCGCACCGCCCCCACACCAGAGGCGTTCCCCGCGGCCCGCACCCCGCCGGCGGGCGTGTCGGGGACCAGGCCCAGCACCATCGCCCGAACGGGGTCGATGTGGGCCCCGAACGCTCCAGCCAGACGGATGTCGGGCACGCCGGCGACGCCTGCGTGCTCGCGCAGCAGGTCGATTCCGGCCCGCAGCGCGGCCTTGGCCAGTTGGACGGCCCGGACGTCGTTCTGGGTGATCGACAGCCGGATCGGCTCCCACTGGATCACGTAGCTGAACGTGCGCCCGTCAGCCACGATGCGCGGCGACCGGCCGGTGTCCGGCGTGATGACGCCATGGCGGTTCATGATTCCGGCCAGGAACATCTCGGCGACCACCTCGATGATTCCCGAGCCGCACAGCCCCGACACCTCCAGCCCGATCCGTTCGATCTCCTCGGGGAATCCCGGCTCATCGGACCAAATGTCACAGCCGATGACCTTGAACCGGGGCTCCCAGGTGTCAGGGTCGATCCGGATCCGCTCCACCGCGTCGGCGGTCGCCCGCTGGCCGCAGCTGATCTGGGCGCCCTCGAAGGCCGGGCCGGTCGGGCTCGACGCGGCGAACACCCGGTGCCCGTCGCCCAGCACGATCTCGGCGTTGGTGCCCACATCGACCACGAGCATCGGGGTCGCGACCCGGTGGGGGCCCTCGGCCAGGGCGACCGCGGCGGCGTCCGCTCCCACGTGCCCGGCGATGCAGGGACCGACGTACAGGGCCGCGCACGGCAGCCCGATCCCGACCTCGGTTGCGGCGCCCCGCACCGCGGTGGCGGTGGCGAGCGTGAACGGCGCCGCCCCCAGCGGTGTGGGGTCCAGGCCCAACACGAGATGGTGCATGATCGGGTTGCCCACCACGACCAGGTCGTGCACCTGGTCGCGGTCCACGGCGGCCTGCCCGCACAACTCGCCGACCAGCTCGTCGATGGCGCTGCGCACGGCCGCTGTGAGCTCGGCCTCTCCGCCGGGGTTCATCATAACGTGCGACACCCGCCTCATGAGGTCCTCGCCGAAGCGGATCTGCGGGTTCATGCGCCCCGAGGCCGCGGCAACCTCGCCCGACGAGAGCTCGAGCAGGTAGCCGGCGATGGTGGTGGAGCCCACGTCCACGGCCACCCCCCAGGCTCCGTCGGAGTATCCGGGCCGCACGTCGAGAACGGCGCGGCCACCGTGCACGACCACCGTGACCGATCCCTCGCCGGCGGCGATGGCCGAATGCAGCCGAGCCAGCACCGGCACGCCGAACTCCACGTCGGCCAGGCCCCAATCATTGGACAGGGCCTCGGCCACCAGGTCGACCTCGGCCGCCGCGAAGCCGAGCACCACCTCGGGCAACTCCACGTAGTGGAGGGTGACGACGGGATGGATGACGACCTCGTCGAGGTCGATCGACTTGCGCACGACCGGACGGTGGACCTGGCTCTCCGCGGGGACGTCGATCACCGCGTCGGCCAGCAGGAGGGCCTGGCAGCCCAGACGGGAGCCTTCCGGCAGCGGGCGCCGTCCGCGGTAGCCCAGCTCGGTGGGGCCGGGACTCGACAGGACGTGGGCGTCGGTGGGGGAGACCTGGCAGCGGCCGCACAGCCCGCGGCCCCCGCACACCGAGTCGAGGTCCACCCCGCCGGCCCGGGCCGCGTCCAGCACGGTGGCCCCCGCAGCCACAGCGGCGCGTATCCCCGAAGGGTTGAACACGACACTGTGCATGTCTTGCATTATTGGCTTGGCGGGCTTGCTACGGCCCGCGGCGACGCCCGCCCCGCCGTCTCAGGCCGACCGCGTCGGGATCACGGTGCTCCGCGATCCACCGGGCGCAGTCCCGGTCGTTCCCGGCCAGCACATCGGCGGCCAGCACCGCGTTCTTCACCTCCGGGTGCAGGGGGTTCATGATCGCGGAGGTCAGTCCGGCCGCCATGGCCATCGCCAGGAAGGTGCCGGTGATCATGTGGCGGGCCGGCAGGCCGAAGCTGACGTTGCTCGCACCGCAGGTGGTGTTGACCCCGAGCTCCTCCCGCAGGCGCCGCACCAGCTGGAAGACCTGGCGTCCGGCTGTGCCCATGGCGCCGATCGGCATCACCAGCGGGTCCACCACCACGTCGGCCGCGCCGATGCCGTGGTCGGCGGCCCGGTTCACGATCTTGCGGGCCACCTCGAAGCGCACGTCGGGGTCCTCGCTGATGCCGGTCTCGTCGTTGGAGATGGCGACCACCGCGGCGCCGTGGCGGGCCACCAGCGGCAGTACCCGCTCGAGCACCTCCTCCTCCCCGGTGACCGAGTTGATGAGCGGCTTGCCCTCGTACACCGCGATGCCGGCCTCGAGGGCCTCCACGATCGAGGAGTCGATGGACAGGGGAACGTCCGTCACGCTCTGCACGAGCTTGACCGCCTGGGCCAGCAGGCCCGGCTCGTCGGCGAGGGGAATCCCCGCATTCACGTCGAGCATGTGGGCCCCGGCCGCGGCCTGGGCCAACGCGTCGGCCTCGACCCGGCTGAAGTCGCCGTTGCGCATCTCCTCGGCCAGCAGCCGGCGTCCCGTCGGGTTGATGCGCTCGCCGATCATCACGAACGGGCGGCCGAAGCCGATGACCACCTCCCTGGTGGCCGAGCTGACGACTGTGTCGGTCATTGGTCGTCCCCTCCGGGCTCGACGGCGCGCTCGGGCCCCTGGCGAACGCGCGGATACGTGCATCCGTTCCGCGATGAAGCGGCGTGATTCCCGCTCTTGTTCGCTGCGCTCACGGGCCGCTCGGGCCACGGCCTCGCTTGTTGCGTCACGAGTGTGCTCACGAGTCGCCGCCGATGCGCTCGGCCTCTGGGCCGTTGCCGTCGGGATCCCAGCCTCCCGTCTTGACGAACTCGTCGAGGCGCTGCCGGGGGAACGCTTCCTCCAACTCGGCGGCGGCCGCCATGGCCGCGCCCTCGGGATCGGCGGCATCTCCGGGGATCACGCTGCGGCGCCACTCGCCGACGTACTGCGAGGCCTGGGTCTTGCCGGCCACCATGGCGGCCCGGTCGATGGCTCGCTGGAAGCGGCGGGGCAGTATGCGCTGCACCCGGTTCTCCCCGGACCCGCCGTTGACCTGGGCGGGGATGTCTCGCCAGCTGATCAGCACGAGGCTCCCGTCGTCGCCCCGGCGCCTGCGGCCGCCGCGCCGTGCCGAGGCACTCATGCCGCCTCGGCGTGGGCGGCGCCGGCCAGCTTCACGATCTGTCGTTGGAGTCCGCCGATGCCGGTGAGGATCCGCTCGCAGCGAAGGCCGAGACGGGCCGCGGCCTGCTCGGCGGCGCGAGCCAGGCGGTCGTCGTCGGTCTGGGCCAGATGGACGACACGGGTGTAGTTGCCGAAGTACATCTCGAGCAGCTCGGGGTGAGCCGAGATGCCGAGGCCCTGCATGATGAGGCGGTCGAAGTGCCTGACCAGGTAGTCGGTGAGGTAGAAGGTCCCCGGCTCGGCGTCCTGGAGGCCGGCGAAAGCGTCGGCACCCGCGTACAGCTCGTAGCAGTGGGGGCCGTCAAGGCGCTCGACGCCCTCCTCTGAGCACACCCGGTCCAGGAGCCCGCCGGTGCCGCAGTCCATGTAGCCCACGAGGATGGTGCGGTGCGCACCGGTCGCCCTGGCTGCCCGGACCCGCCGCCGGACCGCCTCGGGGATCCGCTCGGGGCGGTTGTGCAGGATGGCGGGCAGGCACTGGACCTCGATGTGCTCGCCACCGTTGCGGGCCGCTACCTCCTGCAGCTCACGAACCAGAGCGCCGCAGCCGATGACCAGCACCGGCGAGGGTTCGGCTGGCGTCATCTGGCGGCCCGGCGGGCCGTGATCAGGGTCTTGGCCGTCTCGGACGCAATGGCGGCATCGCGGCAGTAGGCGTCGGCGCCGATGGCCGATCCGAACTCCTCGTTGAGGGGGGCGCCGCCGACGAGGATGATGAAGTTGTCGCGGATGCCCTTCTCGATGAGGGTGTCGATCACTACCTTCATGTAGGGCATGGTGGTGGTGAGCAGCGCCGACATGCCCAGGATGTCGGGCTGGTGCTCGTCGAGGGCGGCCAGGAACTCGTCGGCGTCGGTGTTGATGCCGAGGTCGAACACCTCGAAGCCGGCTCCCTCCAGCATCATGGCCACCAGGTTCTTGCCGATGTCGTGGATGTCGCCCTTGACAGTGCCGATCACCACGCTGCCGATGGGCTCGGCCCCGGTCTCGGCCAGCAGGGGCCGCAGTATGGCCATGCCCGCCTTCATGGCGTTGGCGGCCAGGAGGACCTCGGGCACGAACAGGATCCCGTCGCGGAAGTCGATGCCCACGATGCGCATCCCCTCGACCAGGGCGTCGTTGAGCACCTTGTCGGCCGGCCAGCCCCGGCCCAGCAGGATGTTGGTGCCCTCGGCGATCTCGTCGGCCAGCCCGTCGTAGAGGTCGTCGTGCATCTGCGCGGTGAGCTCTTCGTCGTCGAGGCTCGACAGGTCGATGTCGTCGCCGGCCATGTCGGGTCCAGAAGCAGGAGTCTCAGTCATCCGGCGCAGCCCTCCACGTCTCGTTTGTAGGGCCCCTCTCGGCGGACCACACCCCAAGTCGGTTCCGCACTGTGGACCAGTCCCACGATACGGAACGGACTGTACCACGGTTTGTGGTCCCCACAAGCAACTCGCGCCGAGAATTCCGCACCGACCCGGCAGCGCTCTAGCCTTTGCCGTCATGCCCGCGCCCGTACCGGACGGCGACACGCCCCCGCACCGCTACAACGCGGCGCTCGCGGCGGGGATCGAAGCCCGCTGGCAGGCCCGCTGGGACGC
>JAPOQG010000355.1 GCA_026710865.1 Acidimicrobiaceae bacterium
CCCGCGGTAGAGGCGCGGGGCATCAGCAAGGCCTTCGGGGGCGTGGCCGCCCTCGACGCGGTCGACTTCGAGGTGCGCCCGGCCGAGGTTCACGCCCTCGTCGGCGAGAACGGGGCGGGCAAGACCACGCTGTGCAACATCCTGGCGGGCATCTACCGAGCGGATGCCGGCCAGGTCTTCGTCGACGGGACCGAGCGCGACTTCCGCGCCCCGGCCCACGCCATCGACGCCGGCATCGGCATGGTCCACCAGCACTTCCGGCTGGTGGAGCCGATGACGGTGGCCGAGAACATCCACCTGGGCTGGCCCGACACGCCCGGCGTCGTCAGCCACAGGGCTCTGGTGGAGCGGGCCGAGCGCTTCATGGGCGAGATGGGCATGCACGTCGACCCCACCGCCAAGATCTGGCAGCTGTCGGTGGGGGAGCAGCAGAGGGTGGAGATCCTGCGGGTGCTGGCCCGCGGCGCCCGGGTGCTGATCCTCGACGAGCCCACCGCGGTGTTGACCGCCAAGGAGGCCGACGAGCTCTTCAAGGTGATCCGGGAGCTGGCCTCTGGCGGGCTCAGCGTGATCTTCATCACCCACAAGTTGCGCGAGGTCCTGGCCGCGTCGGACCGTCTGACCGTGCTGCGGCAGGGCATCAGGGAGATCACCCGACCCACAGAGGGGGCCACCGCCAACGAGATCGCCCGGCTGATGACCGGTGAGGAGCGAGTCCTCAACGTCGAGCACCGGACCGTGACCGGAGAGCCCGCGCTGGAGTTGAGCGGCGTGTCGGCACCCAACGACCGGGGCATCACCGCGCTGCACGACGTCGACCTGACGGTGCGGTCCGGGGAGATCCTCGGGATAGCCGGGGTGTCGGGCAACGGCCAGACCGAACTGGCCGAGGTGATCTGCTCGCTTCGCGCCATCGAGTCAGGCACGATCAGACTCGACGGGACCGGCCTCGACTCACTGTCGGTGCGATCGGTCACCGACTTGGGCGTGGGCCACATCCCCGAGGACCGCATCGGGATGGGCATGGTGCTCTCCGCGCCGGTCAAGGACAACGCGGTGCTGCACAACTACTGGACCGGGGAGTTCTCCCGGGGTCTGACCCTCGACCGGCAGGGCGTCATCGACTTTGCCAGGAGACTGGTGGAGGCAGCCCGGGTGCAGACCCGTTCGGTGTTCTCCTCTGCCGGCCAGATGTCGGGTGGCAACCAGCAGCGCCTGGTGGCCCGGCGCGAGGCCCTGGCCGCCGATCGCCTGCTGGTGGCGGCCCATCCCACCCGGGGACTCGACGTGAACGCGGCCCAGGAGGTGAGGGCCACCATCCTCGAGCGGCGCGACAGCGGATGCGCCGTGCTGCTCATTTCCGACGACCTCGATGAGGTGCTGTTGATGAGCGACCGCATCGCGGTCATGTACGAGGGTCGGATCATGGGCACGTTCGACGCGGCCGACGCCGACCGCGAGCGCATCGGACTGCTCATGGGGGGTCACGAGGCAGCCGAGGCGGCGGCGTGATGGTGGCGAGGGAGCTGATTGCTCGGCGAGCGGGCGGTGCCCTGTGACCCCTCTCGGCGCGATCTCCAACGCGGCGCTGACCGCGACGCCGTGGCGTCTGGAGCGGCGTCTGGAGGTGGACGCCCGCCGGACCGCGACCTGTCGCATCCTCGGGGCGGTCGGAGCCCTCGCCGTCGCCGGGATCCTGCTGCTGATCACCGGGCGCAACGCCTTCTGGATCTTCTGGCAGGCCCTTGACGCCGTGTTCGGCAGCCAGAGAGGCATCGAGGGCGTGATCCTGCGGGCCATCCCCATCCTGATGACCGCTCTGGGCGTGGCCCTGTCGCTGCGGATGAAGGTGTGGAACATCGGCTCAGACGGGCAGTTCCTCATCGGAGCCCTGGCCGCGGTGGGAGTGGGCATCCACGTGGACGGCCCCGGCTGGCTGGTGCTGATCACCATGGCGGTGGCGGCCACGCTGGCCGGGGCGGTCTGGATGCTCGTGCCTGCGTTCGCCCGGGCCTACTGGGACGTGAACGAGATCATCACCACGCTGCTGTTGAACTTCGTGGCCCTGCAGCTGGTGACCTGGTCGGCCCTCGGTTTCTGGCGCGACAAGGCGGCCGCGGTCATCCAGTCCACCCGCGAGGTCCCGTTCACCCTGGCCGGGCTCCCCGGTGCGCAGTCGGTGACCATCGCTCTGCTCGTTCCCCTGGTCATAGCCGTCGTGTTGTGGTGGGTGTTCCGCTCCACCACCATCGGCTACGAGATCGACACCATCGGCGGCAACCCCCGGGCGGCCGGCTTCGCCGGCATCGCGGTGCCGCGCCGGATCATGGTGGTGATGCTGTTCACCGGCGCCATCGCCGGACTCGGCGGCATGCTGCAGTTGAGCGCACCCGGCGCGCAGGCCATGAACGCAGGGTTCTCGGCCCAGTTCGGGTTGTCGGGGTTCATCGTGGCCGCCCTGGCCGGCGCCTCGTTCGTGGGCGTCATCGTGGGAGGCCTGTTCATCGCGGCCATGTTCTACGCGGGGCTGGTGCTGCAGACCAAGGGCCTGTCGGTGTACATCATCTTCGCGATCTACGGCGTCATCCTGACCGGCATCGCCCTCGGCGAGATCGCCGCCGGTTACCGGCTCGTGCGGCGCGACAAGGAGGGCGACGACGACGGCGGGGCCGCCGAGAGCGCGGCCGTGCCGCCAGAGGCCGAGCGGATGGGCGGCAATTCGTGAGCACTCTGATGACGCCTGCGGCGAGGCCGTGGCCCGAGCGGCCCGTGAGCGCAGCGAACAAGAGCGGGAAACACGGCGCTGCACCGCGAGCTGGCGTCACCTACCACGCGCGTTCGGATGGGGCCGGCCCATGATTCTCGCCATCATCGAGAACGCCTTCCTGAGCCTCATCGGCTCGGCCATCCCGGCCAGCGCGGTGGTGATGCTGGCGGCCACCGGGGCCATGCTCGGCGAGCGCGTCGGGGTGCTCAACCTCGGCCAGGAGGGGCTCATCGGCATCGGCGCGGTGTACTCGGTGATCGCGGTGCTGTCGTGGGGAGTGGAGAGCCCCTGGGTGGCCATGCTCATCGGCATGATCGCCGCCGCGGTGGCCGGTCTGATCTTCGCGGTCTGCGTGGTGGCCTTCCGGGCCAGCCAGGTGCTGGTGGGGCTGGCGCTGGCCCTCGGGGGCATCGGGTTGTCCAACCAGCTGGGCACGAACCGCAACGGCACCCCCATCCAGACATTGTTCCGGGAGGTCAACCCGGGCGGCGTGCTCGACGACAACGACCTGGTGTCGGCGTTCCTCTTCCACGACCCGGTGGTGTACATCGCCTACATCGGGCTGCCGGTGGTGCTGTGGTTCGCGCTGTTCCGCACCCGCCACGGCATGAACATGCGAGCAGTGGGCGAGAACCCGGCCGCGGCCGACGCGGTCGGGGTGAGCGTCACCGGCTGGCGGATCTTCTACTCGGTGCTGGGAGCGGCGCTGACGGGGGCGGGCGGCGCCTACATGGTGCTGTCGTTCACGCCCACATGGTCGCCCGACATAGCCCGGGGGCGGGGCTGGATCGCGCTGGCGGTGGTCATCTTCGCCGGGTGGCGACCGGGGTGGGCCGTGGCCGGGGCCCTGCTGTACGGATCGATGATCTCCCTCGACACCACCGCCCAGGCCCGGGGCTGGGGCCTGCCCTTCCTGGGCGCCAGCGACCTCAGCTTCCTGCTGTCGATGCTGCCCTATGTTGTGACGCTGGTGGCCATCCTCATCCCGGCGGGGGCGGTGAAGCTCGGTAGACGGGTGAGATCCACCGCCGCGCCCGCGGCGTTGGCCATCCCGTACTCCCGCGAGGAGCGCTGAGCGGCCCCAGCCGGTATCGGGACCGACCGCATCGGCTACGGCAGGGCCGGTGACCAGTCGTGACCACCGATCGCTGTCAGCCGTCGGAGCCGGCAAGGTCGACATCCTCGACCCGGCGACGGTGGAGTCGTCGGGCCCGCGCATCATCGAGAACTTCCTGGACCTGGCTCACTTCCCGTTCGTGCGCGAGGGTTTCCTCGGCCAGGAGCCCTACACCGAGGTGGCCCGCTACGGGGTGGAGGCCTCCGACGACGAGCTCCGGCTGACCGACTGCGTGTAGCGTATCTGGTGCCCGACCGCCCGTATATTCCTGCCGTTTCAATCATATATTAGAGCCAGTTTCAGTAGTATATTTCTGCCGTTGGAGCGTCAGGCCGCTATTCAGCGGTCCCGTCGACCCTCGCGTCAGGATGCCACGATGCCAGCAGACGAACAAGACCACCGCAGTGGCGTGTATGTCGCAGGGCAGCCGCGCGGTGACGGTGCCCCGGCGCCCCCGGGCTACCTTCCTCGCCTTGTCGATCAGCAGGTCGAGAGGTGCCTGCGAACCTCTCGGGCCGTTCTGATCGAGGGGCCTCGCGCTTGCGGCAAGACGTGGACCGGCCGCCGATTCGCCCGTAGCGAGGTCTTGCTCGACAGTTCCGACGCCACGCGGCTTGCCGTGCAGACTGACCCCGGCGCGCTGTTGGCGGGCGAGCCGCCGCGGCTGATAGATGAGTGGCAGTTGGTGCCGGACATCTGGAACCCCCTGCGTCGGGCCTGTGACGACAGGAATGCCAACGGCCAGTTCATCCTCACCGGCTCGGCAGTCCCGGCCGACGACATCATGCGGCACACCGGCGCCGGTCGGGTGCGGCGCGTCCAGATGCGTCCGATGACCTCCTGGGAGACCGGCGAGTCCGACGGCAGCGTTTCCCTGGGCGCACTGCTGGCCGGCCGGTCGCCGCAGGCGACGGGCCAGCCGCTGGAGATTCCCCGAGTGGTGGGGGCGGCGTGCCGGGGCGGCTGGCCGTGGATGGTCGATGCCTCCGCCGCCGACGCGCAGGAGCAGCTGGTCGACTACATCGGCGAGGTGAGCCGCACCGACCTTCCGCACGAGGGCCTCAGGAGGCGCGACCCGCTGGCCGTGCGCCGCCTGCTGGCGTCGCTGGGTCGCAACGAGGCCACCGCCGCCACCTATAGGACGCTGGCCACCGACGTGTCGGGCGGGCGGTCCGGCGATGTCAGTCCCAAGGCGGTCAAGCGCTACTTGGACGCCCTGATCCGGTTGTTCGTGATCGAGCCGCTGCCAGCGTGGCTGCCGCACACGCGCTCCACCACGCAACTCCGATCGACCCCGAAGCGCTACTTCTGCGATCCGTCCCTGGCGGTGGCGTCGCTCGCGATCACCGCAGACCGGCTGCGATCGGACATTGAGTTCTTCGGGCTGGTGTTCGAGTCGCTGGTCATGCGCGATCTGCGCGGCTACGCACAGTCCAATCGGGCCACGGTGTCCTACTACCACGACAATGCAGGATTGGAGGCCGACGCGATCGTCGAGGGCCGGGACCGCTCCTGGGTGGCTTTCGAGGTCAAGCTGGGCGGAGCTGCGCTCATCGAGCATGCCTCAAACTGCCTGCGGCGTCTCAGAGACAAGGTGGACACGAAGCGCATGGGCGCGCCGTCCGCGCTGGTGGTGGTCACCGCGGGCCAGTTCGGCTTCGATCTCGGCGACGGCGTGTCCGTCGTCCCATTCACCTCCCTCGGCCCCTGAAGCAGCAGCGCAGCCGGGCACCTCGGCCCGCAGGCTGCGCGGGCCACGGCCTCGCGCCGTATGGGCCGCGTGGTCCCGCCTGTTAGCCCGGCCTCTGAGGCGGCGTACCATGCTGGCGATGCTCGAGACGCCTGAGACTCTGAGCCGCGATCCTGGGGTGGGGCGAGCCTCGCCTGCTGTTCGGACCGTCGACCTCACGATCGTGCCGGATGACGGTCTGCCGGCAATCGATGCCGGCACACGGTGCGGTCTTCGCCGCGCCGGCAGCGCCGGCCATCCCGTGCTCGCGCTGGGGCCGCCGAGAGCGGCAGGGGGGCCGTGACGGCGCCATGACCGGGGACGAGCCGTGACCGGAACCGACCCCATACGCGACGAGTGGTTCCCGGTGGCCCGCGCCACCGACGTCGCCGCGGGTCGATGGCTTCGGTTCGAGTTGCTCGACGAGCGCTGGGTGCTGGCCCGTGACAGCTCCGGCCGGGTCGAGGTGTTCGTGGACACCTGCCCCCACCGGGGCGCACGGATCACGCTGGGCGACTTCGACGGGGAACGGATGCGATGCGGCTACCACGGCTGGCAGTTCGACATCGACGGCCACTGCATACACCAGCCCGCCCACCCGGACCGGGTTCCCGCCGGGATCCGCCTGCGGGGCGCTGCGGCGCGGCTCGGATACGGATTCTGGTGGGTCTGCGCCGGGGACCGGCCCCGGAACCTGCCCGTCGCGCCGGACCATGCCGCCCACCCGGAGCGCACCGTGTGGCTCGACCCGGTGAGGGTCGAGTCGTCGGGGCCCCGCGTCATCGAGAACTTCCTGGACCTGGCCCATTTCCCGTTCGTGCACGAGGGATACCTGGGCCAGGAGCCCTACACCCAGGTGGACCCGTACGGCATAGAGCACCGCGATGACGAGTTGCGGTTCACGGACTGCGTCGTCTGGCAGCCCGCCCCGGGCCCCGCCGCGGCCGGCGGCGGGCCGGTCCGCTACCAGTACTCGGTGTCGCACCCGTACGGGGCCACGCTGACCAAGGTCCCCTCGGGCGACGACGGCGGCGGCGCCGGGGGCTTCACCATCCTGATCGTGGCCAGCCCCGTCACCGAGACCGCCTGCGTCGTGTGGCGTTCGACGGTGGTGCACGACGCCGGGGCCGACCTCGACGCCCAGCGGGCCTTCAACGAGCTGATCTTCTCGCAGGACATCGATGTCGTGGAGTCCCAGCGGCCCCGGCGCCTGCCGGTCGACCCGAGGATGGAGTCGCACCAGGCGGCCGACGCGGGCAGCCTCGCCTACCGCAGATGGCTGCGCGCCCGCGGCATCCGGTATGGCACCATCGACAACGACGGCCACGACGACCCCGACTCCGAGCGCAACCCGCGTTCTGTCCCTACCGCCCCGATCCGGGAGGCACCATGACAATCGCAACCGAAGAGCACGTGAGGCGGCTGCCGAAGGTGGAGCTGCACTGCCACATCGAGGGGGCCAGCCGGGCCGAGACCATCAAGGAGCTGGCTGAGGCCAACGGCGTCACGTTCCCGGTGGACGATCCGGCCGACCTCTACCAGTTCACCGACCTCAACCAGTTCCTCGACATCTACGGCGTGGTCTGCGCCAGCCTCCGGAGCGCCGACGACTTCCACCGGATCACCTACGAGTGCCTCCAGGACGCGGTGGACGCCGGGGTGCGCTACCGGGAGATGTTCTTCTCGCCGGGATTCGTCATAAAGCTCGGGGTGCCCGTCACCACGGTGTGGGCCGGGGTGTCCGCGGCCGTGCTCGACGCCCGCAACGACCTGGACATCGGCTGCCGCATGATCCTCGACTTCGACAAGCCCTCCGGCGCGGGCCACGCCGAGGAGATGGCCGACTTCGCCGGGGCCCAGGACCGCGACCTGCTGATCGGCATGGGGGCCGACTCGGTGGAGCGGGTCGACCACCGGCCGTTCGCGGCCGCCTACGAGGCCGCCGGCCGCCACGGGCTCAAGCGGACCATGCACGCCGGCGAGGACGGGCCGGCGGACAACATCGCCCTCGCGGTGCGGGAGTTCGGCTGCGACCGCGTCGATCACGGCTTCCGCCTGCTCGACGATCCCGAACTGACAGCCGAGATCGTCGAGCGACAGATACCGCTGACGGTGTGCCCCACGTCCAACGTGATGATCGCCAACGTCGTGCCCGACGTGGCGTCGCATCCCTACGCCCGCCAGCGCGAGCTCGGGGTCCTGGCCACCGTCAACTCCGACGATCCCGGCATGATGAGCTTCGACATAGCCGACGAGTACGCGGCGGTGGCGGGCGCGTTCAACTACAGCCTCGAGGAGATGGAGGCCATCAGCCTCGACGGCATCACCGCCTCGTGGGCGCCCGACGACGAGAAGGCCGCGCTGCGGGCACGCTTCGAGGCCGAGTTCGACCAGCTCCGCGCCGGCTACGGCCTGCCCGCCCGCAACGGGGCCGGCTGAGCCCGATGGCTGCCCGCGCCGGGAGGGTGAAGCGACCAATGACCGGGGACATAGAACTGACCGGGGACACCGATCTGGCCGCCTTCGTGAGGGGGCTGCCCAAGGCGGAGCTGCACCTGCACATCGAGGGGACCCTCGAGCCGGAGATGCTCTTCGAGCTGGCCGGCCGCAACGGCGTCGAGCTTCCCTTCACCGACGAGGCCGCGGTGCGGGCCGCCTACTCCTTCACCGACCTCCAGTCGTTCCTGGACATCTACTACCAGGGCGCGGCCGTGCTTCAGACCGGCCAGGACTTCTATGACCTGATGGCCGCCTACCTGCGGCGGGCCCACGCCGACGGCGTCAGGCGGGCCGAGATGTTCTTCGATCCGCAGACCCACACCGAGCGCGGCGTCGGCTTCGACGTGTTCATGGAGGGCTTCACGTCGGCCATGGCCGATGCCGAGACCGCGACACAGATCTCGTCGGGCCTGATCATGTGCTTCCTGCGGCACCTGCCCGGCGAGGCCGCCTGCGACACGTTCCGAGCCGCCGAGGCGTGGCTCGACCGCATCATCGGGGTCGGCCTGGACAGCTCGGAGGCGGACCACCCGCCCGAGGAGTTCGCCGAGGCGTACGCCATGGCCCGCGCCGCCGGTCTGCGTCCGGTGGCCCATGCCGGCGAGGAGGGACCTCCCTCCTACATCACCGGCGCGCTCGACGCTCTCGGCGCGGAGCGCATCGACCACGGCGTGCGCTGCGAGGAGGACTCCGCGCTGGTCCGGAGGCTGGCGGAGGCTCAGACGCCGCTGACGGTGTGCCCGCTGTCGAACCTGGCGCTGTGCGTGGTGGACGACCTGGCCGGCCACAACCTCAAGCGCCTGCTCGACGCCGGGTTGAAGGTCACCGTCAACTCCGACGACCCGGCCTATTTCGGGGGCTACGTGGCCGACAACTACCTGGCGGCGGCCTCGGCCCTCGGCTTGACCCGCGCCGAGCTGGCGCAGTGCGCCCGCAACAGCCTCGAGGCCAGCTTCGCTCCCGCCGATCAGAAGCAGGCCTGGCTGGCCGACCTGGACGCCTTCCTGGCCCCGGCCTGAGCTGAATCCCTTGCACGGGCAGGCGGCATCGTCTACGGCTCTCTCCTTATGACAAGGAGAGATAGCAGGTGGATTGTCCATTCAGGAGGGAGAACCAAGCTCAGCAACGCCAACTGGGATGGACAACTGAACATCTGTGCGGCATCGTGTGTATATGAGTGGGACATATGTGGTCGTAATGGGAGATCGCGGCCGGATCGTGGTGCCGGCGGCTGTGCGGGAGCGCGCCGGGTTGGTCGCGGGTACTCCGATGGTGCTGGTTGAGTCGCCTGAGGGGCTGGTCCTGGTGACCCGCGAGCAGCTGCGGGACCGGGTGCGCGGCGATCTGGGCGGCCTGGACCTGCTGGACGAGCTCCTGGCCGACCGGCGCCGGTCGGCCGCGGTCGAGGACGGTGAGTGCCAGGACGCCGCGTGACGTCGGTACTGGATGCGTCGGCCATCCTGGCCTACCTGCTGGGTGAGGACGGGGCCGAGACGGTCGAGAGCGCGCTGGCCGACGATCCGAGGTGCGGCGCGGCGAACTGGTCGGAGGTGGCCCAGCGGGTGCTGGGTGCGGGCCGTGACTGGGATCTGGCCCGAGCGCTGCTGGCGAGCCACGGGGTGCGGGTCGAGCCGGTGGTCGGCGACGACGCCGAGTGGGCCGCCCGTCGCTGGCGGCGAGGCGAGGGCCTCTCGCTGGCCGATCGGCTCTGCCTGGCGCTGGGCGAACGCCTAGACGCCGAGGTGCTCACGGCCGACAGGTCCTGGGGCGACTCGGGCCGGATAATCCAGATTCGCTGAAATCGACGCCTCCCCTCCCAACCCGGGCGCAGCGGGGTGCGCAGGCTGCCAAGCGCCGCCGCCCTGGCCGCAAGGCTGGCAGCGGACGCCCCGGAAAGCCTGGGACGTGCGGTGCCGCGAACAGTCGATGCAGCTCGGGTTGCGAAACAACACATGGGGCACCATCGAGCCCGTCGCTGATCTGTTGCCTATCGGGAACCAGCGACTCGGAGGGCAGGGGGGAGGCGCACGGGCGAGCCGGTTGCGTGTAGGCGCATCTGCTTCAGCGAGGCGCGGGCCGCGGCCAGGTTCTCTTCGAGGGCGTCGTCGGGGAGGCCGCGGCGCCCGGCGGCGTATCGCAGCCAGCGGGGGAATGCCGACTCGACGGTGGTGAGCCACTCCTCGTCGGGCGGGTGCTCGTGGGACTCGCCGCAGTCTGTGCAGAACAGCCCGTGGTCGGGGAGCCATTGCTCGAGGAAGGTCTCCACCCTCGGCGGGGTCCATCGCAGGATGTCGCGGTCGTGGCACATCATGGTGAATGCGAGCATGGTGCGTCCCAGGTCGTGCAGCTCGTTCGGGTGCTCGCCCAGGCGCAAGCCGTGCGAGAGGAAGTCGGCCAGATGGGTCGCCCCCTCGTCGGCGCCGAAGGCCGGCGCGGCCGGTGCGCGGCCCCCTTCGGGCAGCAGCGCCAGCCGCTGCTCCAGCAGGGCCCGCAGGTCGCCGTCGGGGCCCGTGTCGTAGATGTCGCTGGGGTTGTCGTCGTCGACTCCGAGCCCACGGCCCGCGACCAGTCCGGCTTCGATGACCGCCCGCGCGTCGGCGAGATCCAGATCCTCGACCAACTGGCCCTCACCGCCGGCTGCGGTGCACTGCGTGCTGGGCGGGCCCAGAGTGAAGTGCGTCACCATGGCCAGACCGAACGGCTCGATGCGGACCGACACACCGTGCGCGGTCCCGTCGGGGCGCTGGTAGTCGACGCGCACCTTGCAGTGCTCGCCCCACCGGTCGGTGGTTCTCGTCGCCCGCAGCGGTTCCGCCTTGCCGAGCGTCTCGATCCAGTCGGGCACGTCGGGGTCAGACTCGCGGATGCCGCGCATTGCGCGACGGGCCCTCGGCCTGGCGTCCGCCGGGCCGTAGACCGCGATCGAGGCCGCCAGCATTGCGCCCGCGGGGCCGCCGACACGCTCGGCGTGCGCCAGCACCGCCGCTGGATCCGCGCCGCTGGGCGACCGCCTCGTCGCGATCTCGGTCTGGATGCAGGAGCTCCAGTCGTCGGCCTCGTCCATGTCGACGGCGCCCGAGGCGTTGAACTGCTCGAGAAGGTGCTCGGCGTCGCGAGTCAACAGTTCCAAGTCGAACCCGGTGTGCTGGTCGTCGTCGGGAAGCTGGACCTGGGCCTCGTACCGGTAGTCGCGATCGTGGAACTCGAGATCGGCACCGAGCTGGTCGTCGTAATGCACCCGCTTCTTCTTGGGCGTGACCCGCCCCCCGCCTCGCCGCCGCTTCGGTCGTCCCATGGCCGCATCCTAGAGGCGGGCCTGCCAGCCCCGGGGCGACCCCCGACACGACGAGCCCGCGTCGCCGGGAACACGCCGTGAGTCGTGCCGGCGCAGTGAGGGTTCGCGCATGCAGCCGGTGTTGCACTATGCTGACCGACGCAATTGCAAACTGCTTATCGGAAATGATGCAGACTGCTGGTTGAGAAGGTTACGCTGTTGTGTGTGGAGTACCGGGACAGGATCGTCGACGGCGTTCTGGCCGCCCGGTTGCAGGCCGCTGCGGCGGTGGTGATAGAGGGGGCCCGCGGGTCGGGGAAGACGGCCTCGGCGCGCCGGCAGGCCCGCAGCGAAGTGCGCTTCGACGTGGACAGCCACGCACGCGCCCTGGCCGAACTCGACCCCGGGGCGGTCATCGAAGGGCCCGAGCCGAGGCTGCTGGATGAATGGCAGCACGCCCCGTCTGTGTGGAACCATGTTCGTCGCGCTTGTGACGAGCGGCGCCGGCCGGGACAGTTCATCCTCACAGGGTCGGCTGTTCCCGCCGACGACGCCACGCGCCACACCGGCGCGGGGCGCATCTCCAGGATCCGGCTGCGG
>JAPOQG010000233.1 GCA_026710865.1 Acidimicrobiaceae bacterium
CGACCGGGTGGTCGTCCCGGGGCTGACCCACTGGCAGCACCCCGGATGGTTCGCCTACTTCCCGGCCCAGTCGTCGCCCCCCGCGATCCTGGGAGAGCTGGCTCAAGCCGGTCTGGGCGTGCAGGGGATGCTGTGGTCCACTTCGCCGGCCGCGACCGAGATCGAGTCCCACGTGCTCGACTGGCTCGTCGACCTCCTCGGCGTGCCCCAGGCGTGGAAGACCACCGGTGCGGGCGGCGGGGTGCTGCAGTCCGGCGCGTCGCAATCGACCCACACCGCGCTGGTGGTCGCCCGCGAGCAGTGCCTGCTGCGGAGCGGAGCCGGCCCCAAGGACATGGTGGCCTACACGTCGAGCCAAGCCCACTCCTCGATCGAGAAGGGCGCCCGGATGGCCGGCTTCGGCCACATCAGGCTGCTGGACACCGATCGTGAGTTCGCGGCCCGACCCGAGGCACTGGCATCCGCCGTCACCGCCGACCGGGACGCAGGCCTGGTGCCGGCCTTCGTGTGCTCGGCGGTGGGAACCACCGGCACCACCGGCGTCGATCCGGTGCGGTGCTTCGGCGAGATCGCCCGGGCCGAGCAGATGTGGCACCACGTCGACGCGGCCTACGCCGGCTCGGCCATGATCTGCGAGGAGTTCCGCCACCACCAGGACGGCCTGGAACTGGTGGACAGCTACACGTTCAACCCCCACAAGTGGCTGGCCACCAACCTCGACTGCTCGGTCATGTGGGTGGCCGACCGCCGGCCGCTGATCGAGGCGCTGAGCGTCCTGCCGCCCTACCTGCGCAACGAGGCGTCCGAGTCCGGGCAGGTGATCGACTACCGCGACTGGCACGGCCCCCTCGGCCGGCCGTTCCGGGCCCTGAAGCTGTGGTTCGTCCTGCGCTGCTTCGGCGCGGCGGGTCTGCGCGGGATGATCCGCACCCACGCCGGCTGGGCCCGCGAGCTGGCCGAGCGCATAGACGCCCATCGCAGGCTCACGACCATCGCTCCCACGCCGTTCGCGCTGGTGTCGTTCGCCCATGTCGGCGGCAACACCGCGACCGGCGAGCTGGTCGATCGCATCAATGCCGACGGACGGTTCTACATCACCGCCTCGGAAGTCGACGGGATGCGTTACGCCCGCATCTCGGTGGGCTCCACCTGGACGGCCCGGGCCCATGTCGAAGCGCTCTGGGATCTGATCGACGCCAGCGCCTGAGGGGGCTCGAACGACCGGCTCATCGTTGGCTCAGCGCGAGCCGGCTGCGACGATCACCCGGCGGAGAAGTTCGGCCAGCTCCTGCTTCTCGCTCGTCGAGAGGTCGCCCACCATCTCTCCCTCGTAGAGGTTGAAGCGCGGGAAGAGCTGCTCGATGGCCTCGAGCCCGGCGTCGGTGAGCGAGACGGTCACCTTCCGGCGGTCCGCCTCGACTGCCGTTCGCTGGACGAAACCCCGCTTCTCCAGCGTCTTCACGACACCGGTCAGCGTCCCCTTGGACAGGTCGCACTCCTCGGCCAGGTCGGCGGACTGCATCTCGCCCCAGACCCACAGGACCCACAGCGTCGTGAACCCGCCCCAGGACAGCCCGAACTCCGACAGCACGCCCTTCTCGGCCCGGCGGCGCACCGCGGTCGCGGCCCGGTAGATGTTGGACACCGCCAGCATCGAGTCGAAGTCGAGGCGCCGGTCGCCGAGGCGCTCGCCGATGAGGCGCTCGGCGTCGAGCAGGCGCGGGTCGGTTCGATGCTGCACAGCGGGGGGAACCTCGATTTCGTTTGCTACCAAACGGATATTATGCTAAGTGTTCGTCAAGACGAAACGCGGAGGAGTCCGCAAGATCTCTGGAGGATCCCCATGAGACTGAACAAGCTTCTTGTCGCTTCGCTCGCCGTGTTGGCGCTGGTGGCCGCCGCTTGCGGCGACGACGAGGACGACGCCGCTGAGGCCCCCGCCGCCGCCACTACCACGACGGCGCCCGCCGTCCACGAGGACATGGCCGGAGACGACGACATGTCGGACGACGACATGGCCGGAGACGACGACATGTCGGACGACGACATGGCCGGAGAGGACGACATGTCGGACGACGACATGGCCGAAGAGGAGGACATGCAGGTCTCGGCGCCCTCAGCACTCTTCGTGGATGCGGCCCTTGATGCCGATCTCGACAACTGCGGCCCGGCGCCGACCGGGGATCCGTTCATCATCGGCTTCGCGGCGGACCTGTCCGAGGTGGGCGGCTTCGCCGACATCCCGATCTCGGAGGCCGGGCAGTACTTCATCGACCGCATCAACTGCGTCGGAGGGGCCAACGGCCATCCGGTCGAGTTCCTGATCGAGGATGTCCAGGGCGATCCAGAGGTCGCCCAGCGGGCCACCGCCGATCTGCTCGACGCTGGTGCTCACGTGATCCTGGGTCCGCCGTTCGCCGACACCGGCGACGCGGTGCTGCAGACCGTGAACGCCAGCCGGGCGGTGATCTTCGTGGCCTCGACCGAGCCGGTGCTGCCGGACCCGTCGATCTACTCGTTCATGACGACCTTCAGCGACACCCAGCAGGCCGAGGCCGCGGCCCAGTTCGCCATCGACAACGGCTTCACCAGGGCCATCACCTTCTCGTCGGAGGGCCCGTACTTCGGCTACAACCCCGAGACGTTCGCGGCCAAGTTCGAAGAGCTCGGCGGCGAACTGGTGCTCGACGTGAGCTACGTGCCCTTCGAGGACTTCGACTTCGCGTCGCGCGCCAACGAGGTGGCCGGAGTGGCCGACGGCACCGAGATCCTCTACAGCGCCATGATCGCCCCGCAGCTCGACGCGCTGCGCGGGGCCATCGAGGAGCGCGGCATCGACTCCATCACCTACTTCGGCGCCGACGCGTTCGGGGTCAGCGGCATCACCGAGATACCCAACAACGAGGGCGTCTACTGGACCGACCACGGCTACGGCACCGGCGGCAACCGCTACGAGCGCCTCAACGCCGGGCTGGCGGCGGCAGGCATGCCCAGCGCCGCGCCGGGCTTCGCCGCCCTCGCCGGGGACTCCATCACCGTGGCCATCCAGGGCTTCATCGACGCCGGATCCACCGATCCCCTCGCCATCGCCGAGGCGATCGCCGGCCTCACCGGCGTCGAGGCCGTAACCGACACCATCGGATACGCCGGCACCGACGGCACGCCCGACACGCCGGTGTACATCCTCCAGATCGTCGACGGCGAGACCGCCCTCGCCGCCAGGATGTCCTAGGAGCGTCCGCAAGTAGGTGGGAGCCTGTCGCGTCATGGCGGTGTCATGCCCGCTCTTGTTCGCTGCGCTCAGGGGCCGCTCGGGCCGCGGCCTCGCGTCGTATGGGCCGCGTTGTCCCGCCTGTTCGCTCGGCCTCTAGGCCTCTCCAACCGGGTCGGGGTCCGGCCCTCAGGTAGTGTGCCGCGATGCTCGAGGTATCCGGGCTCACCACCCGCTACGGGGCCATCTCGGCGCTGCGCGGGGTGAGCCTGTCCGTCGGGGCCAACGAGGTGGTCGGCCTCATCGGCCCCAACGGCGCGGGCAAGACCACGCTGCTCAACACGGTCGCGGGGCTGCTGCGCCCCGCCGAGGGCGAAGTCCTCCTCGACGCCCGTCCGGTCACCGGCTACAGCCCCGACCGGATGCTCCGAGCGGGCCTGGCCCTGGTGCCGGAGCACCGGCGGCTGTTCGCCCAGATGACGGTGGTCGAGAACCTGCGCATCGGCGGGGTGACCGTCAGCGCCGACGAGCGGTCCGAGCGCCTCGACGAGATGGTGGAGCTGTTCCCGGTGCTGAAGGACAAGCGGTCCACCGCGGCCGGGTACCTGTCCGGCGGCGAGGCCCAGCAGCTCGCCATCGCCCGGGCGCTGATGAGCAGCCCCCGCGTCGTGTTGATGGACGAGCCGTCGCTGGGCCTGGCCCCGGTGCTGGTCGACTTCGTGTTCGAGCTCATCGACCGCCTGCGGGCCGAGGGCCGCACGATGCTGGTGGTGGAGCAGAACGCCACCCGGCTGCTGGAGGTGGCCGACCGGGCCTACGTGCTGCGCACCGGGGAGGTCGCGGCAGAGGGCCCGGCATCGGAACTGCTCGCCCGCGAAGACCTGTTCGACACCTTCGTGGGTGTGTCCGACGGTTCGGACACACCCGATCCCCAGGCATGATCGACGTCCTCCAGAGCCTGATCGACGGCCTGGGCCGGGGCTCGATATATGCCCTGCTGGCGCTGGGGATCGCGGTGATCTTCGGCGTGATGCACATGGTCAACTTCGCTCACGGCGAGCTCATCACGGTCAGCGCCTACGTCGCGTTCGCGGTGGTGGTCACCGCGGGGTGGGGCTGGTGGGCCGCGGTCCCGCTGATCTTCGGTGCCGCGGTGGGCACCTCGGTCGCCGTCGAGTTCGTCGCCTTCCGCTGGGTTCGGGGCTCCTCGGACTTCACGATGCTGCTGACGTCGTTCGCGGTGCACTTCCTGGTGCAGGCCATCTTCGTCATGACCATGGGCGCCAGCGTGCGCAGCTTCCCCCGCCCGGAATGGGCCGACCGGGTCTGGTCGGTGGGCGACCTGAACATCCAGGTCATCGACGTCGCCGTGATCGGGGCCACCGCAGCCACATTGGCGGTGACCGTCTACCTGCTGCAGCGCACCATGTTCGGCATCTCGCTTCGGGCTGCGGCCGAGGACTTCGACGCGGCCCGGCTCATGGGCGTGCGCAGCAACAAGGTGATCCGCCAGGCCTTCATACTGGCCGGCGCCCTGGCCGGGATCGCGGCGATCTTCTTCCTGATGCGCACCGGCTAGGCCCGCCCCACCACCGGGCTCAGCCCGCTGCTGAAGGGCATCCTGGCCGCCATCATCGGCGGCCTCGGCAACATGCACGGCGCCGTGTACGGAGGCCTCCTGCTCGGTGTGTCGGAGGTGCTGCTGCGGTCGTGGCTGCCCGAGGACCTCGTCGGCATCACCGACGGCGTGGTGTTCGCGCTGATCGCGCTGTTCTTCATCTTCCGGCCCCAGGGACTGGTGTACGTGAGATCCGCGGAGCGGGTGTGATGCTGGACAGCGCCAGCGTCCGGCGGCGGTTGTGATGGTGGCCGGCGCCGGCGTCCGCGTCCGGCGGCGAGTGTGATGCAGGGCCTGTTGTCGAGCCGGGCCGGCTCGCAGCTGCTCGGCTCGGGCGTGCTCGTGGCGGTGCTGGTGCTGGGCGGGCTCGCCTACGCGTCCGGCGGCGGGCCGGCCCGCGACATCCTGGTCACGCAGATGCTCATCAACGCCATCATGGTGATCGGCCTGCAGATCTATATCGGCAACACCGGCGTGCTGTCGTTCGGCCACATGGGGTTCGCGGCCATCAGCGGCTACGCCTTCGCCCTGCTGGCCACCACGGTCGAGCGCAAGGCCCGGATCGTCCCCGACGTGCCCCTCGGACTCGACGACGTCTCGCTCAACCCGCTCGTGGCCGCGGCCGCGGCCGCAGCGATCACCGTGGTCGTGGGGCTGGTGGTCGGGCTGGGCCTGGCCCGCTCGGGCGCCAAGTCGGGCGCGGTGGCCGCGACGGTCATCACCCTCGCCCTGCTGTTCATGGTCCACGAGGTGGGCGGCGCCTACGCCGACCTCACCGGGGGCCGCAACGGGATCTCCTTCTCGGTCGGGCGCGGACTCGACAGCCGCCTGTGGGTCTACCTGGCTCTGATCGCGGCCGTCGTCATCGCTCGACTCTTCAAGAGCAGCCGCATCGGTCGCATGGCCCAGGCTGCCCGTGAGGACGACCTGGCCGCCCGGGCCATGGGCATCAACCCCGCCCGAGGGCAGATGGCGGCGCTGATCCTGTCAGTCGCGGTCGTCTCGGTGGCCGCCTCGCTGCGGGTGTTCCAACTCGGGACGGTGGCCCCGTCCAGTTTCTTCTTCGACTACACCCTGCTCACGCTGGTGATGCTGATCGTCGGTGGGCGCAACAGCATCGCCGGCTCGGTGCTCGGCGTGGCC
>JAPOQG010000107.1 GCA_026710865.1 Acidimicrobiaceae bacterium
CCGAGCGACGCCAGATCGCCGGCCAGGTCCTCATAGCCGCGAGCCACGTGATGCGCTTCGCTCACCACCGTGGTGCCCTCCGCCCCCAGCCCGGCGACCGCGAGCGCCGCGCCGGCCCGTATGTCGTGGGCTCTCACCGGAGCCCCCGAGAGCCGCTCCACGCCGCGCACCACGGCATGGTGGGAGTCGGTGCGGATGTCGGCGCCCATGCGGCGCAGCTCATCCACGTAGCGGAACCGGCCGGGGAACAGGTTCTCGGTGACGATCCCGACGCCCGAGGCGGTGGCCAGCATCGCCACCAGGAACGGCAGGTAGTCGGTGGCCACACCCGGATAGGGCAGCGTGGAGCAGTCGACCGAGTCGAGCCGGCGGGGTGCGATGGCCCGGATGCCGCCATCGTCGGGCGTTATCACCATCCCCATCTCGGTCAGCTTCTGGCAGAGCAGCTCCATGTGGTCGTGGCGAGCACCGGCTACGAACACCTCGCCCGACGCGACGCCGAGCGCGGCCAGGTGGGTAGCGGCCACGATGCGGTCACCGACGACGGCGTGGTCCGCGGGTTGCAGGGGGGCGGTGGTCCCGGTGCCCTCCACGATCAGCGTGGCCGAGCCGACACCGCCGATCTTGGCCCCCATCCGGCCCAGGAACTCGCAGAGGTCGGAGATCTCGGGCTCGCGGGCGGCGTTGTCGATCACGGTGGAGCCCTTGGCCGCCACCGCGGCCATCAGCAGGTTCTCGGTTGCGCCCACACTGGGGAACTCCAGCAGCACGCGGCCGCCCAGCAGTTCGGTGGCCGACGCCTCGATGTAGCCGTGCACCACTTCGACGGCCGCTCCCAGCTCCACCAGGCCCTGCACGTGCATGTCCACGGGCCGGGGACCGAAGTCGTCGCCGCCGGGCAGGGCCACCTTGGCCTCGCCGCAGCGGGCCAGCATCGGGCCGAGGACCACGACGGAGGCCCGGAATCTCTCGACGATGTCGTAGGGGGCCACCGGGCTGATCTCCGCGGGCACGTCGATGTGGAGCAGCGACGGCTGCACCCGGTCCCACTCGACCGCGCAGCCGACGGCCCTCAGCAGTTCGGCCATGAGGTCGACGTCGACGATGCGGGGCACGTTGTCGAGCCGGTAGGAGCCCTCGGCCAGCAGCGTGGCCGCCATGAGCTTGAGCACCGAGTTCTTGGCGCCGGCCACGGTCACCGTGCCCTCCAGCGGCCGGCCGGAGCGCACGACTATTCGCTCGATCGCCACCTCCCAAGCCTATTGACAACGGGCCGGCACGGACGGTCATGCGTCCGGAGCCGCCGCCACGCCTCCGAAGGCGCGCCATGACCGTATTGCGGGTGGTGCGGCAGGGCAGCGCGGCCGACATGGAGCGCGAGCGGGCGATGCGGCAGGAGCCCCGGCGCGACATCGTGGCCGAGCGAGCCGTCGGCGAGGACCAGTTCGGGGCGGAGGACGGACCCTTCCGCGACTACGAGCGCACGCTGTCGATGGAGAGGGCCGGGCCCGGCGACGCCGCCACCGGCGAGGCGTGGCAGCTGACCGAGACCACCTCGTACCGCCTCGCCGTTCCGGTATGGGCCTGGCTGTTCCACTTCCCGGTACGGAGCGCGCTGAGGAGGCGCCGAGACGCCTACGGCTACTGGTGGGCGCCCCCGGACCGGCTGAGTGCTCGAGCCGCCACCGTGCTCGGCCTGCTCTGCACGATCCAGGTCGTGGACGGCTACCTGGGAACCGTCCTAACCGCCACCCTCACCTTCGCGGCCGACGAGTTCGGTCGTGGCAACACCGCCCAGGGGGTGCTGATGGGCGTGGTCCGCGCCGGCGTGCTGATCGCCCTGGTCACCGCGGCGCTCGCTGACCGGCACGGACGCAAGCGCCTCCTGATGGCCACCGGCCTGGGAAGCTGCCTGATCACCGCGATCGGCGCTCTGGCGCCGGGATTGTGGTTCCTGGGCGGCACCCAGCTCGTTGCCCGGGGACTCTCAACCGCCCTCGGCATCCTGATCGTGATCCTGGCCGCCGAGGAGATGCCGGCCCGGTCCCGCGCCTGGGCCATGTCGGTGCTGGTGCTCTGCGCGGCGCTGGGCTCGGGCATGGCCTTTGCGGTGCTGCCGCTGGCCGATCTGCACATCGCGGCCTGGCGTTTGGTGTACGTGGTGCCGCTGGCCGCCGTGACGGTCGTCGTCTGGGTGGGCCGTCGACTGCCCGAGAGCCGGCGCTTCGAGACCGCGGCAACCGGACGGGCTTCTCACGACGGTGGCATGATCGACCGCCAAGCCGACCCGGAAGTGGCAGCCCGCCGGCGCAGGAGGCTGGTGCTGCTGGCTGCCTCCGCGTTCCTGATAGCGATGTTCGCGGCGCCGGCCTCCGGGTTGCGCAACGACTTCCTGAAGGACGAGCGGGAGTTCTCGGCGACGGCCATAACGCTGTTCACCTACTTCACCAACACTCCCATCGGCATCGGGGTCTTCGTGGGCGGGTACCTGGCCGATCGCCGGGGCCGGCGACCCACCGGCGCGGCCGGGCTGGCGCTGGGAGCGTTGTTCATCGCTTGGGCCTTCTTCACCGACGGCGCCGCCCTCTGGCTGCTGACCCTGGCCGGCGGTGTGGTCGGGGCGGTCGCGGTGCCCGCGCTGGCCGTCTACGGGCCCGAGCTGTTCGGCACCCACCGGCGAGGACGCTCCAACGGCGTGATCGTGATGGTGGGGGTGGTCGGCAGCGCCCTGGGCCTGATCGTCGCCGGAGGGCTGTCGGACGCGCTCGACGGGCGGCTCGGGCCAGCGCTGGCCCTGCTCGCGGTCGGTCCCTTGATCGTGGCCGCCCTGGTCATCTTCAAGTATCCCGAGACCGTGGGCCAAGAACTCGAGGACATCAATCCCGAAGACGTCAACCCCGAAGACGTCAACCCCGAGGGCGCCGAGGGTTAGCTCAGAGCTTCTTGAGGCGGTCGAGTTCCTCCTCGTCCACCTCAAGGGTGTCGTATCCGAACCGGGGGTGGAAGATCGTGAACAGCCCCAGCGCCAGCGCGGCGATCCCGACCGGCACGATGGCGTCGCCGCGGCCGGTGTAGGTGGGGAACAGCACGAAGGCCGACAGCAGCGCGGTCCACAGCCACAGGACGAGCACGGCCCGGCGATGCCCGTGGCCGAGGCGCATGAGACGGTGGTGCAGGTGCTCGCGGTCGGCCACCGAGAAGCCCCGCCGTCCCACCGCGCGACGCACGATGGCGAAGAGGGTGTCCACCACCGGCACGCCCAGGATCACGAGGGGAATGACCAGCGGCGCGTAGAAGAAGAACGCCTGGCCGCTGAACTCCACCGTCGAACGGCCCCCCACGCTGATGGTCGCGGCCGCCATCAGCACGCCCAGCAGCAGCGCCCCGCCGTCGCCCATGAAGACCCGGGCCGGGTACAGGTTGTGGGGAAGGAACCCGACGCAGACCCCCAGCGCGACCACCGCCCAGAGCGCGCCCGGGTTGGCCTCGTCGATCACGCCCTGGTCAGCGAGGCGCAGCGCGTAGAGAAGGAACGCTCCCGAGGCGATGGCCACGATGCCCGCGGCGAGGCCGTCGAGGCCGTCGATGAGGTTCACCGCGTTGGCCATGCCCAACACCCACAGCACGGTTATGACCGCCGACCACTCCTGCGAGAGGAACACCAGATCCCAGAACGGCACACGGAAGACGGCAATCGAGACTCCTGACAGGTGGAGCACGACCCCCGCCGCGGCCACGCTCGCAGCCTTGGCGGGCGGCGACAGGTCTCTGATGTCGTCGTAGAAGCCGACCGCGAGGACCATCGCGACCGCGGCCACCCCGCCCAGGATCTCTCCCGGAGTGTCGACCGCCCCGGAGAAGCCCCCCACCGCCGGCGCGACCGCCACCGCGACCACGACTCCGACGAGCATGGCCAGACCGCCGGCCGCGGGGGTGGGGGTGTCGTGGATGTGGTGGGCGTCGGGTTCCCGGCTGGCGCCCAAGCGGACCGCGGCCCGCGCGGTGAGCGGGACCAGCAGGAAGGTCGCGACGGCGGCCACCCCGCCGACGATGGCGAGGGACAGAACCGACGGCACCGCAGGCCCCCGGCCGGCGACCCGTTCGGCCCCTAGTCCTCGGTGTCCAACCCCGGGTAGGGCGGCTTCGCCGCGCACAGCGCCGCGGCGTCGGCTCGCACCGCGGCCACCGCGGCGTCGTCCGATCGGTTGCGCAGGGCCCTGGATATGAGATCGGCGATGGTGGCCATGTCGTCGGCGTCCATGCCCTGGGTGGTCACCGCGGGCGTGCCGATGCGCACCCCTGAGGTGACGAAGGGCGAGCGGGGGTCGTCGGGCACCGTGTTCTTGTTGAGGCTGATCCCGGCCGCGTCGAGCGTGGCCTGGGCCTCCTTGCCGGTGAGGTCCGGGTCGAAGGTTCGCAGGTCCACCAGCATCAGATGGTTGTCGGTGCCGCCGGAGACCAGCCGGAAGCCGTGCCCGGCCAGCGCGGCGGCCAGCGCCCTGGAGTTGTCCACGATGCGGGCCGCGTACTCGGCGAACTCCGGAGTGGCCGCCTCCGCGAAGGCCACTGCCTTGGCCGCCACCGCGTGGTCGAGCGGACCGCCCTGGATGCCCGGGAACATCGCCTTGTCGACCGCCTTCGCATAGTCGGAGCGGCAGATGATGGCACCGCCCCGGGGGCCGCGCAGGGTCTTGTGGGTGGTGAACGTCACGATGTCGGCGAACTGGGTCGGGTTGGGGTGCACGCCGCCCGCGATCAGCCCCGCTATGTGGGCCGCGTCGAACATCAGCAGCGCCCCCGACTCGTCGGCTATCTCCCGCAACGGCTCGGGCTGGATGAGCCGCGGGTAGGCGGTGGCCCCGGCCACGATCAGCTTGGGCCGCTCGGCCAGGGCCAGGTCGCGCAGCTGGTCCAGGTCGATGCGCTCGTCGCTGGCCGTCACCCCGTAGGACACGAACCGGTACTGCAGGCCCGAGAAGTTCACCGGCGACCCGTGGGTGAGGTGCCCGCCGTGGTCGAGGCTCATCCCCAGCACGGTGTCGCCCGGCTCGATCACGGCCTGGTAGGCGCCCATGTTGGCGATGGCGCCGGCGTGGGGCTGCACGTTGGCGTGGTCGGCTCCGAACAACTCGCACGCTCGGCGGCGGGGCAGGGCCTCGACCTCGTCGACGACCCTGTTGCCGCCGGAGTAGCGGCGGCCCCGGGGGGCCCCCCCGGTCTTGTTGGGGGAGACCCAGGCCGTGGGGGGGGTGCAGGTTGGCGTGGTCGGCTCCGAACAGCTCGCGGGCGCGGCGGCGGGCCAGGTCCTCGACCTCGTCGGCCACCATGTTGCCGCCGTAATACCGCCGGCCCGGGTAGCCCTCGCTGTACTTGTTGGTGAACCCCGAGCCGGTGGCGGCCATCACTGCCGGGCTGGCGAAGTTCTCCGAGGCGATGAGCTGGACGGTGGTGTTCTGGCGGCGGATCTCCTGATTGATCAGGTCGAACACGGCCTCGTCGGCGGTGGGCCAGGGCATGGGGTTCCTCGATTCGAGTTGGCAGGGACGCCGCGGCGCCGGTGCTCCGTCGAACAGTAGCGAGGCACGGGGCGCAAGCGGCGCCGCCGTGCGGTGATCAGTCCTGGCCGGGCAGGGCGTCGAGCTTGGCGACCCGCCCCGCGTGGCGGCCGCCGTCGAAGGAGGCGCTCAGCCAGGCGTCGAGCGCCTCCCGGGCCACCTCGGCGCCGGTTAGCCGCTCTCCGACGCACAGCACGTTGGCGTCGTTGTGGGCCCGGGCCAGGCGGGCCGAGGTCACGTCGTAGGCCACCGCGGCCCGCACGCCCGCGATCTTGTTGGCGGCCATGGCGATCCCGTTGCCGCTGCCGCACACGCACAGGCCCAGGTCGGCGTCGCCGCCGGCCACGGTCCGTCCCACCGCCGCACCGAAGTCTGGATAGTCCACCCGGTCGGCGGAGTGCGTGCCGCAGTCGGTCACTTCGTGTCCCGCCGCCCGCAGATGCTCGGCCAGGTCCTGCTTGAGCTCGTAGCCGGCATGGTCGGCCCCCACCGCGATCCGCACGGCGACAATCTTAGGACTTTCAGGCTGCAGCGGATGCTGATCACTGCCAATACCATTCTTGCGCCACCAGTGACAGCTCTGACCCCAGCGAGGCTCCGGCTCCACCGCGCTGACGGCGGCACCTACTGGTTCTTCGCGCTGATGTCGAGCATGGAGGCGGCCCAGCATCACGCCGGCAACGAGGGCATGCAGGCGGCCATGCCCGCGATGATGGCCCTGCTCGACGGCCCGCCCGACATGGCCATGACCGCATCGGTGGCAGCCAACGGCTTCGAGTTCTGATCAGTCTCAGCCAGCGCCTCTAGCGCGATCAGGCGACTACAAGGTCGGTCTGGGCGAAGTCCTCGCCCACGTACAGCAACGGAACGCCCATCCGGCGGGCCAGCGCGTACGAGAAGGTGTCGCCGTAGTTGAGCCCGGCGGGATGCCTGCCTTTGCCGAAGCGGCGCCAACACACGAGAGCTTCGTTCGCCACGTCGGCGTCGACGGGCTCGATCCTCATCTCGATGCGGGTGAGAAGCTCGTCGAGCAGTTGGGCGCCGGCCGGTCCCGCTCGCGCCTCGACGACAATCCCGAGTTCGACACGGGTTGCGGCCGACATGATGCAGGGTGAGCCAACGAGCTCGCGTTCGATCTCGGTGCCGCCGGGCTCACCGAAGAGCACAGCGACAACGGCTGAGGTGTCGACCACCTTCACGACGGTGCCCGCACCCTGCGGGGCTGAACCAGTGACGTGAGAGCGGCGATGACCGCTGAGGTGTCGATCACATTCACGAGGGCAGGCCGTGCTCGTCGTAGCCGATGACATCGTCGGCATCACGTTCATCCAATCGCGGCAACCTCTGGAACCTCTCGATGATGTCGCCGAGGCTTGGGTCTCGTTGACGCCGCCTTTCCGCGTCGAGACGGGCCCGCAGCGACTCCACGACCGCCTCGGTGATCGACTCCCCTGTCATGTCAGCCAACTCTCGGGCCAGCCGGTCCGCTGCCGCGCTCTTGATGCTCAGCACCATAGGTACCAGACTACCAATTGAGGTAGAAACATGTAACCAAGGTTGCGAAGCGGCGAACCCGGCGGCGGCGACCGGTACAACTCGTGATTGTGGCACCGATGACAACCACTCGTCCAAGCGTGCAGGAGCTGCCCTGAGCGCGACTGGCCCTCGGATATGAATAGGTATCATTCCTATTCTATAGTGGGGGTATGGCGGTAGATGAGCGTCCCTCGTCGCCTCAGCCCGTTCGGGAGGCGACGGTTTGCGTCCTTGGCGCCGGCCCTCATGGCCTGGCTGCTGCTGTTCATCTGCTTGCCGCCAGGCCTGACTTTGCGGACGAGATCGTGGTCGTCGACCCCGCAGGGCAGTGGATGTGCAACTGGCATGAGCAGTTCGCTCGGCTCGAGATCGGCAACCTTCGGTCGCCGGTGGTCCACCATCCCGGCACCCGTGCCGGCGAGCTGGCCGAGTACACCGCCTGCGGCGGCTTCGATCGGTCGGGGCTGCCCTATGACCTTCCCACGACCGAGGCGTTCGCGTCGTACTGCGAGGACCTCGCCGCCCGCATGGACCTGGATCGGCCGGTAGCCGCTAGGGCGCGGCGAGTCGTCCCCGCCGGCGACGGCGTCGTCGTCGTGGAGACCGAAGCCGGCAGCGTTTCGTGCCGCCATCTCGTCGTCGCCACGAACCCACATCGCCGGGAAATCCCCGGCTGGATCGCACGGCTACTCGGCTGCTTGCCCGGCGCCATCGACCACGCTTCCGACATTGACCTGCGCGCCGTCGGTGACCTCACGGGCACCACGGTGCTGGTCGTCGGCGGCGGACTGACGGCCGCGCATCTGGTGGTCGGGGCCGCCGAGCGTGGTGCCTGTGTCGAGCTCGTCAGTCGGCGTCCACTCGAGATCCGCAGTTTCGACACCGATCCGGGCTGGCTCGGCCCGAAACACCTGAGGGACTACGCCACCGAGTCCGACCCAGCGAAGCGCCACAAGCTGGCGCTCGCGGCTATCGGCGGAGGCACGATGCCAGGCTGGGCCCATCGACGCCTCGTGGCACTCGCCGCCGAGGGCGTCTTGCGGTTCCACGAGGGTCGCCGCGTTGTCGCTGCCGGCGCGATCGACGGCCGAGCCGAACTCGATCTCGACGACGGCACCGCGCTCGATGCCGACCTGGTCTGGCTTGCGACGGGAACCACGGCCGACATTCGGGCTGAACATGCCCTCGATCCGGTTCTGCCCGACATCGCCACCGTCGCCGGCCTCCCCATCTGCGATCACGACCTTCGCACCGGCCGCTACCCCATCCACGTGATGGGCCGCCTGGCCACCCTGACGCTCGGCCCCGCCGCCGGGAACCTGTGGGGGGCACAGCGCGCGGCCCGGGTGATCACCCGGGCCATCACCGGCATGGACCTCGCGTGCGACGCCGTGACCACCGTCCCCCACCCGAAACCGACCCGGAGGCAACCCGCCATGTCCACCACCGACCATCACACCGACGCGGCGAGATCGCCGCTGCCGGTCACGGTCCTGTCCGGCTTCCTCGGCGCCGGCAAGACCACGTTGTTGAACCGGATTCTCCACAACCGGGAGGGGCGCCGGGTGGCGGTGATCGTCAACGACATGAGCGAGATCAACATCGACGCCGCTTTCGTCGGTGGCGAGGTCGCGCTCGATCGCACCGAGGAACGGCTGGTCGAGATGACCAACGGCTGCATCTGCTGCACGCTCCGTGAGGACTTGCTGATCGAGGTCGGCCGCCTCGCAGATGAGGGGCGGTTCGACCACCTAGTGATCGAGTCGACCGGCATCAGTGAGCCGCTTCCGGTGGCGGCCACCTTCGTCGTCGACACCGGCGACGAGCTCAGCCTGCTCGACCGGGCCCGCATCGACTCGATGATCACCGTGGTCGACGCTGCCCGCCTCCTCGAGCACTTCGCCGACGAGCTCGACGTCGCCGAGTTGGGCATCGGCGCCGACGAAGACGACGAGCGCG
>JAPOQG010000322.1 GCA_026710865.1 Acidimicrobiaceae bacterium
GCGTGGGTGCTGGCGGCGGTGTCGGCGAACCCTGCGGGGGCCGCGGCGGGGAGGTTGAAGGCCCGGGCCAGGAAGCTGGCCGCCTGGGCGCGGGTGACGGGATCGTCGGGGCAGTAGAGCGCGGGACGGGCCACACAGCCCGCGGTGACGCCGAGTTCGGCGAGGCGCTCGACGTGCGGCGCCCACCAGACGCCGCCGTCCACGTCGTCGAAGCGGACCGTGGGCGGGGGGTCCTCGCCGTCGAGGACGCGCACCATCCACACCGCTGCGGTCCAGCGTTGGAGGTGCTCATCGGGGCAGAACCGCCTCGGCGCGCACTCGGTGCCCGCGAACACATCGCCGCCGAGCGCGGCGATCTCGGTGCCTGGTGACCCGTCCTCAGGCAGATCGTCGAACAGCGGTGCCGAATCGTCCGCCTGCGCGATCGGCTGGGGTTGGGTTGCGGCGGAGGCGGGTTGAGCGTCGGTCCCTAGTTCAGCAACCGCGAACAGGGACGAGGCGAGCAGGGCAAGGGCGACGATGCAGTACCGCCGGGGGGGGGGGGCTACTGGATGGCTCGTGACCCGACTGCATGGTGGCGTCCATTCCTTGTGGGTCCATCGGGGGTGGGGCTATCGGGGCTGTCCCCCCGGGGCCGTCGCCAAACTTGTCGGCGTAGGAGCGAATGTCGATGAGACTCACTCTATGAGAGCGTAGACGAATCACTGCGATAGTCAAGTTCCCCTCCCCCATGTGTCAACCGGGCACTCAGGTCGGGGGCGGGTGTCGCAGGGGATCGGTACCGTGGCGGCGTGGCGGCCGATCCGCTTGCTGCGTTCTCCGAGCCGACGCGGGCCTGGTTCGCGTCGGCTTTCGCCGCGCCGACCCCGCCCCAGGCCGAGGGCTGGCCGGCCATCGCGGCGGGAGACCACACGCTGGTGTGCGCGCCCACCGGCACGGGCAAGACCCTGGCTGCGTTCCTGTGGGCCATCGACCGGCTCATGTCGAGCGATCCCGCAGCGTCCGACTCGGAGGATCCCTCGGGCCGCGGCGCATGGTCCGGCGGGGAGGCCCGGTCGGAGGATCCCTCGGGCCGCGGCACCCGGGTGCTGTACGTGTCGCCCCTTCGGGCTCTGGCGGTGGACGTGGAGAAGAACCTGCGGGCCCCGCTGCACGGCATCCGGCTGGCCGCCGAGCGCCTCGGCGTGAAGGTGCACGAGCCCACCGTCGGGTTGCGCACCGGTGACACTTCGGCCGATGAGCGCCGGCGGCTGGTGCGCCACCCCCCGAACATCCTGATCACCACGCCCGAGTCGCTGTTCCTGATGCTCACCAGCCGGGCGCGGGCGACCCTCTCCACCGTCGAACACGTCATCATCGACGAGATCCACGCGGTGGCCGCCAGCAAGCGGGGCACCCACCTGATGGTCTCGCTGGAGCGACTGGAGGAGATCTGCGAGCATTCGCCGCAGCGCATCGCCCTGTCCGCGACCCAGCGTCCCCTCGACGAGATCGCCCGCTTCCTTGGCGGCTTCACCTGCACAGGAGGCGGGTCGCCGGCACCCCGGCCCGTGACCGTGGTCGACGCCGGCGCCCGCAAGGAACTCGACGTGGAGGTGGTGGTCCCGGTGGCCGACATGGCCTCGCTGGGCGAGACGGTCGAGGCTCCGGCGTCGGCCGGGGCCGCGGCCGGGCCGCTGCGGCGGAGCATCTGGCCCGCCATCCATCCCCGCCTGCTCGAGCTGGTGCAGTCCCACCGGTCGACGCTGATCTTCGCCAACGCCCGGCGCCTGGCCGAACGCCTCGCCGCCCGCCTCAACGAACTGCATCTCGAAGCCCAGGACGAGGAGGCACAGAATCCTGGTGCGAGTTCTGTGGACTCTCCACACGAAACGAACCCGAGATTCCCTGACACCGGCGGCCCTACCCATGTGGGCGAGGCGCTCGAGAGCCTGATGCAGGCGCCGCCGCCCGTGCCGCTGGGAGACGAGCAGGTCGGCTCCGGGCCGGCCGACGGGCTCGAGCTGGTCAAGACCCATCACGGGTCGCTGTCCCGCCAGCGGCGCCTGCTGATCGAGGACGAGCTCAAGCGGGGCGAGCTGCGGGGACTGGTGGCCACCTCCACCCTCGAACTCGGCATCGACATGGGCGCCGTCGACCTGGTTGTGCAGGTGGCCTCGCCGGGATCGGTGGCCTCCGGCCTGCAGCGCATCGGCCGGGCCGGTCACCGGGTGGGCGAGCCCAGCCGGGGCCGGATCTTCCCCAAACACCGCGCCGACCTGCTCGAGGCGGCCGCGGTGGTGGAGCGCATGCACTCCGGCGAGGTTGAGCACACCCGCTACCTGCGCAACCCCATCGACGTGGCCGCCCAGCAGATCGTGGCCATGTGCGCCATGGACGACTGGCCGGTCGAGCGGCTGGCGGCGGTGCTGCGGCGCAGTGCCGGCTTCGCCGAGCTGTCCGACGAGGTGCTGCACAGCGTCCTGGAACTGCTGTCGGGCACCTACCCGGCCGAGGAGTTCTCCGAGCTGAGACCCCGAGTGGTGTGGGACCGGGCCAACGCGATGCTGCGGGGTCGGGCCGGGGCCCAGCGCTTGGCTGTCACCAACGCCGGCACCATCCCCGACCGGGGGCTGTTCGGGGTGTTCCTGCCCGACGGCACCCGGGTGGGCGAGCTCGACGAGGAGATGGTCTACGAGAGCCGGGTGGGCGAGACGTTCCTTCTCGGCGCGACGACCTGGCGGATCATGGAGATCACCTTCGAGCGGGTGGTGGTGACGCCCGCGCCCGGCGAGCTGGGCAAGATGCCGTTCTGGCACGGCGACGGGCCCGGCCGGCCCATCGAGCTGGGCCGGGCCGTGGGCAGCCTCGTGCGGGAGCTGCGCTCGGACGGCGCCGGCACGGCCACCGCCCGGCTGCGGCAGCGCTGCGGCCTCGACGAGACGGCCGCCACCAATCTCCTCAACTACCTGGAGGACCAGGCCGCGGCCACCGGCGCGGTTCCCGACGACCGGACCGTGGTGGTGGAGCGCTTCCGCGACGAGATCGGCGACTGGCGGGTGTGCGTGCTGACGCCCTTCGGCGCGCAGGTGCACGCTCCCTGGGGGGTCGCGCTGCGGGCCCGGCTGAGCGAGGCCTGGGGCACCGACGTGGACCTGATGTGGGGCGACGACGGGATCGTGATGCGGCTGCCCGAGGCCATCGACGAGCTCCCGGTGGACGACCTGCTCTTCGACCCCGACGAGATCGGCGACCTGGTGGTGGGGCGCCTGCCCGAGACGTCGATGTTCGCGTCCCGGTTCCGGGAGTGCGCGGCCAGGGCCCTGCTGCTGCCCAGGCGCCGTCCCGACCAGCGCACGCCGCTGTGGCAGCAGCGCCAGCGGGCCGCCGACCTGCTGTCGGTGGCGGCCAAGTTCCCTTCGTTCCCGATCCTGCTGGAGACCACCAGGGAGTGCCTCAACGACGTGTTCGACCTGCCCGCGCTGGTGGAGCTGATGGCCGACCTGCGCAGCCGCCGCGTCCGGGTCGTGGCGGTCGACACCCCGCAGGCGTCCCCGTTCGCCCAGTCGCTGCTTTTTTCGTGGATCGCCGTGTACATGTACGAGGGAGACGCTCCGCTGGCCGAGCGGCGAGCGGCGGCGCTGGCGCTGGACCGGGACCTGCTGCGCGACCTGCTCGGCGCCGAGGAGCTGCGGGAGCTGCTCGACGCCGGAGTCATCGCCGACGTCGAACTGGAGCTGCAACGGCTGGTAGGCGGCCGCCAGGCCCGTGACGCCGACGAACTCCACGACCTGCTTCGCATCCTCGGGCCGCTCTCACCCGACGAGCTGGCGGCCCGCTCATCGCCGGGCGCCGGCCCCAAGCCGGCAGGCCGAGACACGGCCGGCACGACCGCGCCACAGGACGGGGCACGGGACGGCGCGGCGGGCGACGAGTCGCGGGTTGCGGTGCCGGTTGGATCGGCGGCGGGCGATGAGTCGCGGGTTGCGGTGCCGGTTGGATCGGCGGCGGGCGATGAGTCGCGGGTTGCGGTGCCGGTTGGATCGGCGGCGGGCGCTGAGCGGGCCGTGGGGTGGGTGCGCACGCTGGTTGAGCAGCGCCGGGCCATCGAGGTCCGCCTGGCCGGGCGAGACGTGGTCGCCGACGCCGCCGACGCGGCCCGGCTGCGCGACGCGGCCGGCGCGGCCCTGCCGGTGGGGCTGCCGGCGTCGGCCACCGAGCCGGTCGAGGATCCCCTCGGCGATCTGTGCGTGCGCTATGGCCGCACCCACGGCCCGTTCCTGGCCCGTGACGTTGCCCGCTGGCTGGGGGTCGGCGAGCAGCCGGTGGCGGCCCGGCTGGCGTCGCTGGTGGCGGAGGGCCGCCTGCTGCGGGGCGAGTTCCGGCCGGGCGGCGCCGACCGGGAGTTCTGCGATGCCGAGGTGCTGCGGCGCATCCGCCGCCGCTGCCTCGCCGCGCTGCGCCAGGAGGTAGAGCCGGTTCCTCCCGAGGCGCTGGCCCGGTTCCTGCCCGACTGGCAGGGGGTCGGGGGCCGGCGCCGGGGCGTGGACGCCCTCGCCGACGCGGTGGCGCAGCTGCAGGGGGCGCCGGTGGCCGCGTCGGTGCTGGAGGCCGACGTGCTGGCCTGCCGCATGGCCGGTTACAAGCCGGCCGACCTCGACCAGCTCTGCACCTCCGGCGAGGTCGTGTGGGTGGGCGCCGGCGCGCTCGGTGCCACCGACGGCCGGGTGCGCCTGGTGTTCCGCGATCATGCGGCGTTGCTCCTGCCCGCGGCCGAGCCGTGCGAGGGCGCCCTGCACGACGCGCTGCGAAACCGGTTGCGCGACCGGGGAGCGTCGTTCTGGGATGACCTGGTGGCCGCCGCGCAGGCCGCTTCGCTGCCCTACGACACCGAGACGGTGCTGGCCGCGCTATGGGACCTGGTATGGGCCGGTGAGGTCACCAACGACTCCCTCGCACCACTGCGGGCCCGCATCGCTCGCCGGCGGTCCGGCGGCACGCGCCGTCCGCCGGTCCGGGCCGGGCTTGCGCCGCCCCGCGCCGGCCGTTCCCGGCGGGGGCGGCTGCGGCTCGGGGGGCTCAGCGCCACCGGACCGCCGTCGGCCGCGGGCCGCTGGTCCCTGGTCGAGCCGCTGCTCAGCCCCCAGCCACCGGCCACCGAATCGGCCCTGGCGAGAGCCCACCAACTGCTCGACCGCTACGGGGTGGTCACCCGGGAGACCGCGCTCGGTGAGGGCACCGACGGCGGCTTCGCGGGGGTCTACCCGGTGCTGAAGGCCCTCGAGGAGCGGGGCGAGGCCCGGCGGGGCTATTTCGTGGCCGGGCTGGGCGCGGCCCAGTTCGCCCTGCCCGGCGCGGTCGATCGCCTGAGAGGGTCCCGGGAGCCGGAGCCCGACGCTGAACCGGTGGTGCTGGCCGCCATCGACCCGGCCCAGCCCTACGGGGCCGCGCTGGGGTGGCCCGGGTCGCCCGGCCGGCCGGCCCGCACCGCGGGCGCCCATGTGGTGCTGGCCGACGGGGCGCCTCTCGTCATGCTCGAACGCGGCGGCCGCTCACTGACCACATTCGAGGGCGCGGAGTCCGACGACGACTGGATCGAGGCGATCATCGGCCTGGTGAAGGATGGCCGCCTCCGCAAGCTGGAGATCGCCAAGGTCGACGGCGCCGCGGTCCGGGAGACCCCGTGGGCCGCCCGCCTGGAGGCAGCCGGCTTCACCTCCGCCTACAAGGGAATGCTCTACCGCCCCTGAGTGTGGAGAGGAGCCTTGGTGCGGCCTTTTGCTCCCCGGCGGGACTCGACCTCGCCGGAAACGAGTCCTCCGCTCCGGATGGGTTGGCGGGCCCTCCGACGGCAGAGGGTGAGCCTCACTCGCCCCGACGGAACTGGTCGAGGGCTCTCATCAATGAGTCGTTGAGCCACGGCCGGAAGCGCTGAAGCACCGATTCGGTGCTCTCCAGGTAGTTGATCTGGAAGAGGTCTTCGCACACGGGCTGCAGTTCGATGACTTGCGGTTCGATCACATCGCCGTTCTGGCGTCGAAAGAAGCACATCGAAGCAGCCATCAGGCCTCGGTAGTCGCGATTGATGCCGTGGAACGACAGCAGAATCTCTGACCTGCCCTGCTCAGTGTCCATGACCAGGTGTACCCAAGAGTGGTATTCCCTCATGTTGGGGACGTAGTCGAGTCGCCCTGCCGTGTCCACGACCTGATACCGGTAGTAGCTTCTTCGCCTCAGATCGTCGTTCTCGCAGGAATCGGTGAAGACGCTGCGGTCGAAGAAGGCAGATTTGATCTGCGTCTGAAGTTGCCGGCAGACGTCGTCCAGGACAGAACGGGCGTGCTCCCAGAGCGCGACTGTCGTCTCCTTTGCCGAATCGAGCTCTTCTTGCATGGCTCGGTCGCGTTGACCGAATGTCTCGCCGATCGACTGTATGACACGGTCGAGACGTTCGGCCTCAAGGCGAACAGCTCCCGTGATTCCCAACGCTTGTACGAGCCATCTCTTCTGGAGTCTGGCCACCAATGTCACTAGAGGTGACAGGTCACCGGAGTCAGCCACTCCCAGCGTCTCTATGTAACGTTCCCGGTCCTTGTTGGTCACCACGAGCGGGAACATTCCGGCGCGGATGAGCGCCAGGGAGGCGAGCGCTCGCGCCACCCGGCCGTTGCCGTCCTGGAATGGGTGGATCTGGACGAAGCGGTGATGAAGCCAGGCGGCGGAGACATCAGCAGGGACGCCTTCTTCGAGGTGCCGACCGTGCATCTCGATGAGTTGATCCATCTCCGCAGCTACGTGCTCGGGTGGACAGTATTCGTGGACTCTCCCATCGGGCCGGGTCGGGTTGTTGGGTCTGCGCTTGTAGTCGCCGTGAAGCAACTTCAGCCTCGCAGCCCTCCCGAACTGGTCCACTCCCGCGGCGTATTCCTGCTTCCGTGTCATCAACTGGTGCAGTTCCTTCACGAACGATGTCGAGAGTGGACGCCTCTGCGTGATCACATCGAAGAGCCATTCCACCGCATCCAGGTGGTCGGCGATCATCCCCGCGATGAGTTCGGGGGGCTCCTCCACATCGTTGTGGGGTATGAGAGAGGCGTCTATTCCTTGCTCGATGAGCAGCTTGGTGGTTCCCTCATCAAGGGTGTAGAGGCGCTCGATGATGCCGGTCTCAATGGCCCACTCTCGCTGCAACCTCTCGTTGAACTCTCTGACCTGCTGTTCCGGTAGTTCCTGGCGGAACTCCTCCCAGGTGCGCAAGAGCGGGGGCAGCTCAGTGCTGGCGGCCGCAAGATCGTCCTCACGGAGGTCGGTGATCGGCGCCCACCGGTGTCCCACCTCGATATCGGCCATCCTAGAAGGCTAGCGATGCCACCCCGATTGTCGGACAAGCCCCCGGCTGATTCTGGAGGCCCACTCCGCCGGCTCGGGAGTGGCGTCGAGCCGTACGAGCGCAGACTTGTCGACCAGCCAGGTCGTCACGACCATGCGGCGCGCATCACGTCAGCATCGCCGAGATCGGCGAACGTCTCGCAGAAGCGGGCCAGCGACTCAACGGTCACCTCATTGACGGAGGTGCGGCGCTCCTCGGTCAGGCCGGTGATCGGTATCCGGATGTCACCATATGCCGATATGATGGACCGAGTTGGTATGGTTGATACTGTAAGGTAAGTTACCTGGCAGCCGGATTCGGCGGGACGCTGAATGTGGACTAGCCGCCGAGCCGGGCCAGTTGCCCGGCCGCAGGCCTCGGAGCAGCCCTCGCGGGCGCCCCCATCCAATCACCTCGAACGGAAGGAGGCCCGCGATGGCCGCAGTCCATCCGCAGCGCGCTTCGCTGCACGCGAACCCGGAGTATTCGGCCGGCGGGAGGACGCGGCCCCAACGGCGGGGCCACGAGATGGCGTCGCTCGAGCAGCTCACGGAGGAACTCCTGTCGCTGGCGGCCGATCCGGACCTGTTGGCCGTGCGCGAGCTTCAGCGGGATCGGCCCACCCTCGCGAGCCTGGGCCGGGAGCGAGGCGTCACCGCGGAGGCGGTGCGCATGCGTGTCGTTCGAGACGCCTCGTTGCTCCGCGACTGGTTGGCGAGCGACCGGTTCAGGCTCGTCCGGTGGGTGGCGGGGCTGCTCAGGGCTGATCTCGGGCTGGTCGCGCTCGTCGAGGGCGACGCCGTCCAGTGGTGGGTTGGACGGCTTGGTGCGAGCCGATTCGAGTTCATGCGGTGGATTGCCGGCTACGTCTACAACGGTGAGTTGCTTCTGGGCTACGACGGGGCGCGCGCCGACTTGCAGAGCGCCATCGACGATGCTGTCGACAGCCGATGGTTGGTCAAGGCCGAGGACCTGACCGACGCTCTGGCCGGGATCGTGGATCGCGAGGCACTGCTCGCCTTCATGATGGGCAAGGGCGCCTGGCGCGACATAGGGGATGGGTGGCTGATCCGGTGGGACGGCCAGCTCGAGGTGAAGGCAGAGCGGGTCCTGCAACTGGTGGGCAGACCGATGACGCCCGCCGAGTTGGTGAAGGCCATCGGTTACGGCGCCGAGGCGTCGATAAAGAACCATCGAAACCCGGCGATGGTGCGCATCGACAAGCACTTCAGGATCGCGCTCCGAGAGTGGGGGTATGAGAAGTACGAGGGCATCGCCAACCAGATCATCAAGCGGATCGAGCGCGGTGGCGGCGTCGCAAGCCGGGCATCGATCATCGAGGAGTTCACCGGCAGCTTCGGAGTGTCCGAAGCATCGGTCAGGACATACCTGGGTCTGCCGATCTTCGATGTCGCCGGCGATTCTGTGCGCTTCACGCGCACCCCCGTGTTCACCCCGAGGCCGCCGGCGACGATCGCAGGCGCGATCCGCACCCGGACGGGCTGGGGGGAACGCCTTGTCGTGACCGCGGAGAACCTCAGGGGCTACTCGTTCAAGGTCAACGCGCACATCGCCTGGGCGAACGGGGTCCGTCCGAACGACAGTCTGCGGGTGCCCTTGAACGGCTCGCCGTCACAACAGGTGAGCGTCATATGGCGCACGACGAACCCGACCGGAAAGGTGGAGGTGGGGCGGGCCCGGAAGTGGCTGGTGGAACGCGGCGTCGGACCGGGAGCGGAGATCCTCCTGTGCATGACCCCGAACGGCGTGACCGTGAGCGCCGCAGACCACGGCGTCCAGCGGCTGGAGAGCACCGCGCCGCCGGCGGAGCAGGCAGCGTGACCGACCTGGACGCGCTTTGCCTCGCGAGCGGCGCGGCCTCGGCGAGCGGTGGACGCGCGGGCGGCGTCGATGCGCGAACGCAACATCGCTGCTCGCGAGCGGCGCGGCCTCGGCGAGCGGTGGACGCGGCCCGCCCGGTCGCAGCTCGCGCCGTGGCGTAGCGTGCTCGTCGTGTCGGCCGTCGACGTCTGAGAGGAGTCGCACCATGAAGCTGCCGCCTGCGGGGGCCGTGCACGACGAACGGGAGATCGAGGCGGTCACCGCGGTGATGCGGTCGAACCCGACCCTCGACATCGCCGACGCGACCCTCGCCCTCGAGGAGCGTGTCGCGGCCAAGCTGTCCAAGCGGTTCGGGTTGATGGTGAACTCCGGGTCCTCGGCCCTGCGCATCGCGATCGACCTGCTCGGCCTCGAGGCCGGCGACGAGATCATCACCTCGCCGCTCACCTTCTCCACCGACGTCGCGCCC
>JAPOQG010000328.1 GCA_026710865.1 Acidimicrobiaceae bacterium
ATGATCGGCGGCAAGGCCCTTGCCTACGACTCTCGGCAAAGCCGTTGGGATCAGAGCCGGCAGAAGATCGCCAGCACGTTCGACATTCACGCGTTTCCATTCAGAACCACGTTCGGGGAGTTCGAGGGCGGGCGCGAGCTGTATCCGTGGTGCCTGTCGCAGATGCTTGACGCCTACAAGGGAATAGCCGGGCTCATCGACCCCGGCCCCCAGCAGACCACGGACCGCGGCGACCAGTCTCCGCCCCGCCCGGAGGTGACCGTCACCAACGCCAACGCCGCCAACCTCGTCGACGTGGCCGACGAGTCCAGGACCCTGGTGTGCATCGACCCGCCCTACTACGACAACGTTCAGTACGCCGAGCTGTCCGACTACTTCTACGTCTGGCACAAGCGCACCCTCGGCCTCGTGCTGCCCGACCTGTTCGACTCCCCGCTCACCAACAAGGCCGACGAGGCTGTGAAGAACAAGGCCCGCTTCGCGGCACTCGGCCACCGGGCCGAGGCCATGGCCCACGACGACTACACCCTCAAGATGGCCGCCATCTTCTCGGAGTGCCGCCGGGTGCTGCGCCGCGACGGCGTGATGTGCGTGATGTTCACCCACAAGGCCGCGGGCGCATGGAACGCCCTCGGCACCGCGCTGCTCGAGGCCGGCTTCAGCATCGAGACCTCGTGGCCGGTGCGCACCGAGTCGCAGAACTCGCTGCATCAGGCCAGGCAGAACTCGGCCAACTCGACGATCTTCCTGGTGTGCCGGAAGCAGTCCAGCCGTACCGCCAACGACGTCGTGCGCTATCTCGGCGACATCGAGCCCGAACTGCGCGATGCGGTCGCGGCCGCCCTGCAGCAGGCCCGCGGCAACGGCCTCAGCGGCGTGGACCTGCTGCTCGCCACCTACGGCCCGGCGCTGTCGGTGCTGTCGCGCAGCTGGCCCGTGCACTCCACCGAGGCCGGCGAGGACGGCCGGTCGCGGCGCCTCGAGCCCGAGGAGGCGCTCAGCATCGCCCGCTCGGAGGTGACCCGCCTGGTGCTGGCCCGCCTGGTCGGGTCGCAGGCCCACTTCGACCCGGTGACCGACTTCACCATCCTGGCCTGGGAGATGTTCGGAGCGCGGGTCTTTCCCTTCGACGACGCCCGCCGCCTCGCCTACGCCACCGGCGGCCTCGACGTGAGCGACCTCCAGGCGCAGCGGATCGTGAGGGCATCGGCAGGCAAGGTGACCATGCTCGAACCCGGCGAGCGCCGCCGCGGCGGCGTGGACCGCGCCGCGTCCACGTTCGCCCGCCAGATCGACGCGGTCCACACCGCTCTGTACGTGGCCGACGTCGACGGCCTCGGCGCGGCCAAGGCGTGGCTCGACGAACGCGGCCTGCTCAACGACAACGACTTCAAGCGCTGCCTCGGCGCCCTCGCTCGGGCGATGCCCAACTCCCGTACCCCCAGAGGCGAATGGAACGTGCCCGAGGCCGAGGTCGCGCACAGCCTCGTGTCCGCCCACTTCGGCGACATCAGTCTCCCCGCCGCGTCCCCGGTCCCCGACGAGCAGCAGACCATCCAGTACCCCGATGCCGACGCGCCCTCCGGTGACGCGCCCTCCGGCGCCGGTGGATCCGGTGACGCGCCCTCCGGTGACGCGCCTTCCGATGCCGGTGGATCCGGTGACGCGCCCTCCGGTGACGCGCCCTCCGGTGACGCGCCCTCCGGTGACGCGCCTTCCGATGCCGGTGGATCCGGTGACGCGCCCTCCGGTGACGCGCCTTCCGGTGACGCGCCTTCCGGTGACGCGCCCTCCGGTGACGCGCCTTCCGATGCCGGTGGATCCGGTGACGCGCCCTCCGGTGACGCGCCTTCCG
>JAPOQG010000330.1 GCA_026710865.1 Acidimicrobiaceae bacterium
CGACGAGCGCACGATGCTGTACTTCGCGGTCCTGGCGCTGTCGATCCTGCTGGCATGGGCGGTGTGGCGGTTCCATCGGGCCGCTCGACTGGCGCCGGTGCCCCAGGCCTGGGCGACGGCCGCGCTCTACGCCGCGGGCCTCGTCGCCATCTTCGTGACGCTTCCGGGGAGCCCCGATCCCGTCGAGGCTCCCGCCGACCTCGTCTGGCGATTCCGGCTGGCCTCACTCGGCGGGCTGGCCGCGGCGTGGGCCGTGCTGTCCCTCGCCACCGGCGCCCTGCTGTCGCGCTCGCCCCGACGGACCTAGCGCGCAGCGCGCCGTCGAACCTGCACGGGTCCTGCCTCTGTACGACGTGTTTCTGTGCTGTCTCCGGAACCGGCGCGGTGGCGGCCGCGGCTGTCTTCCGCCGGGTCTTGCTCCTGTGCGACTCGTTTCTGTGCTGCTGCGGGACCAGCTAGGCCTCCGCGTAGATCGCCGGGGGGCGGCGGGCTGTGCTCGACCACGAGTAGCGGCCGGCGGTGGCCGTCCCGGCGGCCCGCAGCCGTCGGACCAGGTCCGGGTCGTCTCTCAGCCGGGCCATGCCGGCGGCCAGCGAGGCCGGGTTGGCCGTCTCGGTCAGGACCGCATCGACATCGTGGGTCAGAAAGCTGCGGAAGACCTCGATGTCGGAGGCCACCACCGGCAGCCCGGCGGCCAGAGCCTCCAGCACCACCAAGCCCCAGCCCTCGCTGACCGACGGGAACACGAAGCTGTCGGCAGCACCGAACCAGCCGGGCAGCTCGGCGTCGGGAACGGTGCCGACCAGCACCACGTCGTCGTCGAGCCGCAGGCCATGGGAGCCCAGCGATCCGAGCACCTCGTCGCGGTAGGCCCGGTAGTCCTGGAACGAGTGCCCTCCCACCACGGCCAGCATCGGGGGCAGGCCCGGCATGGCCTTGAGCAGGCCCAGCGCCTCGACCAGGTAGCGCGAGCCCTTGCGGGGCTCGATGCCTCCCACTGTCAGGAACACGTGGCGGTCAGCCGCGCCGATCCGGGCTCGCAGCCGGTCCCGCTCACCGGGCGGCCCAGCGTCGGCGAACCGCTCGACTCTCACCCCGTTCGTGACCACCGCCGCCTCCACGCCGTGCTCGTCGAGAAGGCGCCGCCTCCAGGGTTCGCTCACCACCAGCACCCGATCCGGCTCGAGGATGGCCGCGTCCTGGCACTCGATCAGGGCGGGTGTGGTGAAGTCGTCTATGTGGTGAACCGTCCGCAGGAGCCGGAATCCGCCACCGCCGTCCCTCACCCTGGCCGCAGCCCTGGCCGAGATGCAGTCCTGGGTGTGCACGATGTCGAACCGGCCGCGCAGGTCTGCGAGCCCCGCCGTGAGGGCGTCGATGTGCGAGAACACCCTTTCGGTCAGGGTCTCAGCCCGGGGAGGGGCCTCGACGATGTGCACGGGCACACTGGTCGGCCGAAAGAAGCCCTCAGCCGGGTCGCCGAGGGCGATGAGGGCCACGTCGACCCCCTCGGTCGCCAGAGCCTCGGCCAGCTCCACGCTGTGCACAGCCCCTCCCCGGGGCCTGACCGAATAGGTGGCGATGGCGATCCGGCCCAATGACCTCACAGGTCTTGATGGACGAGGGCAGGGTCGCGGTTCACGAGCGCGGCCGCGGCCAGGGCCGCCCGGGCGTTCGTGTCGGCGACGATGCAGCCGGCCTGGCGCATCTCGTCGCGCTGACGCTCGAACCCCTGCGGGTCGCGGTCGGTGCCCAGGACGTAGGCCACCACGGCCGCGCCCGTAGCCACCAGTTCCGCCGCGAGCGGAGCCAGTACCGCGGCGGGATCGGGGTGGGCGCCGTCGCCGATGACCACATCGAGCAGCACGACGGCCACGGTCGGGTCCGCCGCCTGCCGGTGCAGGAACTCGACTCTGGCTTCGGGGTCGATCATGGGGTGGGGCCGGCCCTGGGTGTACTCCTCCTCGCCCAGGTCCAGGCACACGTGAGCGTCCGCTGGACCGGGCAAGCTCCAGGAGGGCTCGAGCGGGGTGTTCGAGAACACGGGCCCGATGTGACGGCTGGCTATGACCATCGCCTCATATGCCAGCGTGCCCCCGCTGAACAGCCCGACCATGCGCCTCCGGGAGGGGTCGAGGGCGGTGGTGAGCATGGCGACCTCAGCATCGATCGAGCCGACCGGATCGGGCTCCGCGGAACCGAGCGCGCCCAGCGCGGCCGCGGCGCCTGCCTCGAGCGTGGCGCACACCGTGACGCCGGGCCCGGCATCCACCGGCTGGTTCAACCCGATCAATGCGGCCACCAGCGGCTTGCTGCGGGAAGCGCCCAGCAGGCGCTCCGCGACCTCGGCCGCGGGCGGCTTGGACACCAGAAGCGTCAACTCGGTCCCTTCGTGGCGCTCCAGCGCCTCGATGGCTGCCTCGGCCATGGCCCCTTCGACCGCGGAGGAGAGGTCCCGGCCGCCCACTCCGATGACATGGGACACCCCCGACCCCCAGCGGTCGAGCAGCGTCATCACTTCCTGGGCGCCGGTTCCGGCCGCGGCCACCACCCCCACCGGGCCCGGCGCGACCCGGTTGGAGAAGCCGAGCCCCACCCCGGCCAGCACCGCAGTGCCCGCACCCGGTCCCATGACCAGCCGGCCGAGGGAGCGGGCCCGGCGCTTCAGGTCGACCTCGTCGGCCAGCGACACGTTGTCGCTGAACAGCAGGACGTCGAGCCCTCGGCTGAGCGCCTTGTGGGCCTCGAGGGCCGCGTACGGGCCCGGCACCGAGACGATGGCGACATTGGCCTCGGGTGCCGCAGCCAGCGCTTCGTCCAGATCGGCGGGGCGCGCGTCCGCCGCCGCGGCACCGGCGCCTGCCGACCCGCTCTCCTCGAAGAGAACCGCCCAGGCCCGCAACAGCGCGGCCGGCAGGTGCTCGTCGGCGCCCCTGACCGCCAGGACGAGATCGTTGGCCGCGGCGCCGTCGAGCCCTTCGGCCACGCCCTCCTCCAACAGGACCTCGAGGTTGGCCGGCGTCGCCATGAGCGCCCAGGCCCAGTCCACGCCGGGTGCCTCCCGCATGGCGCGGGTGGCCTCGAGCAGTCGCACGCTGTCGACGTAGCAGTCTGCGACGACCTTGGCCTCTGAGACGACTTCGGTTCCTGGGACGGCTTCGGCTTGCCCGGTCATGGCGTGTGGCGGTCAGGTGAGCAGCGCGGGCACCGGGTCGGGAACGATCCGTGTACCACGAGGACCTTCTATCACGCCGACGGGCTCGTCGAGGGTCCCGTAGACCAACTCGGGACTGGTGATGGCCGAGATCCGTCCCTGTGATTCCACGAACTCGATGGCCGCCTCGACCTTGGGTCCCATGCTTCCCGGAGGAAACTGGCCGTCAGCCAGGTGGAGCCGGGCCTCGGTCGCCGTCAACTCGGTCACGGCCTGCTGTTGGGGAGTGCCGAAATCGAGCTGCACCGCGGCCACACCGGTCACCATCACCAGAGCCTGGGCCGCGACTGCGTCCGCGATGCGTTCGGCCGCGAAGTCCTTGTCGATGACCGCGTCGACGCCCCGGTAGGCGCCGTCGGTGGACCGCGCCACGGGGATCCCGCCCCCGCCGCCGGCCACCACTATGTAGCCGAGGTCGATGAGGGCCGATATGGCGTCGGCCTCGATGGGTGCCATCGGCCGCGGCGACGGGACCACCCGCCGGTAGCCGCGCCCAGAGTCCTCAGCCATGGTCCAGCCCCGCTTGGATGACAGGGTCTCGGCTTCGGACCGGTCGAAGAACGGGCCGATCGGTTTGGTGGGTTCCGACAGCCTGGGGTCGCCGGAGTCGACCTCGACGTGGGTGATGATGGACACCGCCCCGGCGATCTCCTGCGTGCACACCTCGTTGAGGGCGAGGCAGATCAGGCTTCCCAGCTGACCCTGGGTCATGGCTCCCAGCGTGAACAGGGGCAGGGCGGGTACGAGGTCGATCGATCCCTCGTGCTGGATGGCGAGGTTGCCGACCTGGGGGCCGTTGCCGTGCACGATCACCACGTTCCAGCCCTTGCGGATAAGCGAGCGAACCGACAGGGCCATAGCCAGAGCGTTGGCGTACTGCTCCTCCAGGGTGCCCCGCTGGTGCTCGCGCGTCAGCGCGTTGCCGCCGAGCGCGAGGACTGCGGTCTCGGTCAAGGCGCACTCCCTCTCGTCAGGCCCGATCGGGTCCGGTGGATCCGGTCCCGGTCCTCGAATCTGCCGATAGCAGAACCGACTTTCTTATAGTAGATGACGCGTTCAAGGCCCTGCCAAGCCACAATTGTGGGTGACAAGCGGGAGCGCCCACGACAAGGAGTCGGCACCATGAGCAACCGCTCACCGGCGGGAGACCCCACTGCGGTGCTGGCCGCCCATTGGAGCGAGAGCGAGCGTCGGCTCTATCCGGTGGCCACCACCAACCCGGATGCCTACCAGTCCGCGGTGAGGCTGGTGAGAGCAGTGGCCGACGCTCTCGCAGAGGTTGAGGACCTGGACGCACTGGCCGAGCAATGGGAGCGCCGGTCCGATGTGGTGGACGGGGCGCTGCGGGTGACCGGGGACATCGCCGGGTACCGGCTGCCCGAGCCGGAGATCGCCGGAGCCGCGTTCGCGATGCGCCGTCGCGAGCTGCTGGCCGAGCTGGCCGAGCGGCGGCGCCGGGACTGCATCGCCGCGGCCCGCGAGGCCGGACAGGCGTGGGCGGTCATCCACGAGCAGGGCGACTTGGATTCCGGCCTCGTCGATCCCTACCAGCGCATCGAACTGCACCTGGCTACCGGGCTGGCGGTGGTCAGCACTGTCGAGCCCGATCCCTCCACGATGAAGCCCGCCTATGTGGTGATGGTGGCCGCGCTGGGCGACGAGCACGGCGAGACGGCCGACCTGGACGCGGCCTCCTTCGGCGACGTGGAGACCAGCGACCGTGAACTGTTCGAGGATCACCGGCTGACCATGAAGGGCCGGATCGAGGCGGCCGGATCCTGACATGGCGGCATCACTGAGAGGCCGCGCGGGTAGGCGAGCGAATCCGGCACATACGGGCGCGGCCGTGGCCCGAGCGGCCCGTGAGCGCAGCGAACAAGAGCGGGAATCACCACCCTGCACCGCGAGGCGGCTTCACCTACCCGCGCACGCTCCAAGTGAGCCGCGAGGCGCTTGCCCCTGCCCGCGCACGTTCTCAGTCCCAGAGACCGGTGACAGGCTCGTGGGTGAGGTCCATCACGGCGCGGGCGTCTGCGCCGAGGTGCAGGTTCAAGACACCGCCGCCGGTGAGGGTGCCAGCGACGGCCGCGGTGAGACCCGCGTCGCGGAACAGGTCCGCGCACGCCCCGGCCCGGTCCGAGGCCAACCAGAAGGCGTAGGTCGGGAAGCTCACCAGCCAGCGGTCCAGGTCGACTCCAGCAGGGACAGGCAACTGTTCGAGGTCGATGTCGGCACCGAGGCGACCTGGCTCGAGGAGCATGGCCAGCGAACCGATCACTCCGGCCATGCTCACGTCCTTGGCCGCCGACGCCAGCCCGGCTCGGGCCGCCTCGGCCAGCAGGCGCACGTCGGCGGCCAGGCGTGGGCCCTGTGTCGCGATCGATGTGAAGAACGGGAAGTCGCTGCGCATCCGGCCGTCGAGGCAGCAGACGAACACGAGCTCCTCACCCGGGCTGGCCCGGGTGGCCGACAGGACCCTGTCGGCGCTCCCCAGCGCGAAGGCCGAGAGCGCGGGCTCGCCCGCGTGCTCGCTGATGTGTCCGCCCACCACCGGCACGTCGTAGAGGGCGGCTGCCTCGGCCATTCCCCTCAGGCACTCAGCCGCAAGCGGGGCGGGAGCAACCACCGTGTTGACGATGGCAGTGGGAACCGCTCCCATGGCTGCGAGGTCGTTGACGTTGGCGAGCACCGCCGCCATCCCCGCGCCGTGGGGATCGGATGCCACGAACGGCGGATGCATCGCCTCGCCGCAAACGATCAGCGAGCCTCCCTGCGGCATCTCCACCACTGCGCCGTCGTCGCCCGGTCCGGTCAGAGCGTCAGGCTCCTCGACCGCGCCGCGCACGGCCCCGATGGCGCGCTTGGCGAGCAGGCCCGGATGGGAGCGCACCGCGGCCACCAGCTCGTCCAGGTCGATCCGCGATGAGGCCTCCGGCGGTGGCACGGCCGCACGGTACAGCAGCCGCGGCCCGGGACGCCGCGCCCGCGTCGTATGCCCGCGAGAGGGTGGTGGAAGCGGCGTCCGTCGGCGAAGGGGTGCTGGAGGCTGTGTCCGACGGGTTCGCCGGTCGGGTCGGCGGCGTCTTCGATGGCGGGTTCTACGTCCTGGAGCCCGAGCAAGCAGGCGGACGCATCCTCCCCATACGGGCGAGGCCGTGGCCCGAGCGGCCCGTGAGCGCAGCGAACAAGAGCGGACGACACGCCCTCTGGACGCCAAGCGGTGCCGCCCAGCCGCGTGACCTATCGGGCTCCGAGCAGACCGTCTTCGCGGTCCTGGCCCCCCAGTCCTGGGCCGGGCCCCTGCACCTGGTAGCCGCAGAGTTGCCCGAACTTCCTAACCGCCACGACGAGGTGACCGTCGCGGGCGGGATCCTGGAGGCGGGCCGCACGCGGATCCGCGTCGACGCGGACAAGCGCTGGGCACCCCGCCTGCCGGAGCGTCTCGCGGCGGACGCGGCGGCATGGCACGGCATGGCCGATCCCGTCGATCCCGAGCTGGGAGCGGTGTGGGACGCGGTGACCGGCGATGTCCGTCGTGGCGACCTGGCCGCCGCCGCCCGTCGCCTGCAGGGACGGGGCGCCGGACTCACGCCGAGCGGCGACGACGTGCTCGCGGGGATCCTGCTGGTGTGCGCCATGGATCCAGCCTGTCGTGGAGCCCTGGGCCGCCTGGCCCGCTCGGCCCGCACCACCGCGCTGAGCCGCGCCTACCTGAGGTGGGCCGCTGAGGGCCAGAGCATCCAGCCCGCCCACACCCTGCTCGACGCGGCCGCCGACGGCGACCCGAACGCAATGGGTCGGGCCGCCCGGTCGCTGGCCGCAGTGGGCGCCACCTCCGGCCAGGCGCTCGTGGCCGGCGTCGCTCTGGCTGCCACCGAAATGCCCGCAATCAGTCCCGACTCTTAGAATGGTGTCGCGGCCCGCCGCGGTGTGACGCCGGTCAGGAGATCACCCGATGCCCATCTCCGAGTCTCCCCGGTTCCTCGAGACTGCCGCTCGGACGTCCAAGCCGCGCCGTGACGGGATCACCCACGTCATCGACAAGGGCACGCCCCTGGCCGCCGTCAATGAGCTGCTCGAAGCCCACGGCCC
>JAPOQG010000331.1 GCA_026710865.1 Acidimicrobiaceae bacterium
ACTGCACTACTACACCACCGACGGCACCGCCGAAGCAGGCGCCGACTACGCCACCGCCGCCGGCGCCCGAGGCGACCTGGTCATCCCCGCAGGCCTCGACACCGGCGAGATCTCCGTCTACATCGCCGACGACGACCTCGTCGAGGGCGCCGAGACCTTCACCATCACCCTGCACAACCCCACCAACGCCGTCATCGCCCAAGGCGCCGGCACCGCAACCGGCACCATCCTCGACGACGACATCACCCGCCTCGCCATCACCGACGCCCAAGCCACCGAAGCCGACAACACCATCGACTTCACCATCACCGCCACACCCGCCCCCCCAACCGGCATCACCGTGGGCTACAGCACCTTCGACGGCACCGCCACCCAACCCGACGACTACACCGCCACCACCCGAACACTGAGAATCCACGCCGGCCAAACCACCACCACCGCCACCGTCGCCCTCACCGACGACACCTACCACGAAGACCCCGAAACCTTCGCCGTGCGCCTCCACAACCCCTCACCCGGCGCCGAAATCGACAACGACAACCACACCGCCACCGGAATCATCCTCGACGACGACGACCTCCCCCACATCGTCGCGGACAACTACTACTACTTCAACGAGGACGACGGAACCGTCGAGATCCAGGTGACGCTCAACAAGCCCAGCGACCGCGAGATACGAGTCGACTACCGGGCCAGCGACCACCGCCCCGTGGAGGCCGACGATACGAACCCGCCGGGCAGGGACGGGTGCGATGAGCCCTTTGAACTGGAGCCGGGCACGCTGGTGTTCCCGCCGGGGTCAGTGGCCGCCACCGTCCCGATCACGCTGGTGGACGACGGGATCGAATGCCACTTCAGCGTGAATCACGCCCTAACCCGGACCTTCCGGCTGTACCTGGAGAACGCGGTGAACGCGGTGTTCGTGGACCAATACGGCTACCAGCCGAGTTGGCAAGTCCACGTACGTGTGTGGGATGTGGCTGTGCCGCCCTGCGTGACCATCCAAGCACCTCAGGGGCCGCAGCGGCTGGGCGCGGTCCGAGAGGGCGAGGGCGTCGCCGTCTTCAGGGTGCGGCAGGTCCGCGCCGGCAGCACCGACGTGAATGTGACGGTGAGCACCCGCAACGCGTCGCTCCGTTCGGGGGAGCCCCGGGCGCGGGCCACCGCGGGCGCCGACTACAGGGCTCTGCGCAACCAGCCGGTGAAGGTACCCGCCGACGGCACCGAGGCGCAGGTGCGCGTCCAACTGATCGACGACACCATCGTCGAGCCCACCGAGGGGTTCGCGTTGGCGTTCGGCAGCACCAGCCCCAGCAACCACCGCCTGTGCAACGTCTATTCCGCAGGCACGAACGCGTTCATCATCGACGACGACACCTTGCCGGAGATCACTGTCCGCGACGTCGACGTCTCCGAGGGCGCCGGCACCGCGACCTTCAACGTGAGCCTCGACCGGGCCAGCGCCACCGATGTGACCGTGCGCTACGCCACCGCCGACGGCACCGCCGCCGCGCCCGGCGACTACACCAGCGCCGCAGGCACGCTCACCATCGAAGCCGGCGTCACCGGCGGCGCCGTCGAGGTTCCCGTCGTGGACGACGAGGACGACGAGGACGACGAGACGTTCACGCTGCGGCTCTCCAGCCCGGCCGGCGCGACCATCAGCGACGGCGGCAACGAGGCCACCGCCACCATCCGCGACGACGACAGTGGCAGCCTGCCCGTCATCTCCATCGCCGACGCCGTCGTGGCCGAGAAGGACAACAGCGTCCAAGTGCCGGTCACGCTCAGCGAGCCCGCGCCGGGCAGTCCGTGCCTCGTCAACGGGCAGGAAGCGTCTCCACGGTGGTGCCTCTCCTTTAGGTATACTCCACCCGACGACTGGGTGACGGTCTCGTACACCACGGTGGCGCTGCCGCCGGGGCCGAACACAGCCACGCCCACACGCTTCGCCGGCTATAGAAGCCCCGGGGACTACACGCCGACAACCGCTACGGTGACGTTCCTGCCGGGTGACACGGAGGTGAGCTTGTCGGTATTCATCCCTCAGCTAGACGGAGTGCCGGAGCTCGACGAGAAGTTCCTGGTGGTGCTCCACGACCCGGCCAACGCCACCCTCGGCGACAGCCGGGCCGAGGTCACCATCACCGACAACGACCTGCCGCTGGTCACCGTGGCCGACGTGTCCGCGCCGGAGGACGCGGGCGCGGTCGCCTTCACCGTGGACTTGCACGCGCCGGGCGTGTACGACGCCTCGGTGCGCTACCGCACCGTGGTGCGGGGCTCCGCCGGCGACGCCGCGGCCACCCCCGACGAGGACTACGCCGAGACCACCGGCAAGCTCGAAATCCCCGCTGGCACCGGCTCGGCCACGATCACGGTGCCGATCACCGACGACGGCACCGACGAGCCCGACGAGACGTTCATCCTCGAGCTGTACGAACCCGAGGTGCTCACCCTGGAGAAGGCCTCCGCGGTCGGCACCATCACCGACGACGACCCCGGCTACTGGATCGACGCCGACCGCAGCGTCTGGGAGTACGCCCGAACCATGCAGTTCACCGTCCGGCGCGACCACACCAGCGACGACCCGGTAACCGTCAACTACACCGTGACCGGCGTCTCAGCCACCGCCGGCACCACCTGCGGCACCGGCACCGACTACATCGCCCCCTCGGGCACGCTCACCCTGGCGCCGACGGCCACCTCGGGCACCATCACCGTCACCGTCTGCAACGACACCGTCGCCGAGAGCCGCGAGACCCTGCTGATCGAGCTCACCGGCGTCCCCGGCCGCAACCTCAGCGCCACCGGCACCATCACCGACAACGACAACTGACCAGCCCGCAGCCCCGTCCGGTCCCGAACCCCGCTCGCCGCCCCCCTGGTGTCCTGGCGCGGCGAACAGCGCGATCCAGGAACGAGCCCATCGGCCTCAGTACATGATGTGCTCATCGGGAACCAGGCGCCTCCCGACCGGATCCACCGCCAGCCCGAGACCCTCAAGGGCATGAGCGCCGAGCAGGAGCGGAGCATCGTCCGCCCCGAAGACCACCACCGTCGTAGCGCTCTCGCCGTTGACTGTCACCCTCGCCTCCGCCGTGTCCACCTCGCGGAGTCGCCCGTCGGCCAGCCGCAGCCGGCGCCTCCGGTCCGGTTCGACCCCC
>JAPOQG010000031.1 GCA_026710865.1 Acidimicrobiaceae bacterium
CGGGGAGGGCACGGATGAAGGGCGCCAGCATCGGCTCCGTCGGGTTCATGCGTCGAACACCGATACATGGATCACGTCGGGGAGGGAGCGGACTGCGTCCAGCAGTTCGTCTTCGACGGTTCCGGCCACGTCGATGGTCGCGACCGCGGCCACCGAGCCCGCGAAGATCTGGTTGCGCATGGTGGCGACATTGAGGCGGCTGCGGCGCAGCTCCTCCAGGACGGCGGCCAGGACCCCCACCCTGTCGTGGTGCCGGACGCTGAGGGTGGCGGTGCGCTCGGGCGTCTGCTCCAGGTTCACGCAGTTGACGACCGAGCCGGTGCGGTACGCCTCGATCACCTCGGCCGTGCCCTCGGCCACCGCCTCCTGGGCCTGGCGGGTGGAGGCTCCGATGTGGTGGGTGGCGACCACCTTGGGGTGCCGGGCCAGTGCGGAGTCGACCGCGCCGACCCCGAGGGCGGGCTCGTCCGCGAACACGTCCACTCCCGCCCTCATGTCGGTCGAGTCGAGCGCGGCCAGCAGGGCCTCCTCGTCGACGACCTCGCCCCTGGATGTGTTGATCAGCACCGCGTCCGGCTTCATCGCGGCGAGGAATCCGGCATCGACCATCCCGGTGGTCTCGGGTCCGCCGGGCACGTGCAGCGACACGATGTCGCCGGCGGCGAGCACCGAGGCCCGATCGCCGAGGGTCTGCACGCCGATGTCGCTCATGCGCCGGCGCACGTCGCGAGGTCTCGGCTTGTCCTCGGCGACGACTGTGAGCCCGCAGGCGGCGGCCCGGCGGGCCACCTCCAGCCCGATGGCGCCCATCCCGATGATGCCCAACGTCGCGCCGTGCAGGCCCCGGGCCTTGCTGTAGGCCTTCTTGTTCCACTGCCCGGCCCGCACGTCCGCGGCGGCGTCGGCGATGTGGCGGTCGATGGCGAACATCAGCCCCAGTGTCAACTCGGCAACCGCGATGGCGTTGCGCCCGGGCACGTTGCACACGAACACGCCGAGTTCGGAGGCCCGCTCGCAGTCGATGGTGCTGGTGCCGGCGCCGGCCCGCACCACCAGTCCGAGGTCGGTGCCGGCCTCGACGGTCTCGGCGGTCACCCGGGTGCTGCGCACCACGAGCACGTCGAAGCCGGCGACATGGGCGGGCAGTTCCTCGGCGGTGAGCGAGGGTCGCAGCGCGCACACGTCGCCGCCGGCGCGCAGCCGTTCAACGGCGGCGTCGGAAAGGCCGTCGGCGAACAGGATCCTCATGCTGCTCCCACCTCGGAATCTCTCGAACGGCGCGCTTCGAAGCTGAGACGCACTGTTTTGGAACAGTTCCGTATGTTGGAACGGCCATCGTAGGCCCGCGGTGTCTACCCTGTCGAGACCGTTGAACGACAAGAACCGACGATTTTTCAGCCCCGACAGGAGGACGATGACCGAGCATTCCCAACTGGGTGACGTCGAGCGGACCGGGGGCGGGGCGGTGCTGATGGACGGCAACCGGCTGCGGGACGAGATCGTCGCTGATCTCAATGCGGAGATCACTGCGGCGGGGAGCCCTGAGGTCTGCCTGGCCACTGTGCTGGTGGGCGACGACAAGCCGAGTCGCATCTACGTGCGCAACAAGCAGCGCAAGGCTGCGGAGGCGGCCATGGTGTCGCGCCATGCCGAGCTGGGGGCCGACGCCGCCCAGAGCGAGGTGGAGGAGGCGGTCAGGGACCTGGCTTCCGATCCCGGCGTCCACGGGATACTGGTGCAGCTCCCGCTGCCCGCGGGGCTGGACGCTGATGCCGTGCTGGAGCTGATTCCGCCGGAGAAGGATGTGGACGGGTTGACGCCGCGGTCGATGGGCCGCCTGGTGCGCGGTCAGCCCGGGCACGTGCCGTGCACGCCGCTGGGCGTCATGCGCCTGCTGGACCGCTACGGGGTGCCGACCTCGGGCGCGCGCGCCGTGGTGATCGGCCGCTCCACCCTGGTGGGGCTCCCGCAGATTCTGCTGCTGGGCCGCAAGGGCGTGGACGCCACGGCCACCCTGGCCCACAGCCGCACACCCGAACTGCCGGCGGTCTGCCGGCAGGCCGACATCGTCGTGGCCGCGGCCGGCATGGCCCGGCTGGTCACCGCGGACTTCGTGAAGCCGGGCGCGGCGGTGATCGATGTGGGGATCTCGCGCACGGCCGACGGCATCGTCGGTGACGTGGACTTCGAAGCGGTGCAGGAGGTGGCCGGCGCGGTGACGCCGATGCCGGGCGGCACCGGTCCCATGACTATCGCCTGCCTGCTGCAGAACACCCTGGCCGGGGCCAGGATGCTGGGAGCCTTCCCGGCCTAGACGGTCGGGTGGCGGGACCGCCCGCGATGTCCGCCCCCGGGGACGGAGAGAATGGCTGGGGGAGCTGACTCCACGGGGCGGGCCCACGCGGACGAGATCCGGCACTACGCCGCGACCGGGTCGAACTGGTGGCCGGAGGACTGTGGAGCGGCCGGTCCCTGTCACCGGCCTGGGACGCTCGGCTGGTGGCCGGCGCTTGGGGCTAGCCCGACGGCAGGTGGCGGCGGATGGCCCAGTTGAACATGTCCCAGCCGTAGCCCTCGACGACGATGTCGGCTCGGACGGGCCCGGTGGCGCTGCCCGAGATGGGCAGGGCATGGCGGGCCTTCATCTGGACCTCGGCCACCCGCTCCATCAGCACGAACCATCCGACGGCGTCGGCGGGGCTGGAGCCGACGGTGAGCAGTCCGTGATTGGCGAGGATGACGGCCCGGCAGTCGCCGAGGGCGACCGCGATGCGCTTGCCCCCGTCGCAGGAGAGGACGTGCACTTCTTCGTCGTCGAAGAGGGCGTGGTCCCCGTAGAACAGCGCCGACTCCTGGCTTATCGGCTCGATCATGCGGCGTTCCGCCGAGAAGGGGGTGCCCCACGGTGTGTGGGTGTGCGCGACGGCGGTCACATCGGGCCGGGCCTCGTGGATGGGGTGGTGGATGTGGTAGCCGGAGTTGTTGATGCGGGCCCGACGGCCTTCTTGGTCGACTGCCGTGCCGTCGGGAGCGACCAGCACCATGTCGTCGGGCTGCGCA